>CAYOSI010000001.1:0-175966 GCA_964406615.1 uncultured Oscillospiraceae bacterium
AGCCTCCTGCATGTTATGCCTAAAGGAATTTACACACAAATTCGGACTTGACTCAATTGGGGATTGAATTGCCGGGGAAACTGTGTTATAGTAATTGTAACTTTTTGTTACAATTACATCGAAAAGGTTACAGGTACATGAAGAAAACGAGTATAAAAGGTTTGAGTCTGCTGCTGTGCGCCATCCTGCTTGCGGGCATATTCCCGCTGTCGGCACTGGCGGCGGAGGACCCGGGCGAAGAGGGAGTGCAGGAGATCCCGTGCGAGGAACCAGCCGCAGAGCCGGAGACGTCCGCCGAGGAGCTTCCGGCGGAGGCAGCGTCTGAGGAAAGCGTTGAGCCCGCCGGGGAGACGCCGGCGGAGGAAGAGCCGGTTTCCGGGGAGACGCCGGTGGAGGAAGAGCCGGTTTTCGAGAAAGCCGCCGCTGCGGAGGAAACGGCCGAGGCGCCGGTGGAGGAGTCGGAGGACGGACTGAGCGGCGCGGCGCAGTATGAGTATGCCGACCCGGAGGACCCGCTCTACGAGCGTTATACGCAGCAGGCGCTGCTGAATCTCGACGGCGCGGGGTCCAAGACCTGGAGCGATTTTACGACCCGCACCGTGGCAGGCAATGAAACGCTGCACAAGGGCATCGACGTTTCGAGCTGGCAGGAGAGCATCAACTGGACGAAGGTCAAGGCGGCCGGTGTGGAGTTTGCGATCCTGCGCTGCGCGTACCGCGGCGTAAGCTCCGGCAAGCTTGTGCAGGACGGATATTTTACGTCCTACATAAAAGGCGCAAAGGCAGCCGGCATCAAGGTCGGCGTGTATATTTTCTCCCAGGCCACCACGGTGGCGGAGGCCTTGGAGGAAGCGGACTTTATGCTGAACCTCGTGAAGAACTATGATATCGATCTGCCGCTGGTATTCGACCTCGAGCACTATCCCGGCGGGCGCTTCTCCAACGCAAAGGTGTCAAAGCGCACGGTGACGGATATGTGCAATGCTTTCTGCGAGCGTGTCGAAGCCGCGGGATACGAGAGCATGGTCTATTTTAACCCCAGCAACCTCACAAGCGATGTGTATCCGAATGAGATCGGCCGCCTGTGGCTTGCGCATTACACGACCAAAACCAGCTATACGGCCCGAAATTATGAGTACTGGCAGTGCAGCAGCGACGGTTCGGTGAACGGCATTTCCGGCGCTGTCGACCTTGACTTCTGGTTTGAGCCGAACAACGGAAATCCGTTCACGGACGTCAAAGCGGGGGACTGGTATTATGACGATGTGCTGCAGGCCTATCAGGACGGGATCGTCACCGGCGTATCCTCCACGAGCTTTTCGCCGCGGAGCACCGCTACCCGCGCGATGGTGGTCACGATGCTTCACCGGATGCAGGATTCTCCCAAAGCGTCCGGGAGCGCCGGGTTCACCGACCTGATGCAGGATTGGTATAAGCCGGCGGTGAACTGGGCCGCCGGGGCGGGGATCGTGAAGGGCCTTTCCGAGGATACGTTTGCGCCCGATCGTGCGATCACGCGGGAAGAGCTGGTCACGATCCTGTACCGAATGAAGGGGGAACCGTCCGTTTCGTATGACCTGAGCGCGTTTTCGGATGCGGGCAGGATTCATGATTGGGCGGCGGACGCTATGGCGTGGGCGGTCAAAAACGAGATCATCAACGGCTATGAGGACGGCACGCTGCGTCCGCGGGATCAGGCGAACCGCGCCGAGGTCTGTGCGATCCTCCTGCGCTATGCGGCGCTGAAATGACGTATTCACATAAAAGACTTTATTTTTTGCGGAAAATGCGGTAATATTATAGGCTGTGGGCGAATAAGCGCACAGCCTATGATTTTTTGCAATAGGAGATACATCATCAATGGATGAACTGGAACGCATAAAAAACATGACGCCGGAGGAGCAGCAGCAGTACCTGGAGACCCTGCAGGCGTGTGAGCATAACTGTTCCACCTGCCAGGCGGAATGCTCCTCCAAGGTGCAGAAGCCCGCGAAGGTGGTGCTCGTTGTCACCGGCGGAAAGGGAGGTACGGGCAAGAGCACGGTGTCCGTGCTCCTCGCGAAGGCGATCATGAAGCAGGGGGCAACCGCGGCGATCCTGGACGCGGATATCGCCGGCCCAACCATCCCGGCGCTTCTCGGCATGAAGGAGCCGGTCCTCGGCGATATGCCGGAGCTGGAGCCGGTGGAGAGCGCGGACGGCATCCCGGTCGTCAGCATGGGGATCATTGTGGAGGACCCGCTGGAGCCGGTCGTCTGGCCCGGAAAGGATATGGCGAAGCTTGCAGTGTGGCTCTTCAAGGATACAAAATGGCCGGACGGGCTTGACGTGCTGATTGTCGATATGCCCTCCGGCGCCGGCGATGTGCCGCTGGAGTACTACACCACCATGACGCTTGATTACGCGGTGGCCGTGGCGGAGCCGGGCGAGCAGGGGGGAGCGGCGCTGCGCCGCTCGATCAACCTGGCGGATATGCTGCGCGTGCCCGTCATGGGCGTCGTGGAGAACTTTGCCGAGGAAGACATGTCCGTCGCCGATTCCTGCAAGACCATCCCCGTGATGGCGTCCCTCCCGTATGACGGGGCCATCCGCCGCGCGGCGAGTGCCGGCAGGCTGGGCGCCTTTGAGACGGACAGGCTGGACTTCATGGCCCGCGCGATTCTGGAGCTGAGGTAACGGAGTATGAAACGAGACGGTTTTCTCACTGGGTTTATGTATGTGCTTCTGGTGTTTCTCGCGGTGGGACTGGCGGTGATGATCTTTCTGAATTTCCAGGCAAACCGGGAGCAGATGGAAGAGATCGAGGCGGAAGAGCTTGCGGCGGCTACGACGCCGACGCCGGAGCCCACAGCGACGCCGGAGCCTACGCCGACGCCGGAGCGCGCCACGGAGACGATCACGCTGACCTTTGCCGGCGACATCATCGGCCAGCCCGGCCTGTCCACGGAGGCTGCGTCCGGCGACGACGATGAGGTGAGCTATGATTTCTTCCGGGAGATCGACGGCGTGACCGATGTGCTGAGCGGGTCGGATTTTTCGGCCTGCACGCTGGTCGGCACAATGACGACGCTTGCCGGCTATGACACGGGCTACAACCTGCCCTCCGCGCTGGCGACCGCGCTGGCGGGGGCTGGCTTCCAGCTTGTGAACGCGGCGACCGATCACATCCTCGATCAGGGGCTGGACGGCCTTGTCGATACGGTCCACGCCCTGCAGGACGAAGGCCTGAATGTCGCCGGCGCCTATGCCAGCGAGCAGGCGCATGGGGCCTATATGGCTTCCGTGCATGACGTAAACGTCGCCTTCCTGAGCTATACTTACGGCACGGGCGGTATGTCCATCGCGGACAACACCTGGTGCGTCGATGTGTACACGACGGACTATATGTCCAATCAGGAGCAGATCGACTATGACCGCATCGACGCGGATATCGCCACGGTGAAAAATGCCGGGGCGGATATCGTGGTCGTCTATATCTACTGGTGGGACTCCACGCAGTATTACACCGTCGTGCGCCAGAATCAGTCGGACATGGCGCAGCACCTGTTTGAGAGCGGTGCGGACGTGCTCATCGGCGCCGGCATCAAGACTCCGCAGCCCATCGAGACGATGACCGTGGAGCGGGCCGACGGCACGAAGGCCAACTGCGTCGCGTGCTACAGCCTGTCAAACCTCATGAGCTGCTTCAACGACCAGTACACGAACCTATCCGCCGTCGCGAAGATCGAGATCAGCCGCGACACGGATACCGGAGAGACCTGGGTCAGCGGCGTGAGCTACCGCCCGATGTTCATGCTCGACACCGCGGACTACGCCGATTATACCGACCCGGACTTTAAGTACCGTCTGCTGGACGCCTATGATGCCATAGAGGACTTTGCGGACGGCGGTGAGACTGACCTGACGGAGCTGTCCTACGCAGCGGCGGAACAGGGCGTGACCGACCTGCAAAACCTGCTCGGCGCGGAGTATGACGAGGCAAACGGCGGCGTGAGCCTGGAGTTTCCATATTAATTTTAAAAGAACAGCCTTGCCGGCAAAAAAGTGAATACCGCGGCCAATATGCCGCAGAGCGCCCGGCCCGCAAGGTGCCGGGCGCAGCTTATATCCGCGTCCCGCACGACGCCGAGCGTCTGGCCGTGGACGGAAAGCCCGCCCCAGCCGAGCAAAAATGCTGCGGCTGCCAGCGTGTCCGGCGCGGGGGAACATCCCGCGAGCGCGGCGATCCCGCTGCCCAGCTCGAACAGTCCGGTCATCAGCGCCGTTCCGGTCTGTGCCAGCGGCAGCGGGGGCAGCATGCCGAGCAGCGCCCGGAAAAACACCACATATCCGCACACGTTCAGCACGGCGGTCAGCGCGCCGGAAACGGCGTCGGGAAACGCCTCCGCCAGCGTTTTTGGCGGCGATTCGGCGGAGGGGGCGGTGTCCGGCATTTTTTTCGGACGGAACAGCAGCCCGACGCAGAGCGCCGCGAGTACATGCGTGATATACAGCAGCAGGCCCGCCGCCGGGCTGTGGAACACGCCCGCCGCTGCGCCGAGGATGAAGCCCGGTCCGGAGTTGTTTGAAAAGGCGAGGAGCCGTTCGGCCTCGTCCCGGCTGATGAGCTTATCCCGGCGAAGCTGCGCGGTAACGGCGGCGCCGAGCGGATACCCGCCGGAAATGCCGAGGAAAAACGCCTGCGCGCCCGCGCCGGAAATGTGAAAAAACCGGGCCATGGGCTTTTGGAGGCTTTGTCCGAGCAGGGCGGGCAGGCCCATGGCGGATAAAAGCCGGGCCAGCACGAAAAACGGGAAGAGCGACGGCGCAAGGCTTGCCGCGCAGAGGCGTATGCCGTCCCGGGCGCCGTCGGCGGCGCCGGCGGAAAAGGCGACCATGCCGCAGAAGATCGCGCCCGGCAGAAGTAAAGGATAATATCGTTTCATGGGGCAGTATACGCGCCGGACGTCTATTTCTGAACCGGTCGCGCATAGATTTTTCCCGGAGGGATGCCCATGAATGGAAAGAGTCTGGCTGCCCGCATCGGCGAACAGTTTGATATACCGGCGGAGTCTCGCTCCGCCGGGCCGCGCATCACGATCTCCGGAGATGACCGGGTGCTGATCGAGGGACACCGGGGCCTGCTGGAGTATTCGGCCGAGCGAATCGCTGCGGCGAGGGTGAACGGGCGCGTGCTGTTGAAGGGAGAGGGGCTGTATCTTGCGGCGATGACGGAGCGGGAACTGATCGTGACCGGACGGATCTGGTCGGTGGAGCTTGAATGAACGCGGCGCGGAGCATGACCGGCTGGGCCGAGGTGCGCGTAGCCGGAGTGGAGCCGGAGCGGTTTTTGGACGCGCTTGGACGGGCGGGGGTCCCGTTTTGGGACGCTGCTCCGCCGTCCGATTTCTGCCTGACGCTGCGCGTGCCGTATGCGGCGCAAAAGCGCATGGCGCCGCTGGCAGCGTCGCTGGGGCTGGAGGCGGAGATCACCGCCGCGGGCGGGCTGCCGGTGCTTTTCGGGAGCGCGAAGCGGCGCGTGAGCCTTGCCGCGGCGCTGTTTATCGCGCTGTCTCTTCTGTGCTCGAGCCTTGCGCGGATATGGGATATCGAGATCGAGGGGAACGAGACGATCCCCGACGGACTCATATTGCAGGCGCTGGCGGACTGCGGCGTGGAAACGGGCGCGAGCTGGATCGGCATGAGCCAGGACGCGGTGCGCAACGGCGTCATCCTGCAGCTTCCGGGGATCCGGTGGATGACCGTTACGATGCAGGGGTGCCGCGCGCGGGTCATCGTGCGCGAAAAGAGGGAGCATATCGAGCCGGTCCCGGAGGACGAACCGGCAAAGGTCGTCGCCGACCGGCCCTGCTATGTTACGGCGGTCATCGCCAAGCGCGGCACGGCGGCGGATGTGGTGAACCGGGCGGTGCTGCCGGGCGAAACGCTCATTGAGGGCTATGCTACGGGCCGCTTCGGCGTGCAGGGTGCGACCCGCGCCATCGGCGTCGCGCAGGCGCGGACATGGTATGAAATGACTGCGGCCGCGCCGGTGACGATGGAGGTCAAAAGCTCCGGCGGGGAGAGGAAGCACCTTGTTTCGCTGGTTTTGGGAAAAAAGCGGATAAATTTTTATAAAGAGAGTAGTATTTGTCCTGCGGGATGTGATAAAATCATAAGTAGTTATGCGTTTGGCTGGCCGGGGTATTTTACCCTGCCGCTTGCGCTGGAGATCGCGACGGTCACGGCGTATGAAAAGCAGTCCGTCCCCGCAGAAGAGCTGCGGGAGGAACTGGAGGCGCAGCTTATGGCGGAGCTGCTGGCCCGCATCGGCGATACCGGCACGGTCACGGAGAGCGTGTTCACGGCCTCGGAGGCCGACGGCGTGATGTATGTAACGCTGCGGGCCGAGTGTACCGAGGAGATCGGCGTCACGGTGCCGCTGACGGAAGCGGAGCTTTCCGCCGTTCAGGCGAAAATACCAAGGACAGAGGAAGACAATTCATGATCGAAAAAACCATGCAGATCGACCGGCTGGAGAACGTGATAAGCGTGTTCGGCTCGTTTGACCAGAATCTGCATATCATTGAGACGGAGCTCGGCGTCATCGTGTCGAGCCGGGATGACAATATCCGCATCGCGGGGGACGCGGAGAGCGTCATGTATGCGGAGAAGGCGATCGGGGGACTGCTTTCTCTCGCGGCCCGCGGAGAGACCATCGACGCGCAGAATGTACGCTATATCATCAAGCTCGTGCAGGCGGGACAGGAAAACCAGATCACCGAGCTTGCCCGCGGCGTGGTCTGCGTGACGGCGAAGGGAAAGCCCATCAAGCCCAAGACCATCGGTCAGACTGCCTATGTGGAGGCAATCAAGAACAACACCGTCACCCTCGGCGTCGGCCCGGCCGGCACGGGTAAGACCTATCTCGCCGTGGCCTGCGCGGTGCAGGCGTTCCGGGAGAAGAAGGTGAACCGAATCGTGCTGACCCGCCCCGCCGTCGAGGCCGGCGAACGGCTGGGCTTTCTGCCGGGCGATCTGCAGAGCAAGGTCGATCCGTACCTGCGCCCGCTGTATGACGCGCTGTTCGATATGCTCGGCGCGGAGACCTATAACAAATACCTCGAGCGCGGCGATATCGAGGTCGCGCCGCTTGCGTATATGCGCGGACGGACGCTCGACGACAGCTTCATCATTCTCGATGAGGCGCAGAATACCTCCCGCGAGCAGATGAAGATGTTCCTGACCCGCCTGGGCTTCGGCTCCAAGGTCGTCATCACCGGCGACGTGACGCAGATCGACCTGCCCGCGGATAAAATCTCGGGCCTCAAGGAGGCCATGCGCGTGCTGGAGGGCGTGGAGGATATCCAGATCTGCCGCCTGACCGGCGCGGACGTCGTGCGTCATGTGCTCGTGCAGCGCATTATCGCCGCGTATGAAAAATACGACGAAAAGAAAAAGAGCGGGGCAGGCTCCGCTCATAAAAACGATCGGGGGTGGAAGTGATGGCGAAGCTGCGGCTGCGCCTGCGCTGCGAAAACGGGGTGAAATGCCCGTTCAGTCTGCGCCGGCGCATTAAAAAAGCGGCCATGGCCGTGCTGGACGCGGAGAACATCGCCGATTCCTGCGAGCTGTCCGTGCTCCTGACGGATGACGCGGGCATACATATCATCAACAAGGAATTCCGGGAGGTGGACAGGCCCACGGATGTGCTGAGCTTCCCGATGGACGAGATTGATCCACAGAGCGGGCGGCGCGTGCTGGGCGACATGGTCCTGAATGTCGACCGCGCGGCGGCGCAGGGCGCGGAATTCGGACATGGTGCGGAGCATGAGATCAGCTATCTGACTGTCCACAGCGTCCTGCATCTGCTGGGCTATGACCATGTGGATGAGGGGGAGATGAAGCACGCCATGCGTGCGCGCGAAAAGGCCGTTATGAAGGTGCTGGAGCCGAACGGCATCCGTACGGAGGATTAACAAATGATTACCAAAACAGCCATGATTACCATTGCGGGGCGCCCGAATGTCGGGAAGTCTACGCTGACGAATACGCTCGTGGGGGAGAAAATCACAATCGTCTCCCCGAAGCCGCAGACCACCCGCCGCCGTATCCTCGCGGTGACGAGCCGGGGCGATACGCAGTTTATATTTGCCGACACGCCGGGGTATCACAAGGCCCGGACCAAGCTCGGCGACTACATGGACGGCGTCGTGCGCCAGAGCGTCGCGGATGTGGACGCCGTCGCGCTGCTGGTCGAGCCCGTGGCGAACATCGGCCCGCAGGAAAAGGTCCTCATGGAAAGCTTTCGGGAAAACGATATGCCTGCGGTGCTCGTCATCAACAAGGCCGACACGCTCGCGGATAAGCGTGAGCTTCTGCCCGTGATCGCGGCGTACAGCGAAGCGTATGATTTCGCCGACATCATTCCTATCTCTGCGCGGACCGGCGACGGGGTGGAGGAGCTTTTGGGCATTTTGCAGAAATTCGCCATGGAGGGACCGCAGCTCTTCCCGGACGACTATATTTCCGATCAGCCGGAAAAACAGATCTGCGCCGAGATCGTGCGCGAAAAGCTGCTGCTGACGCTCGATAAGGAGATCCCCCACGGCACGGCCGTCGTGGTCACGAAGTTTGAGCAGCGCGAGGACAGCGATATCATTGATCTCGACGTGACTATCTACTGTGAGAAGCAGAGCCACAAGGGCATCATCATCGGCAAGCACGGCGCGATGCTCAAACGCATCGGCGAGCTGGCGCGCCGGGATATCGAGCGGTTCATGGGCCAGAAGGTCTTTTTGCAGACCTGGGTCAAGGTCAAGGAAAACTGGCGCGACAGCGACGCTCTTTTGAGAAATTTTGGCTTTGTGGACGAGTAAGCATCAAATCACCCCGCATGAGGCACAATAAGAGCCGCGGGGTGATTTCTTGAAAGAGGAAGAGAAGTGGGAACAGGACCTTCTCTGGCGATTATTTGAAGATACAGGCGATCCCATGTGCTGGCTGCTGTACCGGCGCGGGGACGCCGGCCGGAGGGGATGAAAAATCCCCTCCCGACGGGTTTGGTGGTACATAAGATGTATGCAACAACAAGAGGTCTTGTCCTGCGGGAGGTCCGTTACAAGGAGGCCGACCGCATCCTGACCGTGCTGACGGAGGACCGCGGCAAGCTGACGATCAAGGCCCGGGGGGCGCTGCGGAAGGGCAGCCGCCTCGCGGCGGCCAGCCAGGCTCTTTGCTGGTCGGAGTTCACACTGTTCGGAAACCGCGGCCGCTGGACGGCAAACGAGGGCTTGAGCCTGGAGCAGTTTCTCGGTCTGCGGGAGGATATCTCCCAGCTCGCGCTCGGCTCGTATTTTGCGGAGCTTCTTGACACCGTATGCGCCGAGGAGGTGTCGGACGGCCCGGCGCTGAAGCTGGCGCTCAACGCGCTCTATGCGCTCAGCCGGGGGATATACAGCCCGGAGCAGGTGAAGACCGTGTTTGAATTTCGGCTCATGGCGCTTGAGGGCTTTGCGCCGGAGGTGGAGACGTGCGGTGTGTGCGGACGGGCGGATATGCAGGAGCCGATGTTCTCGCCGGCTTCGGGCATGGTGCATTGCCGCGCATGCGGCGCGGCCTCGGAGGGCCTTTCCATGCCGCTTGATCCGGAGGCGCTTTCCGCGCTGCGGCATATTGTGGAAGCGCCGGCGAAGCGCGAATTCTCCTTTGCCGTCCCGGAAGAGAGTCTGACGCGGCTGTCAAAGGCCGCGGAGGCATTTGTACGGCGGCAGCTTGACAGGAATTTCTACTCTCTTGACTATTGGAAGACGATCAAATGATGGATAAAAAGGAACTTTTGGAAAAATCCCTGCGCACGATCGAGCTGACCGCGGTGCTTGAGCGTTTGGCCGAAAAGGCGGCCTCGGAGGGGGCGAAGGCGGCGGCGCTTGCGCTGCGTCCCGCCTCTGACCGGCGGCAGGTGAAGGAGCGCCTGCAGGAGACTACGGACGCAAAGCGCATGGTGGAGACGAAGGGCAGCCCATCCTTCACGGGCCTCAAGGATGTGCGATCGAGTCTTGCCCGGGCCGACCGGGGCGGCATGCTCAATACGCGGGAGCTTTTGGATATCGCAGGGGTTCTGTTCTGCGCCCGCGCGGCGGCGAGCTATGCCGCCGGACGCGGTGAATGCGGCAGCCTGAAGCGTCTGTTTGCCTCGTTGACGCCGAACCGCTTTCTGGAGGAAAAGATCACGGCCTCGATCACCGGCGAGGAGGAGATCGCCGACAGCGCAAGCCCGGAGCTTGCGGATATCCGGCGCAGGATGCGCGCGGCGTCGGCCCGTGTGCGTGACAGCCTGCAGAAGATTATCTCCTCGCCCTCCTATGCAAAGGTTTTGCAGGAGGCGATCATCACGCAGCGCGGCGGGCGCTTTGTCGTACCCGTGCGTGCGGAGAAAAAGAGCGAACTGCCCGGGCTTGTCCACGACGTCAGCGGCAGCGGTTCGACGCTCTTTGTCGAGCCGATGGGCGTTGTAAAGGCGAATAACGAGCTGCGTGAGCTGGGCGCCAAGGAAAAGGCGGAGATCGAACGCATCCTGATGGAGCTTTCAGCGGACTGCGCCGCCGCGCGGGGAAATATCGACCTCAACTTCCAGGTGCTGACGGCGCTTGACCTCGTCTTTGCCAAGGCGGAGCTGAGCTATGCCATGAACGCCGGCGAACCGCTCCTGACGGAGAACGAGATCCTGCTGAAAAAGGCGCGGCATCCGCTTCTGCCGAAAGGAGAGGCCGTCCCCATCGACGTCGGCCTCGGCGGCGAGGGACAGGATACCATCGTCATCACCGGACCGAATACCGGCGGCAAGACCGTGACGCTCAAAACGCTCGGCCTTCTGTGCGCGATGGCGGGCTGCGGCCTGCATATCCCCGCCGGGGACGGCAGCGCCGTGCCGGTGCCGGACGCGATCCTGGCCGACATAGGCGACGAGCAGTCGATCGAGCAGAGCTTATCCACGTTTTCAAGCCATATGGTGAACATGGTGGACATTCTGCGCGAATGCGGCGCCGGCACGCTGGTGCTGCTCGATGAGGTGGGCGCGGGCACGGACCCGACCGAGGGCGCGGCCCTCGCGGTCGCGATCATCGAATACGCCCGGCAGGTCGGCGCGCTTGTCGCCGCGACGACGCATTACGCCGAGCTGAAAATCTATGCCACCAACACTGCCGGGGTCGTGAACGCCTCGTGCGAGTTTGATGTGGAGACCCTGCGTCCGACCTATCGGCTTTTGGTGGGTATTCCGGGCAAGTCGAATGCGTTTGCGATCTCGAGCCGCCTCGGTCTGCCCGATGCGATCATAGAGGACGCGAAGCGACGCTTAAGCGCGGAGACCTCAACCTTTGAAAAGACCATCGAGCGCCTTGAGGAGCAGCGCGTTGCGCTGGAACGCCAGACCGACGCGCAGGAACGCGCCCGGCGTGCCGCTGAGGAGGACGCCCGGCGTGCCGAGCAGATGCGCCGTGAGCTGGAGGTCCGGCTTGAAAAAGCTGAGCTGAAAGCCCGTCGGGATGCCGAGCGCATTTTGCAGGAAGCCCGTGCGGCGGCGGACGAGGCCTGGCGTGAGATTGACCGTGAGCGTGCGATGGAAAACGACGAGGTCGATCACCAGAAGGTGAACGAGGCCCGCGCTGCGATGCGCCGCAGGCTGAACGAAGCGGAGGAGCATATGCGTGAGCGCGGCGGTCTGCGGCCTGAGCCGGAGGCGCCGAGCCGTCCGATCAAGCCGGGCGATACCGTGGAGCTTCTGTCGAGCGGCATCACGGCGGAGGTCATCAAGGTGAACGATAACGGCACGCTGGCGCTGCAGGCGGGGATCATGAAAGTGACGGCCTCGCCGGGGGAGGTGCGGCTGAAGGAAAACGCCCCGAAGAAAAAGAATGTAGCCGCGGCGGCGGGAACCGCGCTGCGGTCCGCGTCCTGCGCGCCGGAGCTGGATATCCGCGGCATGATGGCGGATGAGGCCGATCTTGTGGTGGAGCGCTACCTCGATAACGCCTACCGTGCCCGTCTCAAAACCGTTACGATCATCCACGGAAAGGGTACCGGGGCGCTGCGGGCGGCGGTGCAGGGGATGCTCCGCCGCAGCCGCCTCGTCAAAAGCTTCCGGCTCGGACGCTACGGCGAGGGGGAAACCGGTGTGACCGTGGTTGAATTGAAGTAAAATCTGCGATAAAAAGAACCTTTCTATGTGCAATTCTCCAAAACGAAAGAAAAGGGTTTGCGAAGTAAGTATTTTTTTGATAGAATATCAGCGAAAAAGATATTTGTGTAAAGGAATGGTGAGCACATGTGTACACGTGAAGTTACCATCAACAATCCGGTAGGTCTGCATGCCCGTCCTGCGACCTTCTTCATCCAGAAGGCAAATGAGTTCAAAAGCGTGATCTGGATCGAGCGGGATGACCGTCGCGTGAACGCGAAGAGCCTGCTCGGCGTACTCTCCCTCGGCATTGTGAAGGGCACCGCCATTCGGATCATTGCCAGCGGCTCGGATGAGGAGCTGGCCGTGGATACCCTGGTTGACCTCATCAACCGGGAATTCGAGGAATAATCCGTCAATAACAGATATTGGGGTGTGTGAGTTTCCTTGCACACCCCTTATCTGTTTATACTGAAACTATGGACAAGATCGCGCTTCTTCGGGAAAAAGCGAATAAACTGCCTCTGCTGCCCGGCGTCTATATTATGAAGGACGCCAAGGGCGAGGTCATTTATGTCGGGAAGGCTAAGGCCCTGAAAAACCGGGTGACGAGCTATTTCCGCGGCGATCACCTGCCCAAGGTGGCGGCGATGGTCAGCCATGTGGACGACTTCGACGTAATTGTTGCGGCAACAGAGTTTGAGGCACTGGTGCTGGAAAACAGCCTCATCAAGCGGCACATGCCGCATTATAACATCCTGCTCCGGGACGACAAGACCTATCCGTTTCTGCGGCTTGATATGCGCGAGCCGTACCCCGTGTTCACGATCGTGAACCGCGTGGCGGAGGACGGGGCGAGGTATTTTGGCCCTTATGGCGGGCGCGGCGTGACGAAGAGCATCCTCGAAACGCTGGCCAAGGCGCTGAAGCTGCCGTCCTGCTCACGGCGGTTTCCACGGGATATCGGCAGGGACCGGCCCTGCCTTAACCATCACATGAATGCCTGCGAGGGGTGGTGCCGCGGGGAGCCGGGACAAGCTGAGTACCGTGAGCGCATGGCGCAGGCGGCGCAGATTCTCTCCGGCGACTCGAAGGAGCTTGTGCGTGCTCTGGAGCGGGATATGCTGGCCGCGGCAGAGGCGATGCGCTTTGAGAAGGCCGCGGAGCTGCGTGACCGCATGAGGGCGGTGGGAGAGCTTTCAAACCGCCAGAATGTCATCAAGGCTGCGCGGGCAGATACCGACGCTGTGGGCTTTTTCCGCAGCGCCAAGACGGCCTTTGTCGTGCTGCATTACACCGAAGGCGACCTGACAGGGAAAGACCTTGAACTCATGCCCGAACCGATGGAAGAGGATGCGCAGGCGGTGTCGAGCCTTGTGCGGCAGTACTATATCCGCCGGGGCGCCTGGCCGAAGCTCGTGCTCCTGCCGGTGGAGATTGAGGACAGGGAACCGCTCGCAGCGCTCTTGTCGGAGATGGCCGGGCATAAAATCGAGCTGTCCGTACCGCAGCGCGGAACGCGGCGGGAGTTTTACGAGGCCGCGCAGCGGAACGCGCGGGAGGAGAGCGCCCGCGCCGAGAGCGAGGCGGAGCGGCGCAGCAAAATTCTCGAATGGCTTCAAAAAATGCTCACGCTGGAGGACCTGCCCCGGCGCATCGAGGCATACGACATCTCGAACACCGGGGATTTCGGCATCGTGTCGTCCATGACCGTGTTCGAGGACGGGCGCCCTGCCAAGCGGAAATACCGCAAATTCCATATGAAAACCGTGAAGGCGCAGGACGATTTTGCGAGCATGCGCGAGACGATTTTGCGCCGGATACAGAGGTTTGTGGATAAGGACGAGAGCTTCACGCCCCTGCCGGATGTGTTTTTCATCGACGGCGGTCCCGGACAGGTGGCCGCAGCGGAGGATGCGCTGGCCGAGAAGGGCTTTCATCACATCCCGGTGTTCGGCATGGTGAAGGACGGCCGGCACCATACCCGCGCGCTGACCGACCGGGAGGGACGCGAGATCGGACTGCGCCAGAATCCGGCGGTGTTTGCGTTTGTCGGCCATATCCAGGAGGAGACCCACCGCTTTGCCATCACCTACCACAAGAAGCTGCGGCAGAAAACGATCGCCTCGCAGCTTGAGGAGATCCCCGGCATCGGCGAACAGCGCCGTAAGGCGCTCATGAAGGAATTCGGGAGCGTCCGAAAGATCAAGGAAGCCTCGGTGGAGCGTTTGTCCGCCGTCATCCCACAAAATGCCGCGCAGTCGGTATACGATCACTTCCACAGTGGGGAGGAGTAGCATTTGAGAGTCATCACCGGAACAGCACGCGGGCGCAAGCTCCGCGAACCGAAGGATCTGTCCGTTCGGCCGACCACGGATATGGTGAAGGAGGCAATTTTCAGCATCGTCCAGTTTGACGTGCCTGGCCGCCGGGTGCTCGATCTGTTCGCGGGAACCGGCCAGCTCGGCATCGAGGCGCTCAGCCGCGGCGCGGCGGAGTGCGTTTTCGTGGACAACAGCCCGGCGTCCCTCGCGCTGGTGCGGGAAAATCTCGCGGTCTGCGGCATGAAAGCGGCGGTTGTCCGCTCGGATGCGCTGGCCTATTTGCGCCGCTGCGGGAAATTCGACCTGGTGTTCCTCGACCCGCCGTATCATGCGGGCTTATATAACGATGTGCTGAACGCGCTTTTTTCGTTTGACATATTATCCGATGGTGGTATAATACTTGTCGAAAGTGAGCGAGGCGAGTCGATGCCGGAGGCGGCCGCGCCCTATGTCCGGGGCAAGACCTATCACTACGGCAAAATTTCGCTTACGCTGTACGCCCGAGGTGCATCGCTATGACAACAGCCATCGTTCCCGGCAGCTTTGACCCTATTACGCTGGGCCATCTGAACATTATCCGCCGTGCCTCGCAGATTTTCGACTGCGTCGTGGTCTGCGTGATGAAAAACAGCGCCAAGAGCTATCTCTTCGATATAGAGGAACGTGTGGAGCTGGTAAAGCGGGTGGTCGGGCGCTTCGGCAATGTGGAGGCCGCAACGACCGATATGCTGCTGGCAGAGTACGCCAAGCAGTATGAGGGCGCCGTCATTGTGAAGGGACTGCGCGCCGTGTCGGACTTCGACTACGAGTTTCAGCTTGCCCTCGTTAACAAGAAAATGAACCCGGATCTGGATACGCTCTTTTTGACCTCCAGCGAAAAATACACCTTCCTCAGCTCGACGGTCGTAAAGGAAATGGCGGCATACGGCGCGGATCTCTCGGAGTTTGCGCCCAGCGAGATTATTGATGACATTAAAGAAAGAATAAATCAGAGGAGGCAGACGCAGCAATGAACGAGAATGAAGGAGTCCTTGAGCTGGTGGAAATGCTTTACAATATGATCTCTGAGGCCTGGGGCGTTCCTCTCGGAAACGACAAGTGCCTGGTGGAACGTGATAAAGCGCTCGATCTGATCGAAGAGATCAAAACCCAGCTTCCTGCGGAAATTACGGAGGCCCGGCGTCTTGTCTCCCGCCGTGATGAGTTTATCCAGAACGCCAAGAAAGAGGGCGAGTCCATCCGCAAAATGGCGGAGACCCAGGCCCGCAAGATGATCGATGAACAGGAGATCGTCCGCCAGGCTGAGGCAAAGGCCAAGCAGATGGTCGCTACCGCGGAGAGCAAGTCCCGCGAGATTCAGAGGGCTATGAATGAGTACGTCGACGAGACGCTCCGCGGCGCGGAGGAATCTGCCGCGCAGGCTCTTGAGATCGTCCGCAATTCCCGCGCCCGCTATCGCAGCGCCGCGGCCAGCTACGCCGGCGGACGCTCTGGCGACGGCCAGGGCCGCTGAGCACATCCGCCCGGAACCGACGCCCGGGAAAATTCCATAACGTCGAGATACCCGAAACAGGGCTGACACCGATTCGTGTCAGCCCTGTTTTTTGCTGGGAACTAGATATTGTGGTCGGTGCCGCAAGAATGGACTATTGGAAAAAATTTACAGTGATTTTTTTTCAAAAAACCGATTTGCCCCCCTTGCTTTTTTTTTCTGTGCCCCCTATAATGAAACCACGCGGTGGGGAAAAGTGGTGGAATGTGTACTGAAATCCCACGAAGTGGGGCGGGGGTGAAGCCGGATGACAGGTGAATATCAGCATTCCCTGGATGCCAAAGGGCGTCTTTTTGTTCCGGCACGCCTGCGCGAAGAGCTGGGCACGGAGTTTTTCGTGACCCTTTCGATGGATAACTGCCTCTGCGCATACAGCGCGGAGAACTGGAAAATCTTTTCCGACAAGGTATCGGCCATGCCCTATGTAAAGCAGCGTCAGATGCGGCCGCTGTATGCCTTTGCCGCCAAATGCGAGCTGGACGCCCAGGGCCGCGTATTGCTTCCCCAGTCTCTGCGGGAACGGGTGGGCCTTACAAAGAACGTGACTGTCCTCGGCGCCAACAACCACGCCGAATTCTGGGACAGCGAGGAATGGGCCGCACTGCGTGACGCGGAGGCGTCGCCGGAGAATATCGCGGCGGTTATGCAGGAGCTTGATTTCTAATGGAGCATGTCAGCGTACTGCTGGAGGAATGCATCAAATATCTGAACATCCGGGACGACGGCGTGTATGTGGACGGAACGCTGGGTATGGGCGGTCATTCGGAGGCGATCGCCTCCCGCCTCACCACGGGGCGGCTGATCGGCATCGACCGGGACGACCGGGCGCTGGCGTTTGCCGGGCGGCGGCTGGCCCGCTTCGGCGACCGGGTGACGCTTATGAAGGGTAATTTCGGCGACCTCGGCGACATTCTTGACCGCGCCGGCGTGGACTGTGTGGACGGCATGCTGTTTGATCTTGGCGTATCGTCTCCGCAGCTCGACAATGCGGAGCGCGGGTTTTCCTATATGAAGGATGCGCCTCTCGATATGCGGATGGACGAGCATGCGCCGCTGACGGCCCGGGAGATCCTGAACACCTGGAGCGAGGCGGAGCTTCGCAGCATATTCTGGCGCTATGGCGAGGAACGCTATTCCGGCCGCATCGCGGCGGCGGTAGTCGCCCGCCGGGAGGAAAGACCGATCGAGACGACGGCGGAGCTTGTGGATATTATCCGCAAGACCATGCCTGCAGCCGCGCTGCGGGAAAAGCAGCACCCGGCAAAGCGGTGTTTTCAGGCGCTGCGCATCGCTGTAAACGACGAGCTTGGTTCTCTTGAGCGCATGCTGGAGCAGGCGCCCGACCGTCTCCATGACGGCGGAAGGCTTCTGATTATCAGCTTCCACTCGCTGGAGGACCGGCTGGTGAAGGAGGCTATCCGCAGCAGAGAGGCAGGCTGCACCTGCCCGAAGGAGTTTCCCGTATGCACCTGCGGCTTTGTGCAGACGCTCCGAAGCGTTACGCGCAAGCCTGTGGTGCCGGCGGCGAAGGAAATGGAAGCAAATCCCCGGGCACGAAGCGCCCGGCTGAGAATCGCAGAGAAAGTGTGAACCGAATGAGCGGTACAAAAAATTTCAAAAGCTATAATTTTGTCACCGGCGCAGTGGACGGAACGCTGGCTTATGATTTCAGCCGTCCGGCTTATTACCCCGAGGAGGTTTATGAAGCCCCGAAGCGGCAGCCGGTAAAGACCAAAGAGCCGGTTTGGGTCAAGGAAGAGCTGAAGGAAAAGGCGCAGGCGGTCGTACGCTCACGGCAGGGTATTTCGCTGTTGGCGCTTATCGGCTCCCTGGCGGTGATCGTGGTGCTCGTCATGACGCTGCTCGCGCATATCCGCCTTGTCGGAATTTCGCAGCAGTCGGTGGAGCTGGAGAGCCAGATCGCGGAGCTGAAGACCGAGCATACCCGCCTGACGGTGGAGTATGAAACGATCTTCAACCTCAAGGACGTCGAGGAATACGCAGTGAGCGTTCTCGGCATGCAGGAGCCTCGTGACGATCAGATATACTACCTTTCGAACGTGTCCTCCGCGGACAAGGCGGTGATCGTATCACAGGATGGGACTGACATTTTGTCTGCCGGCGTACAGGACCTGGTTGACTCGTTCTACTCATATTTTCATTAAAAACGGCATAAATTCATGGAGGATCGGCTGAGTCCGGCATTCCATGAATTTTTGCGTAAATGCGGGAATATGCTGGATTTGTACGGAGAAGTATGCTATACTCTTATGTAAACTTGCATTTGTTCTGTTGATCTAAAGGAGAATTTCATGGGCAGAAAGCGCGGCTCCAAAAAAACGACAGCTTCCCCGAATAGCATGATGCTTCGCCGCACACTATTCCTCATGATAGTGTGCGGCATAGTTGCATTTATGCTTCTGGCTGTGCGGCTGTTCCAGATACAGATCATCGACCATGACAGGTATGAGGCCGCGGCGGTCAATCAGCAGCTCCGGGAGACGACGGTCTCCGCTCAGCGCGGTACGATTTACGACCGAAACATGAACATTCTGGCCATGAGCGGCTCGGTTTCAAATATCTACCTCAGCCCGGCGGAGATCGCTCTGTATGACGAGGATGTATCCGCGATCGCGCAGGCGATGTCGGAGATCCTGGGCCTTGACTATTATGAGGTCTATGAGAAAACGCAGAACCGCGCGTCGTGGTATGTGACGCTTGCGAAGAAGGTGGACGACGAGGTCGCCGAACAGGTCCGCGCGTTTAAGGACGCGGGCTATACGGTTGTGGACGAGGACGGGAATACGGTCACAAAGCCGTATATGGGCGTCAAGATCGAGGAGGCCACGAAGCGGTATTACCCTTACTCGACGCTGGCGTCGCATGTAGTGGGCTTTGTCGGGGCGGACGACTACGGACTTGCGGGCGTTGAGTATTACTATGACGATGCGCTCTCCGGTACGAACGGCCGCATCGTCCGCGCCACCACGGCGAACGGCACGGATATGCTGTTTACGGATTTTGAGGATTACTATGACGCCGAGGACGGGCAGAGCATCGTGCTGAGCATTGATGAGACGGTGCAGTATTACCTGGAAAAGCATCTGACGCAGGCGCAGACCGATTACGATCTGCAGGGCGGCGCGGCGGGCATCGTCATGGATGTGAACACCGGCGCGATCCTGGGCATGGCCTCGCTGAATAATTTTGACCTAAATGACTATCTTGCCGTAGACGAGCAGACGCAGGAGCAGGTGGACGCCGCGGCCGACGAGGAGACGAAGGACGCGCTCCTGACCGAGGCGCGGAACGACCAGTGGCGCAACAAGGCGCTGTCCGACACCTATGAGCCGGGCTCGACCTTCAAGATCATTACCCTGGCGATGGGGCTTGAATCCGGCGCGGTCACGATGGACAGCAGCTTTTACTGCAGTGGCAGCATGAATGTCATCGGCCGTGACGACCCGCTGAACTGCTGGCTCACCGGCGGTCATGGCTCGGAAACGCTGACCGAGGCGATCATGAACTCCTGCAACGTCGCGCTTGTCAACATCGGCCAGGCGGTCGGCGCGGAGCGGTTTTACGAATACGTCCGGGCTTTTGGCTTCTTTGACAAAACCGGCATCGACCTGCAGGGCGAGTCGGGGAGCCTCTGGTGGGACACCGAGGTGTTCTGCGACCCCTATAACCAATCCCAGCTCGCGGCGGCCTCCTTCGGCCAGACCTTTACCATCACGCCGCTTCAGCTTATCACGGCGGTCAGCGCCGCGGTGAACGGCGGCAATCTCATGAAGCCCTATGTGGTCAGCGAGATCCTGAACAGCGACGGGACCGTTGCCATGCAGCGCGAGCCGGAGGTCGTTCGTCAGGTCGTCAGCGAGGAGACCTCGGCCCATGTGTGCGAGATCCTCGAACAGGTCGTCGGCAGCCCGGCTGGAACGGGTCATAACGCCTATGTCGCGGGCTACCGCATCGGCGGCAAGACCGGGACCTCCGAGGACGTCGCCTATCAGGCGGAGACCGGCTCCAAGCGCTATATCGTCTCCTTTATCGGCGTCGCCCCCATGGACGACCCGCAGGTTGCGGTGCTGGTGCTGCTCAAAAACCCCGGCCCTGAGGCCACTACCTATGTGAGCGGCGGCCAGATGGCGGCGCCGACCGTCGGCAGCATCATGGCGGATATCCTTCCGGTGCTCGGCGTTGAGCCGGAGTACAGCGAGGATGAGGAAAGCTATGTTGACCGCGATGTGCCGCGGCTGATCGGCAAGAGCCTGGCCGACGCCCAGGCGGCGGTGTACGAGGCGGGCTTCACCTGCCGCACGGTGGGCGACGGCGAGACGGTCACGGCGCAGTATCCGCGCTCCGGCTCCACGATCGCCGCCGACAGTGAGATCGTGCTCTACCTCGACGCAGAGCCGGAGGAGGAGACGATCATCATGGAGGACCTGACCGGGCTCGACTACGAGTCCGCGCGTATACGGCTCGGCTGGTACGGGCTTTATGTCCACGGCGAGGGCGCGATGCTGAGCGGTTCGGCCTATATTGCCCGTCAGAGCGTCGCGGCCGGCGAGGAGGTCAAGGTAGGCAGCGTGATTACGGTGTCGCTGTCCGATTCCAGCAACTTGGGAAGGTACTGATATGAAACTGAAAGAACTGCTCGCGGAGCTTCCGGTCCTGGCAACGAACGCGGACCCGGAGCTCGAAATAAACGATATCCGCTATGATTCGCGCAAGGTCCGGCCCGGCGACCTGTTCGTCGCCGTGGAGGGCTTTGCCAGCGACGGTCACCGCTTCATCGGCAAGGCTGTGGAGTCCGGCACGGCGGCAGTGCTCTGCCGGCGCAGGCCGGAGGATGAGAGCGTACCGTATATCCTCGTGCCGGACAGCCGCCGGGCGCTGGCGCTGGCGTCGGCGGCGTATTTCGGTCATCCCGCGCGGAAGCTCAGAATGATCGGCGTCACGGGCACAAACGGCAAAACGACCTCGACCACGCTCGTGAAGCATATCCTGGAGGAAGCGCTTGGCGCGAAGGTGGGGCTTCTCGGCACGATTGCCAACGTTATCGGCGCCGAGGAAATCCCGACGCAGCGCACGACGCCGGAATCCTACGACCTGCAGGCGCTGCTGCGCCGCATGGTCGACGCCGGGTGCGGCTATGCGGTCATGGAGGTTTCCTCCCATGCGCTGGAGCTTGACCGCGTGGCGGGCATAGATTTCTCCGTGGGCGTGTTTACGAACCTCACGCAGGACCACTTGGATTTCCACAAGACGATGGAAAAATACGCCGCAGCGAAGGCGCTGCTTTTCAGCCGCTGTGAGCGGGCGGCGGTCAATACCGACGATGAGTGGTCCGGCTTCATGGCGGAGCGGGCATCCTGCCCGGTGCTGCGCTTCGGCACGGAGGGCGGGGAGGACCTTACCGCGGAGAAGATCACATACTCCGCCGCCGGCGTGGCGTTCACGGCGGTTATGGGCGGCGAAAGCGTCCCGGTGGAGCTCGCCATCCCAGGCAAATTCTCGGTGAGCAACGCGCTGACGGCGCTGTCGGCGGCGTACCTCGCGGGTGTGCCGCTGGTAGACGCTGCCAAAGCCCTTGCCACCGCGGAGGGCGTTAAGGGCCGCGCGGAGGTCGTGCCGACGGACGGCGACTACACGATCGTCATTGATTACGCCCACACGCCGGATGCGCTGGAGAAGATCCTTCAGACCATGCGCGGCGTGGCGAGCGGACGGGTCGTGGCGGTGTTCGGCTGCGGCGGCGACCGCGACGCCGCGAAGCGTCCGATCATGGGGCGCATCGCGGCGGAGAATGCCGACTTTACGATCGTCACCTCGGATAATCCGCGCAGCGAGGCGCCGGAGGCGATCATTGCCGATATTGTGGCCGGCGTTCCCGAAAAAACGCCCCATGTGGTCATTCCCGACCGTCGGGAGGCCATCGCGTGGGCCATGGACCACCATGAGCCGGGGGACGTCATTGTCCTGGCCGGCAAGGGGCATGAGACCTATCAGGAGATAAAGGGCGTTAAGCATCACATGGATGAACGCGAGATCGTCGCGGAGCATCTGTACGGAAGCGAGAGGAACTAAACCTATGACGACTCGACTGATTATGGCATTTGCCGCGGGCCTTGTGATCGCGGTGGTGGTGGGCCGGTTCTATGTCCCCTGGCTGCGTAAGATCAAGGCGGGGCAGGAGATCCGGGAGGTAGGCCCGAACTGGCATAAGACCAAGGCCGGCACGCCCACGATGGGCGGCGTCATCTTCATTGCGGCGACGACGCTGACGGTTTTCACCATCGGCCTGCCCGATCTGCTCGGGGGCAATAAGGGAGCGCTTTTTGTGCTGATCTTTTCACTCTTTTTCGGCATGATCGGATTTCTGGACGACTACGAAAAGCTCCGCAAAAAGCAGAACCTCGGGCTCTCCGCCAGGGCAAAATTTATTCTCCAGCTTGCGGTGGCCGTGGCGCTGCTGTACCTGCTGCGGCTCGAGGGCTATCTGGAGGCGCATCTGTACATACCATTCTGGAATGTGACCGTGGATATGCCGGAATGGCTGTACTTCGTCTTCGCCGCGTTCATCGTGGTCGGTGCGGTGAACGCCGTGAACCTGACGGACGGCCTGGACGGCCTTGCCGCGAGCGTGACGACCCCGGTCATGATTTTCTACACCGCGGTGGCGTTCTTCTGGGGCATGCAGTTTGAGAGCCTCGGCATCTTCACGGCGGCGCTGACCGGCGGTCTGTTCGGCTTTTTGCTGTATAACTTCTATCCCGCGAAATGCTTTATGGGCGACACGGGCAGCCTTTTCCTCGGCGGCGCGGTCTGCGGGATGGCGTTTGCGCTCGATATGCCGCTGATCCTGGTCCCGGTCGGCATTATCTATATCATCGAGACACTTTCGGACATCATTCAGGTCACGTATTTCAAGCTCACACACGGCAAGCGTGTGTTCAAAATGGCACCGTTCCATCACCATCTCGAGATGGGCGGCTGGACCGGCCACCGGTGGACGGAGAGGCAGATCGTGCTGACGTTTACGGCGGTCACGATCGTGTTCGCGGTGATCGCATTTTTTGGCTGCGTGAACCGCTTCGGCGCGTAAATCACGTTGTTTTTCGGAAAGGAAGGCGGGACGCATGAGCAATACGGTCAGCTACGAGAATACCAGGCTGGCGGACTATACGACCGATGACAGCATCGAACGCGGCGGCATGGACCTGCCCTTCGCGATGCTGAGCCTTCTGCTGCTTGCGATCGGCGTGGTCATGGTCCTGTCGTCGAGCTATGCCCGCGCGTATTACGACATTGAGGGCACGACGGGCGGCAACGCCACATACTATTTTGTCCGGCAGGCGCTGTTTGCCGGCGCGGGCGTCGGCGTTATGCTGGTGTTTTCCCGTCTGCCGATGGGGTTCTATCGGCGGGTATCCACCATCGTTCTTTTGGTATCCATCGTCCTTCTCGTCATTGTCGCAGCCATCGGCGCCATCGGCGGCGGTGCGCAGCGCTGGATCGACCTCGGCTTCACGACCTTCCAGCCCTCGGAGCTGGCGAAAATCGCGGTGATCCTGTTCTTTGCCCAGCTCATCTGCCGCACGAAGGAGAAAATGAGCACCTTCCGCTACGGCATTCTGCCGTTTGTGATCGTGCTGGGCGTGATCTGCATCCTGCTCGCGCTGGAGCCGCACTGGTCGGCCATCATGATTATCGTACTCATCGGCATCGTCATGCTCTTTGTCGGCGGCGTGAAGCTCGGCTGGTTCGTCGGCGGCGGAATCGCGGTGGCGGCGCTGCTCGGCATTGCGGTGGCGGCGTTCCCCTACGTCCGTGACCGCATCACCGCGTGGGCCGACCCCTTCGCGGACATCTCCGGCGACGGCTGGCAGGTGGTGCAGAGCCTGTATTCCATCGGTTCGGGCGGGCTGCTCGGGCTCGGGCTCGGGAACTCCCGGCAGAAGTACCTGTATCTGCCCGAGGAGCATAATGACTATATCTTCTCCATCGTATGCGAGGAGCTTGGCTTCATCGGCGCAGTGCTGGTCCTGGCGCTGTTTTCGCTGCTCATCCTCCGCGGCTACTGGCTTGCGATGCACGCGCGCGATAGGTATAGCTGTCTTGTCTGCGTCGGCATCACAACGCTTCTGGCGCTGCAGGTCATCCTGAACGTGGCGGTCTGCACGAACACCATGCCGAGCACCGGCATTTCGCTGCCGCTGTTCAGCTACGGCGGCACGGCGCTGCTCCTGCAGATGGCGGAGATCGGCATCATCCTTTCGATATCCCGGGATATTCCGGAGAAAAAGTAGGAAGAAAGAGATTATGAGAGTATTATTTACCTGCGGCGGCACCGCCGGCCATATCAACCCCGCGCTCGGCGTGGCGGGACGGATTCGGGAGCTTTTCCCCGGTGCGGAGATTTTGTTCGTCGGCGCGGAGGGACATATGGAGACTGAGCTGGTTCCCCGGGAGGGTTATCGGCTTGAAACGGTGCGCATTGAGGGCTTTCAGCGCAGTCTGAAGCCGAAGATGATCCTCAAAAACCTCCACACGGCGGGCATCCTCGCCGCGTCGGTCCGGCGGGCAAAAAGGATTTTGAAGGAATTTCGCCCGGATGTGGCGGTGGGCACCGGCGGGTATGTGTGCTTCCCCGTGCTGAAGGCGGCGTCCGATATGGGCATCCCGACGGCGGTGCATGAATCGAACGCGGTGCCGGGGCTTACGACCCGCATGCTGGAAAAAAAGGTCGACCGCATTCTGGTCGGGCTCGAGGAGAGCCGCGGCTATTACAAGGACGCGGCCAAGGTCGAACTGACCGGAACGCCCGTGCGCGTCGATTTCCGCGATGAGACCAGGGCCAAGGCCCGGCGCGAGCTGGGGCTGCGCGAGGACGAGCTTATCGCGCTCGCGGTGTTCGGTTCTCTCGGCGCGGGGGATATGAATAAGCGCATGGCGGAGTTGATCCGCCTTATGGCGGGCCGGGAAAAATCCTTCCGCCTGATTTACGCGACCGGCAAGCGCTATTATGACGAGGTTTCGAAGAGCCTCGCCGATGTGAAATGCCCCGGCCTTGACCTGCGCGAGTATATCTATGATATGCCGAGGGTCATGGCGGCGGCGGACGTCATTTTATGCCGCGCGGGAGCTTCGACGATCAGCGAGCTGACCTACCTCGGCAAGCCCGCGATCATCGTTCCAAGCCCCAATGTTGTGAACCATCATCAGGAAAAGAACGCCCGGGTCCTGGAAGAAGCCGGGGCGGCAAAAATGCTGCTCGAGGGCCGGTTTGACGGCGCGAAGCTGTATGAGACCGTTTACGGCCTGATATCCGATCCGGCGGCTATGGAGGCCATGCATGCCGCATCCGAAAAGATGGGGGTCAGGGATGCGACCGACCGTATCTGCTCCATCGTGATCGGCCTTGTGGAGCATACAAAAGATGTGAGGTAATCCAAAGTGGCAAGATACGACCGATACGGCGCAGCGAGAAAAAAGAAAAGACGCTCCCTGTTCGCGCCGATCTCCGTGCTTCTTGTGGGTGTGGCGATCGTGTTCGGCATGGGCGTGTTCTTCCGCGTTCAGGAAATTGAAGTGATAGGCTCGGTGTCCTACACCGATGAGGAGGTCATTGAAGCCTCCGGTATCGACGTGGGGGACAACCTGTTTTTCATCAACCGCTTTACGGCTTCCAGCCGCATTTTTGCGCGGCTTCCCTTTGTGGAGGAGGCCAGCATCGAGCGCGAGCTGCCGAACAGGATCATCATCACCGTGGATGAGAGCTTTGCGATGGCTTATGTGAGTTGGGAGGGGCAGTACTGGATGATGACCGGCAACTGCAAGCTTCTTGGCACCGGCAGCGTGACCGAGGTCGCGGACCTGATCCGCGTTATGAATGTGACGCCCGTGGAGCCGAAGGCCGGCGAGATCTTGCAGGTGGATGCGGCCGAAAGCCTCAAGCTCTCCTACCTGCAAACGCTCCTGCATGCCATGCAGCTTACGGGCATAACCGACGACGTCGAGGACATTGATATGACCAACCCCGCAGACCCCACCTTCCGCTATCTTGACCGCTTTACCGTTAAGATGGGGCCCAACGAAAATGTGGACTATAAGCTTCGCATGCTCCTGAGCGCCGTCGAGCAGATGGAGTCCGATATGACCGGCACGGTGGACCTTTCGGAGGGGACGGCCGTCCATGTCAGCCCGGATTAACGTGCGCCGGCCCGGCCGGGTCTGTTTGCAGCGCGTCCGAAAACAGACGCGCTTTTTTATGAATTGACATAATATTTTTAAAAGAAACTATTGACCTGCTTGGGTTTTCGTAATAAAATGTAACATATGTAATTAGCATGGAGGGGTGCGGAATGCGCCCTTGACAAAATACACGGGAGGCAGTAAACATGGCAGCTAACATGCTCGACAATGGCCCCGATAATGTCGTGACCCTGAAGGTCGTCGGTATCGGCGGCGCAGGCGGCAATGTCGTCAATAGAATGATCGGCTCCGGCACCAGCGGCGTGGAGTTTATCGCGGTGAATACGGACAGGCAGGCGCTTTCCATGTCCACAGCGGATCAGAAGATCCAGATCGGCGAAAAGCTTACCCATGGCCAGGGTGCGGGCAGCGACCCCTCTGTCGGCGGAAAGGCTGCCGAGGAGAGCCGCAACGAGATCGCCAAGGCCCTGGAGGGGACGGATATGGTGTTCATCACGGCCGGTATGGGCGGCGGCACCGGTACGGGCGCAGGCCCTGTCGTGGCGGATATCGCGCGGGAGGCCGGCGTTCTGACGGTCGGCGTCGTCACGAAGCCCTTCGGCTTCGAGGGCAAGAAGCGCATGACCCAGGCCATGAACGGCATCGAGGAGCTGCTCGGCAAGGTGGACAGCCTTCTGGTCATCCCCAACGACCGCCTGAAGTATGCCACCGATCAGAAGGTTACCTTTGCGAATGCGTTCGAGATCGCCGATGAGGTGCTGAATCAGGCCGTCACCAGCATCTCCGACCTTATCAAGAACACCGGCTTTATCAACCTTGACTTCGCCGATGTCTGCGCGATCATGCGCGGCGCCGGCTTCGCCCATATGGGCGTCGGCCATGCGGTCGGCAAGGGCAAGGCGGAGGACGCCGCGCAGATGGCTATTTCGAGCCCCCTGATGGAGACCTCCATCAACGGCGCCCGCGGCGTGCTTATCAACATCACCGGCTCCGAGGATATGGGCCTTGAGGATGTCGAGGTCGCGGCGAACCTGGTCCAGGCGGCGGCGCATCCCGACGCCAACATCATCTTCGGTGCGAGCTTTGACAACACCATGGAGGATGAGATCCGGGTGATCGTCATCGCCACCGGCTTCGACGACGACAGCCAAACGGCGAAGGCCGTTTCCACCACGGCGGCGTCCGCGCCTGCGGCTCCGGTCGAGGACGTGAAGGAGAACCTCTTCTCCGGCGCTTCCGCAAGAGCCTCTGCTCCTGCGGAGTCTGCTCCCCCAGAGGAAGAAGACCCCTTTGACAGCATTTTCAAGATCTTTAATTCCAAGTAATCACACGTTGCTTTTACGCCCCCGGCACATGGCCGGGGGCGTTTTTTTCCGCGGCGGCGGGGCAGAGAGGGAAATGGTTGCTTTGTGCGCGGGCGCGTGGTAAAATAAACCGCTTACGACCTCAATCAAAACATATTTGCTGGAGAGAACAATGGAAAGAGAACGCTTGGGGAGCCGTCTCGGCTTCATTCTGCTCAGTGCCGGCTGTGCCATCGGCTGCGGAAATGTCTGGAAATTCCCTTGGATGACCGGTCAGTATGGCGGCGGGGGATTTGTGCTGATCTATATCCTGTGCCTGCTCGTTCTGGGTCTGCCCGTCATGACCATGGAGTTTGCGATGGGCCGTGCCTCGCAGGCAAGTCCGGTCCGGATGTATTACAGGCTTGAAAAGCCCGGTCAAAAGTGGCATATCCACGGTTATTTCGCGCTGTTCGGCAACTTCTGCCTGATGGCGTTTTATACCGTCGTCACCGGCTGGATGATGTACTATTTCGTGAGCTTTGTCGGCGGCAGGCAGGCGGAGCTGAGCTTTGGCGCTATGCTGTCCAGCCCGGCCATCAATGTCGGCTACCTGGCGGCGGCGGTCGTGCTTGGCTACGGCATCCTGTCCGTCAACCTACAGGCAGGGCTTGAGCGCGTGACCAAGTATATGATGGCCGCCCTGCTCGGCCTGATGCTGCTCCTGACCGTGCGAAGCTGCACCCTCAGCGGCGCGGGAGAGGGTCTGCGGTTTTATTTGGTGCCCGATTTCGGCAAGATCGATTTCCATGTCGTCGTGGCCGCCATGAATCAGGCGTTCTTTACATTGTCCGCCGGCATCGGCGCCATGGCGATCTTCGGCAGCTATATCGGCAAGGACCGTGCGCTGATGGGCGAGTCCGTCCATGTCATCGTGCTCGATACGCTTGTCGCCGTGATGTCCGGCCTCATCATCTTTCCCGCCTGCTTCACCTACGGGGAGGAGGTGGGCGCGGGGCCCGCGCTTTTGTTCAACACCATGGCCACCGTGTTCAATGACATGACTGGCGGCCGCCTTTGGGGCAGCCTGTTTTTTCTGTTCATGACCTTTGCCGCGCTGTCCACGGAGCTGGCTGTGTTTGAGAACATTCTGGCCTGTGTGCGTGAGCTGACGGGGTGGAATCGTGGAAAGGGCTGCGTTGTCTGCGGCGTTGTCGTTTTTGCGCTGGGCCTGACGACGGCGCTCGGCTACAATGTGTGGAGCGGCTTTGTTCCCTTTGCGGAGGGGACCACTTTCCTGGATCTGTGGGATTTCATCGTCAGCACAAACTTCCTGCCGCTCGGCTCGCTGCTGTTCGCCGTGTTCTGCTGCAGCAAGCGCTTCGGCTGGGGCTGGGACCGCTTCAAGGCCGAGGCCAATACCGGCAAGGGCCTGAAGGTGCGGGAGTGGATGAAGCCCGTGTTCTGCCTGGTCCCGCTGATCGTCATCGCGCTGTATATCTACGGCCTGGCCACCTTCGGCTGGAAATAGTCCATACGAAAAAACATCCCCGTTTACGGACGGGGATGTTTTTTCAGCCGAACTGTACGAGGATCATGCAGCGCAACCGGGCGGCGGCCTGCTTATTCTGCTCGGCAAAGCAGGCAAGCAGCGCGGACAGCGTCTGGTCCTCCGTGCGGCGGTCGGCGGCGCAGTAGCGGTCCGCCAGCGCCGTGG
Source organism: uncultured Oscillospiraceae bacterium (assembly GCA_964406615.1). GTDB lineage: Bacteria > Bacillota > Clostridia > Oscillospirales > Oscillospiraceae > CAJOIG01. Next base: position 29,252 of record CAYOSI010000001.1, read on the forward strand.
CCCGGAGCATCATATCGCGCAGGGCGTTCAGCCGGCACATCGGCTCCATGCCCTGCGTTTCACGGCATTCGGCCATTTTTCCGGTGCGGAGGAAATACTCTGCGGCCAGGCGGTTCGCCCGCTGTTTGGCGCATCGGGCAAGCTCGCTGAGGCCGAGGCCGTGATACATCCGGCACATATCACGTTCGCCCTGTGTAAGCTCCTGCAGCGTACGGTCAATGCCGCCGCAGTCAGCGGAGGCAGAGCTTTTTTCGGAGCCGTTTACCCGCTGCCATACGCCGTCGAAGCCGGAGAGCCTGCCGCGCATCCGTGTCATATCCATTTCATCCATATAAAAACGACCTCCTGTACATTCTATGCAGGAGGTCGTTATGGTGTCAGGAGATTCAGCCGGCCGGTTCCGTGACAGGCGTCTCGGCGGCCTCCGGCGTGAAGTCAGGGGTGGCCGGGGTCTCCGGCGTGAGCGTGGGCGCGGCGGAGCTCTCCGGCGCGGGGATGGTGACGTCGTCCGCTTTGGTATCCGTGCCGCCCCTGGTGCAGGACGTGAAAAACAGCACAAAAACCGAGGCGGCGATGCAGAGCGCGATGACCGCGAGCCAGATCAGGCGAAAAATTTGCCGGTTGTGACGTTGCATAGGACTCTCCTGAAAGGCAGGGGGAGCATACGCTCCCCCTGCCAAAAATCTTGTGTGGATTATTCGGCCTCGGCCAGAGCTTTGGCTTCCTCGATGATCTTCTGCTGGACGTTCGCGGGGGTCTCATCGTAGCGGACGAACTCCAGCGTGAAGGAACCGCGGCCCTGCGTCATGGAACGCAGGTCGATGGCGTAGGTGGTCATCTCCGCCATGGGCACCTCCGCCTCGACGATCTGCATGCCGTCGTGAGCGGTCATGCCGAGCATGGTGCCGCGGCGCTTGGAGGGGATGTCGGACATGATGTCGCCCAGGTTCGCATCGGGAATGGTGACGCGGAGCAGACCGATCGGCTCCATGATGACGGGGTTGGCGTTCACGAGCTCCTTGTAGGCAAGACCGGCTGCGGTCTTGAACGCCATTTCGGAGGAGTCGACGGGATGGAAGTCGCCGTCATACAGGACGGCCTTGAGGTAAACCATCGGGTAGCCGGCGAGGACGCCCTTGACGCAGTTTTCGCGCAGGCCCTTCTCGACGGCGGGGAAGAAATTCTTGGGGACGGAGCCGCCGAAAACCTCCTCGGCGAAGATCATGTCCTCCTGCTCGGTCTGCGGCTCGAAGCGGATCTTGACGTCGGCGAACTGACCGTGACCGCCGGTCTGCTTCTTGTGGCGGCCGTGGGTATCGAGGGTCTTGCGGATCTTCTCGCGGTACGCCACGCGGGCGGGGGAGAGGACGACTTCAACGCCGAACTTGCTCTTCAGCTTGGAGCAGAGGACGTCAATGTGCATATCGCCGGCGCCGGCGACGACCTGCTGGTGGGTCTCGGCGTTCAGCGTAACGGTGAAGGTGGGGTCCTCCTCGTTCAGGCGGGCGAGGCCCTGAGCGACCTTGTCGTCCTGGCCCTTTACCTTCGGGGAGATGGCCATCTGGTAGCAGGGAACGTCAAACGCGATGCCGGGCAGAGCCTCGACCGCGCCGGCGGCGCACAGGGTGTCGCCGGTCTTGGTATCGGACAGCTTGGAGACGGCGCCGAAATCACCCGCGCCGATGGACTGGACCTCGACATTCTTCTTGCCCTGCATGGAGTAGATGTGGCCCAGCTTTTCCTGGGCGCCGCTGCGGGCGTTCGTGAGAGTCAGATCGCCGGAGACCTTGCCGGAGATGACCTTGAACAGGGAGAACTTGCCGAACTGGTCGGAGATGGTCTTGTAAACAATGACCTTCGCCGGGCCGTCGGGATCAAGCGCCTTGCCGCCCTCGTTGGGTTCGGGGAAGATCGAGGTCGCGGCGTCGAGCAGAACGCGAGTGCCGAGACCGGTGAAGGCACTGCCGCTGTAAACAGGGCAGATACTGCCGTCGGCGACGCCGCCGGCCAGAGCGCCGGAGATCTCCTCGGGGGAGAGGGTGCCCTCGTCGAAATATTTGTCCATGAGCTCTTCGCTGGTTTCGGCGGCGGACTCGGCCAAGCCGATGTAAAGCTCCTCCAGACGGTCCTCCATAGCGGCGGGGACCGGGATATCAACGCGCTTGCTGCCTTCCATTCGATAGGCTTTTTTGGTGATGACGTCGACGATGCCGACATACTTGTCGCCCTCCTTGATGGGGGCCGTCATAGCGCAGACGGAGATGCCGAAAGCCTCACGCAGAGCGTCGAAGGTCTTATCGAAGTCGGCGTGATCCTCATCGAGCTTGGAGATGTAGATGGCGCGGGGCAGATTGGCTTCCTTGAGATATTTCCAGCTCTTTTCAGCACCGACGTTCAGGCCGTCCTTCGCAGAGACGCAGATAACGCCGATATCGGCAACGCGCAGAGCCTGCCTGACCTCGCCGGCGAAGTCAAAGAAGCCCGGCGTATCGATGATATTGATTTTAAAGCCGTTCCAGTTGGCGTACACCGTGGTGGCGGTGACGCTGATCTGGCGGCGGATCTCCTCGGGATCGTAGTCGGAGACGGTGTTGCCGTCGACGACCCTGCCCATACGGTCGGTCATGCCGGTGATGGAGAGGATATTCTCCGTCAGCGTGGTCTTGCCGTTGCCGCCGTGGCCCAGGAAAGCAATGTTGCGGATCTTTTTCAGTTCAGTGCTCATAGGGGGATCTCCTTCTATAAATTCCAATTCGGGTGCAAGGTTCATAAGAGCGGTAAAAACCACATCTCACTAAGTATACACGATTGCGCAAAAATTAGCAATAGGCGATGATGTTTATTTGGCATATTCGACAAAAAATCATTGCCGATTTTGACCGAGAGAAAGGATGGCTACAGGCAGAGCCCACAGAAACATGAACGAGAGCACGTTCCCGGCGCTGGCGGTGTCGAAGGCGCCGGCGCGGCAGAGCAGGAACATGATGAGCATGCCGACAACCGAGCCGATGAGGTCGATGAACGTTCCGATGCGGGTGGTGTTGTAGACCTTGCGCCCGGTTTCCGCAGCCTCGACAAGCGGGAGCATGCCGCCGCGGGTGATGACGGCAGCGATAGGCGCGTTTTCATCTGCCGAGACGCTCAGCATGCGGTAGCGTTCGCGGAAGGAGGGGAAGTTGAAATTTTCCGTGGGTATGCGGAACAGACGGGAGATCGTGCGGGGGGTAATGCTGAAGTCACGGATGGCAAACACGGTCTGCGTCCGTCCGCGCATAAGGGTGACGAGCGCATCCTGCACGCTGGTGACGGGGATGTAGTCGAGGACAAACACGCCCACGAGCTCCTGTGAGATCGCGCAGCAGACCGAGTTGTTGGCCTGCAGGTTCTGCGGCAGGCGGATGCCCATGAGGTTCATGAAGCCCGCGGAGCCGACGAGGACGTTCTCGCCGCCGACGATGCCGGACAGGCCGCCGCCCTCGTGGACGGAGAACTCGTCCACCGGGGGGATGTGGTATCCACGCCGTTCGACAAGCTCCTCAAACAAGCCCGATACGCCGCTGCCGGAGGCCAGGATAAGGGCCGCCGTGGAAGCGACGACCTTGCCGAGGAAAACGCCTTCCTGGACGTTGATCTCCTTGAATTTTGTCGTACCGGCGGGGAAGAGGTCCTCATCGGAGATCACAACGCGGCGGGTCCTGCCGATGTCGGCGCAGCCATGCCAGCCGGCCAGCGCCGCGCCGGAGGAGCGAAGCCGTCGTGCGGCGATGGACCATGGAAGGGGGAAGGTGAAGAATGCCGCAAAGGAGGCGCTGACGGATACCAGGGCGGAGAAGGTGTGCAGGAAATCCCCCTGGCCGCCGAGGCTAGCAAGCAGCGAGAGGATCAGCGCGGCGAGAAGCAGGAACGGGGCGGCGGAGGCATAGGCCGACTGACAGAAGTCCTGCTCCTCGCTGCGGCGGACAATGCCCTCCAGCGTGTCGCGCCCCGAACGCAGAAGACTGCGCGTGCCGTCGCCGCGGCCGTCCTCGGCGGCCGTCAGGACAGAGGGCGTTTTGGAGGAGGCCGCCGTCCGAAGCGTGCTCAAAACGGCACGGCAGGTTAGGTTCTCGCCCCACAGCGCCGCGGTCAGCGCGACGCCGCCGACGGCGCAGAACGGGAGATACTCCGCCTTGCCCAGCAGGATCACGATCGCGTCAATGATGGAGAGAACGGAGGACGCCGCCGCAAGCGCCTCCATGCCGGGGCGCAGATCAAAAAGCTGACGCATGCCCGTGGCGACGACGTCAAGAGCGGTAATCATGATGCACAGCAGCAGAAGCAGACTCACGCCGGCCTGATACTGGACGCTCTGCCCCAGCAGACCGGCGGCGGGAAGGCCCAGCGCGAGCCAGCAGAGCGGCAGGCAAAGCGCGAAAGCGACGCGCATGCGCAGCTTCAGCATAGGACGCATGGCGGTATAGAACCGGCCGGCCTTACGCGGCGTAAGCTCGGGCGTTTCGCGGATGGGAACGGGATCGGGCCAGTTGGCGGCCTCGGCGTTCTGCATCTGCTTTTTCGCAAGACGTGTGGCGAGGAAGCGCACCGCCGGGGCCAGGAAGCGCTCCTTGAAAGAAATTTTGGGCGCGTCGTCCCTTTCGCGGCCGGGCCGGACCGGCCTTTGCCTTGCCCCGGACGTTGTATTTTGCGCGGCGCCGTTGTCCCCATCGGTTTCGCCGGCGTCGTCGGCCGCGGCCGGCTCCTCCGGAGCGTCCTCCGCGGGTCCGCGGCGGGTCCGGAGCGTGATGATGCGGGATCCGTTTGCGTCGGTCTCCTCCGTGAAGGAACGGAGGGAGCCGTTATCGGCGGAAACACGCTCAGCCGCAGCGGCTTCTGCCGTCTGCGGCTCGGGTTCGGAAGGAATTTCGGGTCCGGGAGGGGGCGTCTGCGACTGGTATCTGCGCAGCGCCTCGCCCAACGTGCTCATAACGGCTTGCCGGGAGCGCTCCGCGATGGAGGCGGCGCTGTCGGCGGCTTCCTCGGGCGTCATGGGCGGGGCTTCCGCCGCCGTACGCTCGGCGGTCAGGACCGGGGCTTTTTCCGCCGGTGCTTCCGGCACGGGCTCGTCCGCCTTTGCGGGGCTGCTTTTCTGCGCATATTCACGCAGAAGCTCCGCAAACGAGTATTCGTCGAAGGTGGGCATCAGGTCGTCGAATCGGTCACTCATGGCGCTGTCTTACCACCTCGTAGAGGAGAAGGGCGGCGGCGACGGAGGCGTTCAGGGAGTTTACGCGCCCGGCCATGGGGATGGTCATGACAAAGTCGCAGTTCTCGCGCACGAGGCGGCTGAGGCCCTGCCCCTCCGAGCCGATGACGAGGCAGACAGGCCCCTTCATATCGGTGTGCCAGAGGGCGCTGCTGCCGTCGGCCTCCGCGCCGTAGACCCACAGGCCCGCCTCTTTCAGCTCCTGCAGGGCGCCGGTGAGATTCGCGACGCGGGCGATGAGCATATGCTCCGCCGCACCGGCGCTGGCCTTGTCCGCCGCGGCGGTGACGCCCGCGCTGTGATGCCGGGGGATGATGACCCCGTGCGCGCCGGCACATTCGGCGGTGCGGATGACCGCGCCCAGGTTCCGGGGGTCCTCCAGCCCGTCGCATACCACGACAAAGGGGTCCTCGCCGCGCTCCCGTGCGAGGGCCAGGATATCCTCCACCGTGCAGTATTCCCGCGCGGCGGCCACGGCGACGACGCCCTGATGCGCGCCGTTCGTCGCGCTCATGGCGTCCAGCTTGCGGCGGTCGCATTCGGTGACGGGGATGCCGGCGCTGCGGGCGTTCGACGCGATGAAGCCAAGCGCCTTGTCCCGGGAGCCGCGGGCGAGAAAGATCTTATCCAGCGGCCGACCGGCACGGATCGCCTCAATAACCGCGTTTTTTCCTTCTATGATGTTTTCTTCTGACATATTCATACAAAATATACTATAACACAATCTCCCGCCGATGCAAAGAGGAAAACGCAGGAAAATTCAGGGACCCCGGCGGATATTTACAAAATGGTTATAGACTTTGCGGGGGAAAAAGGGTATGATTATATCTGTATTTCTGTATTACTGTATGCATTTTCCAGATTCCACGGAGGTGACCGTCCTTGCGCTCTTTGAACCGCAAAATCGACCGTTTCTGCCTGAACCATCCCCGGTTCGGCATCCCACGGCTTATGCTTTATATCGTCATCGGCAACGTGATCGTGTATCTTTTCGGCCTGATGGATACGACGAATACGCTGTATTCGCTGCTGTACTTTGACCCGGCGCTGTTCTGCCGGGGACAGGTCTGGCGGCTTGTGACCTTTGCGCTCGTGCCGACGAACACGAGCGGTATCCTGTGGGTCGCGATCTCGCTGTACTTCTACTACTTCATCGGAAATGCGCTGGAGCAGGCGTGGGGGAGCGGGAAATTCACGATCTACTATATCGGCGGCATCGTGCTGACGGCGCTGTATTCGCTGCTTCTGTACTGGATCTCCGGCATGCGCGTGATCGTCTCGGCTTCGTACCTGAACCTGTCGCTTTTCTTCGCGTTTGCGACGCTCTGGCCCGAGCAGCGGGTGCTGCTGTTTTTCATCATCCCCGTCAAGATGAAATGGCTGGCGTGGGTCGATGCGGCGTTCTTCCTGGTTTCGATCATCGGACTTCTGGTTCAGGGGCAGATTGGCCTGGCGCTGGTGCCGGTGGTGGCGATGCTCACCTACCTCGTATTCTGCGGCGAGTGGCTCTTTGATATGATCCGCCCGCGTCATGTGAAGAGCCGTGTGCAGCAGCAGGCCCGCGCGGTGAAGTTCAAGCAGGCGGCGAGAAAGGTCCGAAACGAGCAGCAGGCGCAGGGCTACGCCCGCAAATGCGCGGTCTGCGGCCGCACGGATACGGACAATCCCGGTCTGGAATTCCGCTATTGCAGCCGCTGCGCGGGATATCACTGCTTCTGCGCCGACCATATTAACAACCACATCCATTTCACCGAGTGAGTATGTACGCAAAAGGCAGAGAGAAGAGTTTTGAGTAAAAGAAAGTTTTTCACATGGCTTATACAGCTCGTGGTGCTGATGGCGCTGATCGTGTGTCTTGCGGTGCTTGTCTATAACGAGGCGGGCATGCTCGCCTCGGACGGGTCCGTGCTGGCCGCCATGACGGAAAGCGTCGTGTTTACATCCCCGACGCCGGTTCCTACGCCGACGCCCACGCCGGCGCCGACGGCGGTCCCGACGCCGCTGCCGGCGTTTGAACCCGTGCGGAGCGTGTCCGACGTCATCACCGGCACAGCCATTTCCGTGAACGGAGAGGTGGTCGAAAGCTACCGCGCCGCGGACGGTGAGGTGATGGATTTCGGAGCGGGCGGCGATTACACGGACGTGAAGGGTATCGTGACCTTCCGCGGGAACAACTTCCGCGACACCGCGCAGTACGGGGAGGCGGAGATCACGGACCGCCGCTTCGGCGACCACTGGCTGCGCAGCACGGACGGTCTGTCCGACAGCAGCGGGAACTATTGGGGCGGCAGCGGCTGGACGGGCCAGCCCCTGATCGTCGAGTGGCCCCGGGAGACAAAGCAGATCATGAATATGTATGACTGGGCCAAGGAAAAGGACGGTCTTGTGGAGGTCATTTACGCGACGCTGGACGGCTATGTCTATTTCCTCGACCTCGAGACCGGCGAGAGCACCCGCGACCGCCTGTTCCTCGGCTGGTCGTTCAAGGGCGCGGGCGCGCTTGACCCGCGCGGGTACCCGATCCTGTATGTCGGCGCCGGCCTCTTTAACGCTTCGGGACAGGCTCCGAGGGTGCTGGTCGTGAGCCTCATCGACGGCGAGATCCTCTATACCTTCGGAAACGGCGATACCTTCTCGCCGCGCTATGACTGGTCGGCCTTCGACGGCTCCGCGCTTGTTGACGCCGAGACGGATACCCTGATCTATCCCGGCGAAAACGGCGCGATCTATTTTGCAAAGCTCAACACAAATTATGATGAGGCCGCCGGGACGCTGACCATAGACCCGGAGATGCGGGCGTTCGCCTTTACCTCCGAGACCGCCGATGCGTTTTATTACGGCATGGAGGACAGCGCCCTCGCATGGCGCGGGCATCTTTTCATCGCGGATAACGGCGGCGATTTCCTCTGCATTAACCTGAACACACTGGAAATTGAATGGCGCTTCGACTGCCTCGACGACACCAACTGCACCGGCGTTCTCGAGGTGGACGACAAGGGGCACCCCTATATCTACCTCTCGACCTCGTTCCACATGGGCTGGCGCAGCTATTATACCGCGACGATCCCGGTCTGGAAGATCGACGCCGTCACCGGCGAGGAGGTCTGGCACCGCGATTACGAATGCTATTCCGAAAGCGGGCTGTCCGGCGGCGTGCAGGGCTCCCTGTCGCTCGGAAAGGGCGCGCTTGACGGGATCCTCTATGTCGCTATGGCGCGCTATCCGAACAGCTATGACGGCGAGCTGCTGGCCCTCAATACCGAGACGGGCGAGGAGCTCTGGACCTACCGCTCCGACAGCTATTCCTGGTCCACGCCGACCTGCTTCTATGATACGGACGGAAACGGCTATGTGCTCTATACGAGCTGCATCAGCGGCCGGATGTACTGGCTGGACGGCCTTACGGGCGAGCTTCTCGACTCCTTCCCGTTCAACTGCACCACCGAGGCAAGCCCGGTCGTTTACAACAATACCGTGGTCATCGGAACGCGGAACAACGAGATCTACGGCATCACGCTCGAATAAAAACCTCCCCGTGTTCATGAGCACGGGGAGGTTCGGTCTGCGCGGCTTACGCTGCGGCGGGGTCCTTGTAAAGCAGGCGCTTGATCCACTTGACCAGCGCATTGTACCAGTCGTTGAAGACCGGCAGGCCGAGGACGGTCATGACGGCCACGCTTATCAGCAGCGCGACGGGGATCGTGATGTACCAGTGGTCAAGCGCCGGCACGAGGAAATACACGTTCTTCATGAACATGATTACATAGGTGTGCAGCAGGTACGGCACCATGGTGCGCGTGCCGCCGTCGCGCATGACGGGCAGGGACTTATTCGGGACGAACACGAACAGGAAGATGATCTGGATGAGGGAGATCACATAGCCCAGGGCGCGGAGAATCAGGCCCTTGAGCATACCGTAGTCGTGGAACATACACAGCGGATCGGAGGAGCCGTTGTACGGCATCCAGTAATAGTAGAAGTCGATGTGGAAAACGCCCTTGACATTCAGCCAGCCCCACACGCCCATGACGGCCATGGTCACGAGAAAGACGGGGAGCTTGGGCAGGTCCTCGATCTTCTGCACATCCTCGCGGCTCATCTTCATGCCGATGATGTAGAAGGGGAGGAAGCCGATGGTGCGGCTCAGGCTCAGGAAGTGGCCGACGTCGTCCAGGCCGCCGACGAGCAGCGCCACAAGAAAGCTCAGGGGCAGAACGTACTTGATCTGCTGCAGGGCCTTTGTGACGAGCTTCCACGCGAACATACACATCAAGTACCAGTAGGCAAAGGTCGGCGTGAAGATGTTCGGCGCAGACGAGCCGTAGCAGAGCACGAAGAGGCTGTTGAAGATGATGTAGGGGATCAGGAAATCAAAAATCGCGCTCTGATAGCATTTGTCGCCCTTCTTGGAGAAGTAGCCGGAGATGAAGCAGAAGCCCGGCATGGTAATCATGCGCGACCAGCAGACGATGACGGTGACGAGCCAGTTATAGGTGATGTCCGTCTGGGTGAGCATATGCTCGGCGATGACGTTGAAGAGCAGTATGTAGCGGATGTTGTCGGCCCGGAACCAGCGGGCGCGCTTCGGCGCCGCGACGGCGGCGCCGGGCAGAGGGGCGGCGATTGTTTCCATGGTGTACTCCTATACATTAACATTGGGCAAATTTTTTCTTTCACATTATAAATTTTTTTAGGGTGTGCGTCAATAGGTAAGTTGCGGCAGGGTAAGAGCAATTTACAAAAATAAACATCCGTCCGGCGCCGGAAGCTGTTGTAATCTGCGCTGATTGGTGATATTATTACTATATTTACAGTATTTACAGGAAGTATATTAATATTTGTTTATTTTTTGATTTACCCGACGTTGCAGGAGGATAAGCACCCATGGCAGAGAACACGAAAACCGCAAAACCCACCGGGGGCTACTGGAAAAACTGGCTCAACCGATTTCTGACGCTGCTGGCCCCGGCGTTTCTGATGTGCTATACGGTCGTCTTCTTCGGGCCGCTTGACATTGTGAACGCGAACCAGATGTATCTGACCTTCTCGGCGGGCAGCATCGCGCCGGCCTTTGGCCTCGTGACGGTCGGGGCGGCGCTCGTCATCGCGGCGGTGTTTGCGTTCGTGCCCGGCAGGCTGCGCGGCCTTGCGATGGGACTTTTGCTCGGCGTGGCGGTCATGTTCTATGTGCAGGCGGCCTTTATGAACGGCGTCATCGGCACGCTCGACGGCAACACCTTTGACTGGCACGACTTCCCGCAGGAGGCCATCCGCAATATCGCGGTCTGGGCCGGCGTGGTCGTCGTTCTGATGGCGCTTTCGACGGTGTTCCCGGAGCAGGCCAAGACCGTGGGCCTGATCGTATGCCTGGCGCTCTTCGCGGCGCAGACCGTGGCGCTCGTCACCAATTGGGTGCCGGAGGATAAGAGTAAGCCGAACTACCAGCTTGACGGCAGCGAGCAGTTCACCTTCTCGGAGAATGAAAACATCATCTTCATCACGCTCGACCAGTTCAACCCTCTGATCTTCGAGGAGCAGATGGAAAACGACCCCTCGATCCGGGAGATCTTCAAGGATTTTCTCTACTTCGACAATATGTCCTCCTGCTATTCCTTCACGTTCCCGAGCCTTATGTACCTTGCGACGCATGAGTATTTCGACACGACCGTGCCGACACGCGAGGCGGTATATAATGCGTGGCATTCCGAGCTGGCGGAGAATTTCTACGACACGCTCCATGAGAACGGCTATAAGGTGAATCTCTTCATGGAGGCGAATTACGCCGCTCTCGGCGCGGAGAACATGATCGGCAAGGCCGACAATGTCGTGGAGGCCGGCAGCCTCGTGGTTACGCCGCTGTTTTTTGAGTTTGTACTCGACATGTCGCTGTACCGGTATATGCCGGTCATGCTCAAAAACGACTTCTGTGTCTCGACCGGCGGCATCGTCGATCTGTCGTCCTACCAGGGCGTGGAGAAGCTGCGCATCAACTACGACTTCCAGTCCTCGATGGAGGAAGAGGGCCTCCGCCTCACCGACGAGTACAATGTGTTCAATTGGTACCACATGGCGGGTGCGCATTTCCCGTACGTCGTGGATTATGAGGGCTACCTGTGTCCGGAGGAGGAGTCCGACCGCGAGACGGCGCTGCACGGCTATCTCATGATGGTCGGCGCGTTCCTGGAGCAGCTCAAGGAGATTGGCGTCTATGATGATGCGACCATCATCATTTCCGCCGACCACGGCTATTTCGAGTGCTTCCAGGCCGTGGGCATGGTCAAGCTCTCCGGCGAGACCCGCGACGAGATGGAGGTTTCCTCCGCGCCCGTGGCGCAGGAGGATATCATGCCGACCATTCTCTCTGTGCTCGGCGAGGATTACAGCGATTACGGCAAGACCCTTTTCGATTGGGAGGAGGGCGACCTGCGCGTCCGCACGACCCGCGTCTGGGGCTACATGTACCAGTACCCCGAGGTGGAGTGGATCGGAAACCTCGATCAGTGGGACGCAGAGGCAAACGGCGTTGAGCGCTACAACGTCTTTGGTGTGTTCCATTACCTCGGCGACCGCGACACCATCCTTGACAAGGAGCGCTACTGGTACAACTACGGCGTCGCCGATGAGATCCAGCCGCTGTACGACTCTTTCTATTAATTCCGCCCGAGGTATAAACAGACTATGATAAATTTTCTCGCGCAAATATTCGGCTTCCTGATGGACTGGTGCTATGCGCTCGTGCCCAACTGGGTCGCGGCGATCGCGCTGTTCACGCTGATTACGAAGATCATCCTTCTGCCGGTGTCCCTCTGGACGAACCGCAACGGCCTCACGATGGTATCCATGCTGCCGGAGATCAACCGCATCAAGGTACGGTTCTACGGCGACCGCGAGCATATCAACGAGGCGCAGGCGGCGCTTTATAAGGAAAGACGTTATCACCCGCTCCTGACGATGGTGCCGCTGGCCATCCAAATCATCATTCTGCTCGGGCTCATCGGCGTTATCCACAGCATCACCGATACCGGCATGGCGCCGGGCCTCGGCCTCATCCCGTCCGCGGACGGCGGCTGGGCATGGCTGATGCCGCTCGCAGCGGGCCTTGCGGCGGTGGTTTTAAGCATCGCGCAGAACCACATTAACCCCCTTCAAAGGGAACAGAGCCGGAGCGAGCAGCTCTTTACAAACGGCGTTTCCGTTGGTATTTCGCTGGTGCTCGGCGCGTTCGTATCCGTCGGCGTGGCACTGTACTGGAGCTTCTCAAACCTCATGACGATCCTGGTGCAGCTTGCCTGCAACGCGATCCAGCCGCCGAAGAACTATGTGGACTACGACGAGCTGCGCAAGAGCCAGGCCGAGCTTAAAAAGCTCGACAGCATCGGCCCGAGCCAGACCAAGGAACTCAAAAAGCGCGAGAAGGCCGATTATAAGCGGTTTTTCAAGATCGTGAACAAGAAGCTCGTGTTTTACTCTGAGTCGAGCGGCTTTTACAAGTATTTTCAGAACATCATCGAGGAGCTGCTGCGCCGGACGAATGTCACGATACACTATATAACAAGCGACCCGGACGACCAGATCTTCGGCCTTGCGGAGAGGGAACCGCGCATCCGGCCGTATTATATCGGCGAACGCCGCATGATTACGATGTTCATGAAGCTCGACGCCGACATCGTCTGCATGACGATGCCCGACCTCGAGACCTATCAGTACAAGCGCAGCTATGTCCGCAAGGACATCGAGTATGTCTACATCTTCCACGGCATGTTCTCCGGCCTCATCACGCTGCGCAAGGGGGCGTTCGACCATTTTGACACGCTCCTGACCCCGACGCCGGGCTTTGAGGAGGAGATGCGCGCCTGGAACCGCGTGCACGGCCTGCCCGACCAGAAGATGGTCCCCTGCGGCTACGGCGTCATCGACAACATGGCCGCGCAGTATGACGCGATGGAGAAGGTCGAGCACGACCCGAAAACGATCCTGGTCGCGCCGTCCTGGCAGGAAGGGAACATCCTCGATTCCTGCCTTGTCGAGCTGTGCGGGCCGCTGCTCGCGGCGGGCTATGACGTGACCGTCCGTCCGCATCCGCAGTATATCCGCCGCTTCCCGCAGCGTCTGGAGAAGCACATGAAGGAGTGCGAAGACTTTGATTCCGAGCGCTTCCGCTTCCAGCTCAATTTCAGCTCCAACGAGACCGTGTTCTCCTCCGACCTTGTGGTGACCGACTGGTCGAATATCGGCTATGAATACGCCGTCGCGACGAAAAGGCCCGTCCTGTTTGTGAACACGCCGCGCAAGATTGTGAACGAGGACTGGACGGAGGAGGATGTCGCCCAATACGCCCCCGACGATCAGGTCCGCGGCATCATCGGCCGGACCATCGACCCGACCGAGGTCCGGGAAAAAGGACCGGAGGCGGTCGAATACATGCTGACCCACCGGGAGGAATTTGCCAATACGCTGGAGACGGTGCGCCGTGAGAGACTGTATCATTTTGGCGAGAGCGGGAAATACGGCGCCCAGTATCTCATTGAGCGCATCCTGGAAAACCAGAAAAAGAAAAAGGGGAAATAATCATGCTGAAAAAATGCGACGAAAGCTATATTCCCCGTGTTGTGGAGTATATCGGCGTGGACAAGGTCCTCTGCTTCTATCTCTATATGGACCTGCTCGAGTGCGGCGCGACGGCTGACGGGCTGGGCCTGTGGGTGTGCGAGGATGAAAACGGCGCCCCGCAGGCGGTGATGTATCGCTACTATGACGCGCTGCATCTGTACAGCCACGGCCTCTGCCCGCGGGAGGAGACGCTGTCGGTCATTCGCGCGCTTGACCCCAAGGTCATCACCGGCACGCAGACGATCATCGACGACCTACGGGACGGGCTGGATGCCGGGCGGTATGCCTATGAGCTGAGCCATATCATCACGGCGGACAAGCTCATGGACGGTAAGAGCAGCCTTGCCGTGCAGCCCGCCGGGGAGGCGGATGTGCCGGAGATCGCCGCGCTTATGATGAAGGAGCATATCTACAATACCGTGTATACATACGACAGTCTCTGCGAGTCGCTGATCCGCCGCATCCGTGAGGGCTTCGGCAGGCTCTTTGTCATGCGCACGGAGGAGGGCCGCCTGGTTGCGACAAACGCGCTCTCCGCCGAGTCGGAGGAATTCGCGGTCATCAACGGGCTTGTGACCGACCCCGATATGCGCGGTCACGGCCTAGGCCGGGCGATCACAGCGAGCACCTGGAACCTCGTCCGGAACGAAGGCAAACGAGGCCTTGCGTTCCTCGGCGCGGAAAATGAGAACACGCTGTCCCTGCATCGCCGGATGGGCTATACTTTCCTCGGCCTTTACGCCCGCCTGATCCGCGAGAATTGAACCGTGTTTTTCCGCTTGCCTTATCGCGTCAGGAATGCTATACTTTCTGTGTTAATACTTTTTTCACAATAGAAAAAGGAAAGGAATGGATAGAGCTTTGAAAAAGATTCGGTTTGCGTTTTTCTTTGTCGGCATTTCCGTGATGCTGATGCTTCCCGCGTTCGCGTATGTTGATCCTTCTGTGACCAGCATGGCGATCCAGGCCGTGGCCGGCGTCGTTGTCGCGGCGGCTGCCGTTGCGGGCGTGCTGTGGAGCAAGGCAAAGAAAAAGGCCAAGGAAGTCCTCAACATCGACGAGAACGCCGGCAAGATCGTGGAAGACGATGTTGTCGTGGTCGAGGAAGCGCCTGCCGAGGCCGCGGAAGCGGCCGAGACTGCGGAGACGGCCGAGACCGTGGAGACGGCCGAGACCGTGGAGTGATCCTCCCGAGCCGAAGGGCCCCGGAACGTGGATGCGTTCCGGGGCCTTTCTGTCTGCCGGACGCGGTGCTCGGCAGGGGGCGTGCTGTATTTATACTTGATTTAAAGAGAAAAGGATGATAAAGTGTAGCAAAGAGATAATATAAGATTATTAATGTTCTTACTTTTTGGGGCAAAAACATGGGCGTTTCACGATATGAATTTGAGATACTGGCCTATCTTGAGAAAAACGGCGAAAAGGCGTATCCCATGCGGACGCTGGCCGATACGCTGAAAATTTCCGGCACGACGATCGCTGCGTGTCTCCAGGACCTGAAAGCCGCCGGGCTTGTCGCAGGAAGCGGGAATACGCTGGGCATCACGGAAAGGGGCCTTGCCGCGCTGGAGCCGTACCGGGTAAAAAAGGCCGTCATCCTGGCGGCGGGCTTTGGTTCGCGCATGATGCCGGCCACCGCGGACCGGCCGAAGCCTCTCGTCACGGTCAACGGCGTGCGCATTATCGACACGCTGCTCGACGCGCTTGTCGCCGTCGGCATTACGGATGTCACCCTCGTGCGCGGCTATCGGAAGGAACGCTTCGATGACATTCTGGACAAGTACCCGTTTTTGAAGCTGGTCGATAACGATATTTACGCCGAGACGAATAACATCTCCTCCGCGATGGCGGTGCTCGATGAGATCGACGCCTGCTATCTCTGCGAGGCGGATCTGTACATAACGAACCCGGAGATCATCACGAAATACCAATACGCGAGCAACATCCTCGGCTCGTACTCGCTCGAGACGGACGACTGGAGCTTCCGGCTCGACAACGGGCATATCGCCGATTACCGGAAAGGAAACACCTGCTGCTACAACTACTACGGCATCTCCTACTGGACGCGGGAGGACAGCGCGAAGCTGCGCGCCGATTTCCGGCAGGTCTATGCACAGGAGGGCGGCCGCGATTATTTCTGGGAGTTCATCCCGCTGGTCCTCCGCCGGGAAAACTACGCCGTTGAGGTCCGGCCGTGTGAGAAATCCGATGTCATGGAGATCGACAACTACTACGAGCTTCAGCAGCTCGACCCGTCATACATCTGAGGAGGGGAACGACCGGCGATGAAGTGCTACAAGGGACATATTCTAACGGTAAATCCGAAAAATGAATGCTTCCGGTATCTCGTGGAGGATAACGGAAAGATCGCATACGTCGGCGACGAGCTTCCGGAGCGGTACGCCGCCGCGGAGAGGATCGACCTCGGCGAGAAGGCGCTTATTCCGGCGTTTGTCGATACGCACCAGCATTTCGCGTCGTTTTCCACGTTCCACGCGGGCCTCAATGTCATGGACGCGGCGTCGAATGAGGAGATCCTCGGGATGGTCAGGGCGTTCGTGCAGCGCTCATCCGCCAAAACCCTGATCGCGTTCGGCGCATCGCCGTACTCTGTCCGGGAGCGGCGGCTGGTCAGCCGGGAGGAGCTTGACTCTGTCTGCCCGGATAAGGAGATCATGGTCGTGAAGTACGACGGTCACGCCTGCGTCACAAACTCGAAGCTCCTGGCGAAGCTGGAGGAGAAGGTCAAACATCTGCGCGGCTATCACCCGGACACGGGTGAGATGAACCAGGAGGCGTTTTTCGAGTTCTCGAACTACATCACAAGCTCCCTCTCGATCCCGGAGCTGTTTAAAAATATGCAGGCAGCGGTGGATTTTCAGGCCGGCCGCGGCATCGCCTGCGTCCATACCGTCAGCGGCGTCGGCTTTACCGGAAACCTTGACATCACGATGGAGAAAATCTTCGCTAGAAGCCTGACAAACGGCTTCCAGCTTCGCGTATTCCCGCAGTCGCTCACCGTGAAGGTCGCCACGAGCCGAAAGCTGCCGCGCATCGGCGGCTGTTTTGAGTGCGCGCTGGACGGCTGCTTTGGCTCTCATGACGCGGCGCTCAACGAGCCGTATGCGGATGAGCTCGGCGGCGACGGCGTGCTGTATTACGATGACCGGAAGGTCACGGACTTCTGCAAGGCGGCAAACCGCGCCGGGCTCCAGATCGAGATGCACGCCATCGGCGATAAGGCCTTCGATCAGGCCTGCCGGGCCCTGAAGGCCGCACTCGACGATTTCCCGCGGGACGATCACCGCCACGGCATCATCCACGACTGCCTCCCGACGGGGGAGGGACTCCGGATCTGCCGGGATTATCATATTCTCATGCCCGTGCAGAGCGCGTTCATCAACTGGAAGCAGGAGCCGGACGAGTACCTTGAGAGCATTCTCGGCCATGAGCGCTGGGAGCGCCTGAATCCCATCCGCACCTTCCGGGATAACGGGATCGTCGTGTCCTTCGGCTCGGACGCGCCCTGTACGACGCCCGACCCTATCGTGTGGATGGACCGGGCGGTCAACAACGGAAATGAAAGCGAGGCCGTATCGATCCAGGACGCGCTGCGCATGTGTACCTATAACGGGTATTACACGACCTTCGACGAGAAAGAGCGCGGAAGTCTGGAAGTCGGGAAAATCGCGGATATGGTCATCCTGTCTGCCGACCCGTATGTCATTGCGAAGGAAGAGATCGGAGCGCTGAAGGTCGAGCAGCTTCTGCTTGCCGGCAGGCCGTATGAAAGCTGCCGGGAAAATGTGCTGAAGGCTGCGCTGCGTGGGATGACTTCCAGGGCGAAGGCCTGATGAGGGAAGACGGATGAGAAAAGAAGAATTTTACGTGCTGAACAGCCTGTATAACGGCAGCAAGGGCCGTGCGGCCTGCTCCGCCGACATCGAAACAAAACGGGCGCTCGGTGATCGCGGCCTATACGATGGCCTCGTCAGAGCCGGGCTCGTTTCCCGGGAAAACGACTGCCTCACAGACGTTGGTCTGAAGGCGCTGGAGCCGTACCGTGTGAACAATGCGGTGATCCTGGCGGCGGGCGCCTCGACGCGGTTTATCCCGCTGTCCCTTGAGCAGCCGAAGGGCCTGTTTGAGGTGAAGGGGGAGCGGCTCATTGAGCGGCAGATTGAGCAGCTCCACGATGCCGGCATCCGGAACATCACGATGGTGCTCGGCTATAAGAAAGAGATGTTCTTCTATCTCGCGGACAAGTACGGCGTGAAATTCATCCTGAACGATTCCTTCAACCTCAAAAACAACATCGAAAGCCTGTACCTCGCGCGAAACGAGCTGAAAAATACCTATATCTGCGTCAGTGACAGCTATTTTGTCGAGAACCCGTTTAACCAGTTTGAATACCACACCTTTAACGCCGGCGTTTCCGTCGACGAGCGGCTCGATGAGATGTATGTCGAGACGGATATGGACGGGCGCATCATCCGCATGCAGGAATCGCTGGACGCCGGCATGGCTCTGCTGGGCCACGCGTTCTGGCGCCAAGAGTTCTCGGATGCGTTCATTGCCCTAGCCGAGGCCGACCGCAGCGTTGGGAAATACGACCATGTATTCTGGGAGTGGATGGTGAAGGACGAGCTTTCCGCGCTCCCGCCGTTCTATTTCAGGGAATACCGGCACGGCTGCCTCTTTGAGTTTGATTACTTTGAGGAGCTGCGCCAGTTTGATACGCAGTACCTCGGCCATACGCACAGCGAGATCATCCGCAACATAAAGCTGGTGTTCCGCTGCGACGAGGAGGACATCGTTGACTTCCGTAATGTCAGCAAGGGCATGACGAACACGTCGTTTATTTTCCGGATCGCCGGCGTCGATTATATCTACCGCCATCCCGGCGACGGCACGGACAGCATCATCAGCCGCCGGAATGAAAAGACCTCGCTCATTAAGGCGAAGGAGATCGGCGTCGACCCGACCTATATTTACGCGGACGTGAACGAGGGCTGGAAGATCTCCGTATACATTCCGGAATTCCGGGAGCCGGATTACGGCTCTTTTGAGGATTCTAAAAAAATCCTTGCTGTGCTCCGGCGGCTGCATGCCTCCGATATCCGGGTCGACTACGGCATGAAGCCGTGGGAGGATGCGCTGGAGATGGAGCGGCTTCTGCTCAAAAAGGACCCGAACTGCTTTCGGCCGTATGAGGAGCTGAAGGGCAAGATCGGGCGGCTGTATCAAAAAACCATCGGTGACGGGGTGGAAAAATGCTTCTGCCACGGCGATACCTATCAGTCAAACTGGATGATAAAGCCGGACGGGGAGGTGCTGCTCATCGATTGGGAGTATGCGGGCTTTTCCGACCCCGGCATCGATGTCGGCTACTACATCGTCGATGCGATGTACGATTTTGACAGGGCGGAGCGCTTTATCGGCGAATACCTGGGCGGCGACGCTACCGAAGCCAAGCGCTTCCATTTCATGGCCTATACCGCGATCATCGCGTACTACTGGTTCGTCTGGGCCATGTACCGCGAATCCTGCGGCGCGGTGATGGGCGAGGCACTCACGAATTGGCGGGATATGGCGGTCAAATACGCGAACTACCTGCTTTCGGAATAAAAGCATTAAGAGGAGAAAAGAGGCATGAAAGAAACCAAAACTGGGCTTGTGCGGGCGCTGGGCTTGAAAGAAGCCATCAGCATGACGATCGGTACGGTCGTCGGCGTGGGATTATTCACCTGTGGCTCGGCACAGATTGGACTGGTCGGCTCGTGGATCATCGCGTTCACCTTCATCTCGCTGCTCATTTCCATCTGGCCGTGCCTGATCTACGGCGAGATGGCGGCGGCGCTTCCCTGCGCGGGCGGCACGTATAACTATGCAAAGCATGGCCTGAACCGTGTTTGGGCCAATCTGTCGGGCTGGCATTACATCGTGTCGGTTGTGGCGATCGGCGCGGGGGAAACGCTGGCCTTTGCCAATTACTTCAAGATTCTGCTCGAGCAGTTGGGCGTGGACATCGTATGGCTCGATTCCCGCGTCATTGCGATCATCCTCGTGGCGGTGTTTCTGGTGCTGAACTACCGGGGCATTGAGCAGTCCGGCAAGGCGCAGACGGCGTTCATGTTCTTTTTCTGGGGCTGTGCGGCCGCGTGGTTCCTGTATATGATCCCGAAGGTGCATGTGGAGTATTTCGGCGGCGTTTCCATGAGCGGGCTGCCTCCGTTCCGCGAGATCATGTACATCTTCGGCCTTGTCTGGTGGTGCTATACCGGCTTTGAGACCTGCGTTTCCATGGGCTCGGAGACGAAGTATCCGCAGTACAACCTGCCGCGGGCGCTGAAGATCTCCGTGTTTCTGGTGTTTGCGCTGAACGCGCTTTTCCAATGGTTCCTCGTCGGCCTCGTACCCAGCGAGTTTTACGGCATCCTTGCCGCGGCGGACGCGCCCTATGCGGAGGGGCTGAAGGCCGTCGGTCTCGTCGGCTTCCCGATCATCCTTCTATGCATCGGGATCGCGTTCGGCGGCGACCTCTCGACCATCAACCCGGGCATTGCCGCACCCGCGCGGTACATCTACACGATGGCGCAGGACGGTGCGCTGCCGGCGTTTCTCGGCAAGATCCACCCGAAGTACAAGACCCCGCATGTCGCGGTCATCGTCGTCGGCGTCATCAACTTCATCCTGATCGCCACAGGCTCGATCGACTATATCGCCTCCGTTTCGCTGATCTCGCTCGCGGTCTGCTATATGATCGGCTGCCTGGCGTATATGGGGCTGCGGAAAAAATACCCGGATATGAAGCGTCCGTATAAGGCTCCGCTTGGAAAGCTCGGCTGCTGGGTGACCATTGTACTCTACTGCTTCATGCTGATATTCGCGGACACTACCGCGCTCATCACCGCCGGGATTGTCACGGTCCTGTGCCTGGTGTTCTACGTCCTCTTCACGAAGAAGCATGCGCCGAAGCTGATGAGCATTGAGGAGGAGGTCGGCGTGCTTGAGGAGCCGACCGCGGATGAAAAGGCGAAGCTGGATAAGGAGTATAAGATCTGGAAAACGGCGACGATCGTCGTCACGGTCATCGCGCTCGGCATTTATCTGATTCCGATGCTGTTCAGATAAAAACAAATATACAATACGCCCCCGGATACGGCAAGCAGCCTATCCGGGGGCGTATTTGCTTCACTTTATCGGCCGTATTTATCGGCAAGATAGTCGATGGCCATTTTATAGCCCTCAAAGCCATAGCCGGCGAAGGTCTTTTCACAAGCCATGCCCGCGTAGGAGACGTGCCGGAACGCCTCGCGTGCATTCACGTCGGAGAGATGCACCTCCACGGCCGGGATGGAGACGGCCTTGAGCGCGTCAAGGATCGCGACGCTCGTATGTGTGTAGGCGGCGGGATTGATGACGATGCCGTCCACAATGTTGTAGGCGGACTGGATCATGTCCACAAGCACGCCCTCGTGATTCGACTGGAAAACCTCGCACTCGATGCCGCGTGCGTCGCAGGCGGCGCGGATGAATTCCTCCAGCGCGGCATAGGTCTGTGCGCCGTAGATGGCAGGCTCACGGATGCCGAGCATGTTGAGGTTCGGGCCGTTCAGAATCAGAAGTTTCATTGCAGTGCCTCCAGAATTTTCTCTACGGTGTGTTCAACGACCTCGTCGCTGTCCACGGTCACGTCGGCAAACGCCGCGTATTGGTCCTTTCGGTTGTCGTACAGCTCCTGCAGCGGATGTGTCTGCGAAAGCGGGCGGCCGTTGGTGGAGAGGTTTTCCAGCGCCCGGCGAATCCAGACGATCACGCCGTTCTGGTGCAGCAGGGGATAGTTCTCCGGTCGGGTGACGCAGCCGCCGCCGGTGGCGATGATTGCGCCCGAGCCCTTGCCAAGCTCCGCCAGGGCCGCCGTTTCGCGGCGGCGGAAGCCCTCCTCGCCCTCCTCGGCAAAAATGTCCGGGATGGCCTTTCCGGCAGCCTCGATGATGGTTGTATCCGCGTCGAGGAGCGGGCGGTCAAGCGCTGCGGCGAGCGCTTTGCCGACGGTGGACTTGCCGCAGCCGGGCATGCCGATGAGGATAATGTTCTGCATCTGCCTTTGCAGAATGTCCACAATCTCAAAAACGCGGCTGTCAGGGATCTCTGTGTCCGCGAATTGCTCCGCCGAGCGTCTTGCCTGCGCTACGAGCATCGTGAGTCCGCCGGCATGGGGGATGCTCCGGGCCTCCGCGTCGAGCAGAAGCTGTGTCAGCGCGGGGTTATAGACTACGTCCAACACGGCCTCACAGGCCGGGAACGCATCGAGCGATACCGGGGACACGCCCGTGTTTGGGTACATACCGAGCGGTGTGGTGTTCACAAGAATCTGCGCATCTGCGTGCTTATGTAAGTTGCCGTAATTGTCCGGTCCGGAGCGTGAGATGTTCACGATCGGCTCAGCGCCGAGATCGCGCAGTGCGGCGAGAACCGCAAGGGAGGCTCCGCCCGAACCAAAGACGAGCGCTTTTTTGCCCTTGACGGAAACGCCGCAGACGCGGGCCATCGTGACAAAGCCTGCGTAATCGGTGTTGTCGCCGTGCCACCCGTCCGCCGTGCGCACGAGCGTGTTCACGCTGCCGATGCTCTTTGCAGCGTCCGAGAGCGTCGCGCAGAAGGGGACGACGTCCTTTTTGTAGGGGATCGTCACATTCATGCCTGCAAGGTCGGTGTTCTTCAGAAAGTCCGCAAGATCCTCCGGCTCGGTTTCGTAGAGGCCGTATTCGTAGCCGCAAAGAAGCGTATGTATCTGCGGCGACCAGCTATGACCGAGCCTGCGGCCAAGGAGTCCATATTTATTCGCCATGGCGTTTCTCCATGCGTGCCTGC
Source organism: uncultured Oscillospiraceae bacterium (assembly GCA_964406615.1). Classification (GTDB taxonomy): domain Bacteria; phylum Bacillota; class Clostridia; order Oscillospirales; family Oscillospiraceae; genus CAJOIG01. The sequence continues at coordinate 51,981 of CAYOSI010000001.1, forward strand.
TGATAGGCGCGGCTGGCGGCGAGCGCTGCGACAAACACGCTCTCAATATGGTCGGCGGTCTCCGGGCGGCACTGGGCCCGGACGGCGGCGTACTTTTCTGCCTCGCGCGAGGCGTCCAGAACGGGCAGACCGTGCGCGAGCTTATAGTCCGCAACCCCGGCGGCGACATCCATGCGCTGTTCGAGCAGCCCGATCAGCGCCCGGTCGATCTCATCAATCTGTGCGCGAAGTTCAGTAAGTTCCATATGTTTTACTCTCCCGAAAATGATTGCTCCGCTTCGAACAGCGCGTCGAGGATGGCGCACGCGGCGGCGGCCTCCACGACTGGGACGGCGCGGACGACGATGCAGGGGTCATGCCGGCCCCGGACCGTGAGCTTTGCATTCTCCCCGGTGGAGAGATCGACGCTGTCCTGCTCGATGCCGATGGAGGGGGTAGGCTTGAAGGCGGCGCGGAACACAAGGGGCGCGCCGTTTGTGATGCCGCCGAGGATGCCGCCGGCATAGTTCGTGCGCGTGCGCACCGTCCCGGTCTCGTCGAAATAATAGGGGTCGTTGTTCTCGCTGCCACGCAGGGAGGCGACGCCGAAGCCGGCGCCGAACTCAATGCCCTTGACGGCGGGAATGCCGAACACAAGGCGCGCGATACGGTTTTCCATGCCGTCGAACATCGGGTCGCCGAGCCCGGCGGGAACGCCGTCGCAGACGCACTCGATCATCCCGCCGACGGAATCGCCTGCGTCCTTGGCCTGCTGCATCCTGGCGGTCATGGCGTCGGGTTCGGTCTCACCGCCGATCATCGCGATGCGTGCATGGATGCGGATGCCTTTTTCCTCCAGAAGCTGGAGGGCGAGTCCGCCTGCGATGCACAGCGGCGCGGTGAGCCGTCCGGAGAATTGTCCGCCGCCTGCAACGTCACGGGCTTCGCCGTATTTGACGAAGGCGGGGTAGTCTGCGTGGCCCGGACGGGGGATGCGGCGCAGCTCGTCGTAGTCACCGGAACGGGTGTTTGTGTTGCGGATGACGGCGGTCAGCGGCGCACCGCAGGCGGCGCCGTCGGCGAGGCCGGAGAGAATTTCCGGTACGTCTGCCTCCCTGCGCGGAGTGGCGAAGGGACTGCTGCCGGGGGCGCGGCGGGCGAGAAAGCGCTGCAGTTTCTCCATATCCGGACGGAATCCTGCGGGCAGACCCTCGATGGTCACGCCGATGGCCGGGGCATGGGACTGGCCCCAGATCGTGAAGCGGTAGCGGTCGCCGATGGTGTTGCTCATGCTTCGTCCTCCAGTATGACATGGCCGCCGAGACGCTGGTAGTCGTCCCAGAAGGCGGGATAGGATTTGTTAACGGCCTGCGCGCCGTGCAGGATGACCGGGCCGGTGCATTTGAGCGCGGCGACGGCGGCGCTCATGGCGATGCGGTGGTCGTTTGCGCTGTCCACCTCGCCGCCGGTGAGGGCGGAAACGCCCGTGACGATGAGGCCTTCCTCCAGCTCCTGCACCTTGCCGCCGAGAGCGGTCAGAAGCGCGGCGGTGGTGGCAAGGCGGTCGCTCTCCTTGATGCGAAGCCTTCCGGCGTTTTGGAAATGCGTTTCGCCGGGGCTGACCGAGGCGAGGACGGAGAGCACGGGGACGAGGTCGGGAATATCCCGGCAGTCCACAACGGCGCTGCCTGCGGCTACGCGCAGGGATACGGGCGCGGCGGCGCGGTCGCCCTGCGGTGAGTCGGGGTCCAGCCCCGTGATGTTCAGCGTGCCGCCGAGAATCCGGTCGGCGCAGATCCAGAACGCGCCGTTTGACCAGTCGCCCTCGACGTCGGCGTCGCCGGGGGATACAAACTTCTGCCCGGCGGGGATGGTGTAGGCGCTGCCCGTGAAGTCGGGCATCACGCCGAAAGTCCGCAGCGCACGGACGGTCATTTCGAGGTAGGACGCGGATTCGAGCGTGCCGGTGAGCTCGATGCGGCTCGCCGTGCCGGTGAGGGGCAGGGCGAAAAGCAGGCCGCTGATGAACTGGCTCGACACATTTGCCGCGAGCGTGTAATCGCCCCCGGTGAGACCGCCGGGCGCGACATGGAGCGTGTTCGCAGTCGGGCGGGACAGCGCCGCGCCGTGGCGTTCGAGCTCCTCCCAGAGCGGACTCAGCGGCCGCTCCGGCAGTCGCCCGTGCATGATGATGTCGGTTTCCGCGCCGAGAGCGCAGACGACCGGCAGCAGAAACCGCAGCGTGGAGCCGGACTCCCCGCAGTCGATGACGGCCTTTTCCGGAACGGTCCGGATGGGCTTCACACGGAACGCTCCGTCGTTATATTGTATGTCCGCGCCGAGGCCGCGCATGCAGGCGGCGGTGGCCTCGATGTCCGCCGAGAGCGTTGCGCAGCGGATCACGGTTTCGCGGTCGGCAAGCGCCGCGCAGATCAGCAGGCGGTGCGCCTGGCTTTTGGAGGCGATGGCCTCGATGTCCCCGGCGAGGGCGGAGGGGTAGATGACAGCTTTCATGCTTTGAGCCCCGATTCCATAAAGTTTTGGAGTGCGCCCGCGTCCATGGGACGCAGCACACAGCGGCCGATGGCCTCCGGCACGATGACGTTCACCGTCGCGCCGGAGCGCTTTTTGTCCGAGAGCATGACGGGCATGAGCTCGTCGATGGGCATATCGGTCTCGACCGGCAGGCCGAAGGTCTGCAAAAGAGCGCCCACGCGCTCCGGCAGCGCGGCGTCGCAGAAGCCCGCTTTGGCGGCGGCGCGGCAGACGACGGCCGTGCCGATGGCGACGGACTGCCCATGGGAGAGCGAGAAGTCGGAGCGGGCTTCCACGGCGTGTCCGAGGGTGTGACCGAGATTCAGAAGCGCCCGGCGTCCGGTGTCAAACTCGTCCTCGGCGACAACATCGCGCTTGTGCCTGACGCAGCGGGCGATGACCGTCTCGCGGTCGAAGGCCCTGCCGTCGCGCTCGAGGAGATCAAAGAGCGCCGGGTCAAAGAGGATCGCGGTCTTGATGACCTCGGCGCACCCGGCGGTGAACACCGCGTCGGGGAGGGTGGCGAGCTTATCCGTGTCGCAGAGCACGGCCCTCGGCTGCCAGAACGCTCCCATGAGGTTTTTGCCCGCCGGCAGGTCGACGGCGGTCTTGCCGCCGACGGAGGAATCCACCGCCGCAAGCAGCGTCGTCGGGCACTGGATATAGGCGATGCCGCGCATATACACCGCCGCGGCAAAGCCGGTCAGGTCGCCGGTCATGCCGCCGCCGAGCGCGATGAGCGCGTCGGAGCGGGTGAGGCCCTGCGCGGTGCAGAAATTGAGAAGTGCGAGCAGGTTTTTCGCGTTTTTGGACGCCTCGCCGTGGGGCAGGACAAAGCTCTCCGCGGCCAGCCCGGCGGAGCGGAGCGTTTGGAGTATATCCGCGCCGTGCAGCGGAAACACGCGGTCGTCGGAGACAACGACGGCCTTCTGTGCCTTGGGGCAGAGGGCGCGGCAGCGTTCGCCAAGCGCGTCGAGCGCGCCGGGGCCGATCTCGACCCGGTAGGGCGCGGAGGCCTTTACGTCAATCTGCTTCATCCGTCGATCTCCTCCTTGCGGCGCCGGCCCTCGTCGAGCAGGCCGCAGAGCGTGGCGAAGTCATTGTCTGCGATCGCGTCGCGGTATTTGTGCAGGTTTTCAAGGAGAACATCCATTTCAAACAGCATATTCTCGCGGTTTTCGAGGAAGAGCTCGGCCCACATTTCGGGGTTCAGCCAGGCAACGCGGGTGAGGTCGCGGTAGCTTCCCGCAGAGAATCCCTTGTGCCGTCCGGCGGTGGGGCTTTTGATGTAGGCGTTCGACACGACATGGCACATCTGCGAGGTGAACGCGATCATCTCGTCATGCTCCTTCGCGGTCGTAAAGCTGAAGCGGCCGAAGCCGAGCGGCGCCAGCAGGCTTTTGACGCGGGTGAGGAACTCGATATCATCAAACACCGGGGGGACGATGACCATCGGTGCGCCGTCATACAGCGTCGCCTTGGCGTATTTGATGCCGGCATTGTGCGTGCCGGCCATCGGGTGGCCGCCGACGAAGGTGAAGCCGTGCTCCTTGGCCAGGCGGAAGCCCAGCTCGCAGATTTTCTCCTTCGTGCCGACACAGTCCATGACGATGCCGGTTTTGGAGAAATCGTCCGCGTGCTTCTCCAGATACTGCATACTGGCCTCGGGGAAGGTCGCGATCAGCACAAGGTCGCATTCGGTGAGACGGTCGGGCGTGAGCACGCCGTCAATATCGCCCGCGAGGAGCGCGAAATCCTCGGTTTTGCGGGTGCGGGCGCAGCCCAGCACGGTGATCGAGGGATCGCGCTTGTATGCCTTGGCAAGAGAGCCTCCAATGAGGCCGAGACCGACGATGCCGACCGTCATGACCGCACCGCCTCCAGAACCTTGCGCACCTGGCCCATGAGCGCGTCGAACTGCGCCGGGGTCAGAGACTGCGCACCGTCGCACAGCGCGTGGATCGGGTCGTTATGCACCTCGATCATGAGGCCGTCCGCCCCGCAGGCGGCGGCGGCAAGCGCCATGGAGGGAACCAGATTGGCGCGGCCCGTCGCATGGCTCGGGTCAACGATAACGGGCAGGTGGGTAAGCTCGTGCAGCACGGGCACGGCGGAGATATCGAGCGTGTTGCGGGTATAGGTCTCGAAGGTGCGGATACCGCGCTCGCAGAGGATGATGCGCTCGTTGCCGCCGGCCATGATGTATTCGGCGCTCATGAGCAGCTCCTTGATGGAATTGGCGAGGCCGCGCTTGAGGAGAATGGTCTTGTCCGTGCGGCCGAGGGCCTTCAGCATCTCAAAATTCTGCATATTCCGCGCGCCGACCTGGATGACGTCCACATCGGCGAAGAGGTCAAAGTCCTTCATGTCCATGAGCTCGGTAACGATGGGAAGGCCGGTGATTTTTTTTGCCTCGAGCAGAAGCTTCAGGCCCTCGGCGTGGAGGCCCTGGAAATCATACGGGGAGGTGCGGGGCTTGAACGCGCCGCCACGGAGCATGGCCGCGCCGCTGGCACGCACGGCCTCGGCCACGCCGATGATCTGATCCCGCGTTTCCACGGAGCAGGGACCGGCGATGACGGAGAACTGTCCGCCGCCGGTTTGGACGCCGCCGGCTTCAACAACGGTGTCGTCGGGATGGAACTTGCGGTTTACCTTCTTGAACGGCTCGCTGACGCGCTTGACGGACTCGACGATGTCGAGGCTTTCGAGGAGCTCCATGTCGATATGCGCGGTGTCGCCGACGAGACCGAGAATGGTATATTCGCTGCCCTCGGAGATATGGACCTGCACATTCTGGCTTTCGAGCCAGGAGATAAGGTGTTCGCGCTGGGCGGGGGTGGCAGTTGATTTGAGGACGGTAATCATGTTTCAGGCACTCCTTTCCTGGTGGCGGGGATAACAAAAGGCCGCGCAGCCTGTTGTGCTGCACGGCCCGGGAATTTGAGAATGGAACGCTTTCGCGGCAACACAAAACACTATTACGAAAAGTAATAATAGTAGTAATAATAGCTGCCGGAAAAGGAACGAACCATGATGTATAAAACCCCTTTAAATGATGAAAGTATTATATAGCCAACACCCGGAAATGTCAACGGCTTTTCGCAAAAAAGGGAGAAAAGCCGTTGCGGGAATCATTCTTTTTCGAGGCGGTCGTTGTAGTTGCCCCAGAAGTAGTCGGCGAAGTAGGTGCCGTAGCCCTCCGCGGGGACATAGACCTTGCAGCGGCTGGGAACATCGTCGAAAAGCTTGACGCCGGGGACGAGGATGCTCGAGCCCTCCGGGTTGTCGATGTGGATCGCGGTGAGGCGCGGCGCACCGTCGAAAGCGTCCTGCATGATGCGGGAGATATTCGACTGGATGTAGATGTCGCGCAGGTTATCACAGCCGTCAAAGGCAAGCTCGCCGATGGCGATGACCTTCTGGCCGTCGATGAGCCAGGGGACCTCCAGCTCGCTCTGCGCCTTGCCCTCGTCGGTGACGCCGGTGATGAGCAGGCCCTCGTTATACACCTCATAGGTGAAGTATGCGGCGTCGCGGCTCGAGCCGGGCGTTTCAGGAACAGGCGTCGGCGTGGGAGCGGGGGTCTCCTCGACGGCCTCGGTTTCCGTGTCGCCGGTATCGGCGCCGTCCGCGTCATCGGTCGGCGGCAGGAGGCCGGCGTTGGCGGCATTGCGTCCGTTCGGCAGGGGCATCGTGCCCGGCTCGGCGGAGGGTTCACCGCTGGGCCGCCAGCCGCCCTCGGGCTGCGGGGGATCGGGGATCGCGATATCGACCGGTTCGCCGTCATAGAGGACGTTCGCAAGGTCCTGGATCAGCGTCGCCGTGTGTTCGATGACGCCGAGGTCGGTGACATGATAGTTCGTGTCGTAGAAGTAGCCGGCCTCCATGATGTAGTCCGTGATATCCGAAATCATGTCGCAATGGAAATTTTCACGGACAAAGGTGGCGTATTCCAAAATTCCCTGCAGGTCCTGCTTGACCGCCAGGCCGTTCATCGGCGGCCAGGAGAAGTACACGGTCGCGCCCTGCTGCTCGCAGTAGTCGATGTACTCGTTCACATAGTCGATAAAGTCCTGGTCGATGATGGACGGGTCGAGGTCGATGAGGACCTCGGGGTCGAACCAGTCGTTCATGACCGGCTCGACGCGCGTAAATTCGATGTCGCCGTACTCGTTGAAGGAGTCGTGGTCATACACGCCGTCGGGACTGGGCTTGCCGTAGAGGTAAAACTGGTATTTCTTCTGCGCGAAGGACCAGAAGCTGCCCAGCATTTCGCTCCAGTCGCGGGACCGCACCTTGAAGAGCATGGTGAAATCGCTGTCGCACGCGGTCCACATGGCCTCGCCGTTAAAGTACATCGACATGCACTGGTGGTCGGTCTCCGGCGCGAGAACGACGATGTCGCCCTCATGGATATGACCTCGGGTGAGGTCCATCATGATCACGGTGCCGAGCGGGCCGTACAGGCCGAAGTTCACCGCGGGGATGCCGAGGCTCTCCTCGATCATCTGGGAATTGATGCCGAAGGCGACGCTGCTGCCGCCGATGATGACGATTTTCTGCTCGTCGTCAAAGCTGCGCAGGCGGTAGTATTTGTCCGCAAGCTCGCCGAGGTAGAGGTGGTCATACTGGGACGGCATGATGAGAAACGCCGCGACGACGATAAACATGCCGAATACCAGCGCGAGGATCACGGCGATGATCGTTTTCAGAAGCTTGTTCACAGCCGTACCTCCTCAGAACTGGAAATAGATGAAAGCGGCGGCGCCGTCCCCGGCCATCAGCATGAGCCACGATACGACGATCGCCATCAGCAGGAAGCCGGCGGTTTCGACCTTGATGAGCGTGCTGCCGCCGCGCTCGACGGAGCGCAGGGGATAGCCCTGCACCAGAAGGCGGTCCACAAGACTCATGACGGCGATGCTGACGACCGAAACGAAAACGCCGACCTCGTCGATCTGGAGCAGGGAGAACAGATCGACAAAGCGCCAGTTGGTAAAGAGGTTTTTGAGCAGGATGCCGAGGTCATGGACGGAGTTTGCGCGGAAGAAAATGAGCGCGAACACGCCGAGCCAGAACACGACGAACATCTGCCAGAAGTGATAGGCCCGGCCGTCGCGGTTCACATGGAGCTTATCCCAGATCTCGCCGCGCTTTTTCTCCGTCAGGCGCCCGACGATCTGGTACACGCCGTGCAGACAGCCCCAGAGAACGAAGGTCCATGCCGCGCCGTGCCACAGGCCGGAGAGGAAAAAGGTCACAAACAGCGCGATGAGCTGCGGGAGCATGGCGCCGAGCCGGCGGTTGTTGTATTTCTTGCCGAGCTTCCTGGCCCAGCGGGAGAGCTTCTTGTTCATCGCGAGGGGATAGAATATGTAGTCCTGGAACCAGCTCGTGAGGCTGATATGCCAGCGCGTCCAGAACTCGTGGATCGTGCGGGAGGTGTAGGGGAGGTTGAAGTTCTGCATGAGCCGGATGCCCATGATGCGGGCGCAGCCGACGGCGATGTCGGTGTAGCCGGAAAAGTCGCAGTAGACCTGGAAGGTGAACATCACGGTCGCGGCGATGATCGCGGGCGCGGTGGCAGATGCCGGGTTCGAGTAGACCGAGACGACGTAGGACGCGAACTGGTCGGCGATGACGACCTTTTTGAAGAAGCCCGCGAGGACGATCATCATGCCAGTCCTGAAGTTGTCGAAGTCGAAGTGATGCTCGGCCTTGAGCTGGGGGATGAGGTTCTGGGGCCGCTCGATGGGGCCCGCGACGAGCTGCGGGAAGAAGGACACGAACAGCGCGTAGTAGCCGAGATGCGGCTCCGGCTCGATCGTGCCGCGGTAGACGTCGATGACATAGCTCAGCGTCTGGAAGGTGTAGAAGGAAATGCCGACGGGCAGGATGAGGTCGAGGAGATAATCCTGTACCGGCAGGCGGAACAGCCGCAGAAGCCCCGTCACGGATGCGGAGAGGAAGTTGAAATACTTATAAAAGAACAGAACGCCCAGGCACGCGATGAGCGTAAGGATGAGGTAGGCCCTGCGTGTTTTGGGATTTTCCGTCCGGTGCATGAGCAGCGCCGCGCCGTAGGATACAAGGGTGGTGAAGGCGATCAGGAACACGAGCGACGGGTTCCAGCTCATATAGAAATAGTAGCTCGCCACAAGGAGCATGATCCAGCGGTATTTGGTCGGGATGACGAAGTGCAGCACGGAGACGATCGGGAAGAAGATCAGGTATTGAAGGGAGTTGAATGTCATGCGCGCTTTCCTCCAAAGTTGACGGCCAGGCCGATCAGAGCGGACAGAAGGTAGAACAGAAGCACCTGCATCGAGGGCACGTTTGCAAAATACAGGATCGGCAGCGCCGCGATCAGCCAGACATAGCACAGCACGCCGCAGACCGTCCGCAGCGGACGGATGCAGCCGAGGCCGAGCAGCAGGCCGGAGACGGCGCTCATGATAAGGGTGATGGTGAGGGTGGACATGGGAAACCTCCCGGGGCAGAAGTTATTTTCCGTTCTCGAGAACGATGTCGGCGGTGTAGCCGTTCGGAACGATCTCGTTATAGTAGGAATCAGGGTCGGCGAAGTAGTCGTTCAGGTCATCGGCAAGCTGCGCGGTGTATTCCTCGCGGGCGGGGGCGGAGAGGTGGTAGTCGTCGTCGAACATCATGGAGGGCTCGGTGATGGCGTTGCGCAGATCGCCGAGGATGGGGATGGTCAGCACGCAGTCGAGGTAGTGCTGGAAGTTCACGATCTCTTCCTCGGTCTGATAGTCATAGAGGGAGTTTTCATTGAGCGGGGTGAACGCCATCGCGTGATCGACGCCCATATCCGTGAGCTTCTGGTACTGCGCGTTGCAGTAGTAGACCATGAAGTCGTACATCCAGTAGTCGCAGAAGTAGATGCTGCGGCCCTGCCAGAAGCTGTCGGAGCCGTTGGGCTTTGTGACGACGTTCAGCTTGCCCTGGATGTCATAGTAGCCGTTCGGAGCGAGCTTCGAGACGTAGTCCTCGTACGTGGAGGCGGGCTGCGCCTTGCGGGCGTCGAGGTACTCGCAGAAGGAGTCGAAGAAGGAGTAATACTGGCTGGCGGGGACCCAGCTGAAAACGTTGTAGCAGCTCTCGAAGGAGCGCCAGCTCTCCCAGCGGCAGATGACGCCGCCGAGCTGCCAGGCGCTGTACTCGATGATCTGAAGCAGGAAGTCGCCCTCGTTCAGGAAACGCATGGCCCACTCGCTCGTCATGTTGAAGAGGTTTGCGCCGTTCGAGCCGCAGTTGAGGACGAGGTAGTCCTGGTCGAGCAGGCTCTCAAGCTGCTCGGGGTCTACGGCGTAGGTCGTGGAGGAGCCGCCGAGAATAATCATCTTCGGCCGGTCGGAATCCTTCCAGTAGTTCATGATCTCGATCTTCTTGGTGTGGTTGTTGAACCAGTTCGAGTAGACGGGCATCGTGGCCGCGCCGAAATAGACGTGATCGAGGGCTTCGTCGCCGTCGAAGGTCGCGTCGGAAATGTAGTCGAGGGAGTCAAACAAATAGATCGTGTCGAGGCTGTCGCAGCTGTTCACGGCGTAGTCCTGCAAAACGCGCATGGACGAGGGGAAGACGAGGCTCTTCATGTCGTCGTTGTCGGTGAACGCGCCGGCCTTCACGCCGACGACGGCCTCGCCGTTGTAGACGGAGGGAATGCTGACGTTTTCGTCATGGCCGGTGTAGCTCTCGACGAACCAGCCGTGGTAGCTGCTGTCGTAGGTGAAGGAGAAGTCCCGGAGCGGGGACTGCTCGCTCCACACGCACCACAGCTCGATGACGCCGTCGGTGTCCTCAAAAACCTTGCCGCCGACGTTGTAGAACTCGCCGGAGCCGTCGGCCGCGGTGTTGTAGCCGATGAGAGAATAGCCCTCGCGGGTGAAATTGTCCATATCCGCCAGGCTGTTGGGGTAGAGGTAGTAATCCAGAGAAAATTCGTCCCAGTAAAGAGCGGGGTCGTCGGTCTCGATGACGGACGGCTCCTCGGCGACGACCTCGCCGCCGTTTGCGTGATAGAGAACGAGCGCGGTGTCATGGTCGCGGAAGTTCGCATAAAGCCATGTGTCCATGGACAGGGGGAAGGTGAAGTCCTTCTGGTAGCTGACGGGGACGCCGCCGTCGGCGAGGTAGCCGCCGGTCGTCCAGCAGTAGAAAGCGTGCTCGTCGTCCGCCACGGCGCGGGCGGTGATCTCCGTTCCAGCGGGATAGTAGCCCTCCGCGCTCGGACTGAAGGCGTTTCCGCCCTCGCCGTCGCAGCTCACACCAAAGGCATAGCGCTCCGCACTCTCGACGCCGTCAATGGCGATCTCACTCGTGCAGGCGCAGAGGGCCGCCGCCATGGCCAGCGCCGCCAGAATGGTTATGAGTTTCTTCATGTTTTCTCCTCCTGACTGCCTCGGAAAAGGCAGAATGCAAAAAATCCAACAAACATAGAATACGTCAAAATCGCTCTGATTTCAACTCTAAATTACCTATTGGAATATATATTAAGGCATGTTAGACGAAAATTAATATATGTTAATTCTGACCCGACGGATTGCCGAATACTTGACAGTGACGCCGCGAGCGCGGTAAAATCCCTATGGATTCAAGACGCGGAAAAGAGACAATATCATGAATGTGATTGATTACCTGATTGCTTCGGCGCAGGGAAGACCCGATGCGGTCGCCCTGTCGGACGGGGAGCGGGAGCTGAGCTTTGCGGCGCTGCGCCGGATGGTGTGGGGCCTGGGCGGAAAGCTTCTTGCAGACGGCGTGACAGGGCAGGCTGTGGGCGTCTATGCCCAGCGGCGCGTCGAGGTGATCGCCGCGATGCTGGGCTGCGCTGCGGCGGGCTGCTGCTATGTCCCGCTGAACCCGGAGGCTCCGGCGGAGAAAAACAAAAAGATCCTCGCCCATGCGGGGGTGAGGATGATCCTCGGCTTTGCCGGCGGGGAATACGACGGCGCGGACTGCGGCTGTCGGTATGAGCGCCTTGACGGGGCGTTTCCCGAGAGTGATAACCGCCCGATGGCCGAGGTGTCCGGCTCGGACACGCTCTATATTATCTACACCTCCGGCTCCACCGGGGAACCGAAGGGTATCCGCAAGAGCCACGGCTCGGTCGTCAATTTCATCGAGGCGTATGTTGAAGAACTGGGCTTCGGCTCGGAGGAGATCATCGGAAACCAGACGCCGTTCTGCTTCGACGCCTCCGCGAAGGACATTTACCTCATGCTGCGCACCGGGGCGCGGATGGAGATCATCCCGTCGGTGAAGTTTGCGTTCCCCGTGCAGCTCATCGAATATCTCAACGAAAAGCGCGTGACGTTCCTGTCGTGGGTACCGTCGGCGCTCGCGATTGTCGCCCGGCTGCGGACATTCCGCGACATCCTGCCCGAGACCGTGCGGCGCGTGGCGTTTGTCGGCGAGGTGTTCCCCATTAAGGATCTGCAGGTGTGGCGCGAGGCGCTGCCCGGCATCGAGTATATTAACCTCTACGGCTCATCCGAGCTTGCGGGCGTGGCGGCGCTGTACCGCATCCCGGCGGACAAGCCGCTCCCGGCGTCCCTGCCCATCGGAAAGCCTCTCGGAAACAGCCGCATCTGCCTCATGGAGGACGGAAAACTCGTTCCCGACCGGGGCGAGATGCTGGTGGCGAGCGATGCCCTCGCGGACGAATACCTGAACGCCCCGGAAAAGACCGCCGCGACGTTTGAGATCATCGACATCGACGGCGTGCCGACCCGTGTGCTGCATACCGGCGACTGGGCGCGGTATGACGAGGACGGAAACCTCGTGTTCCTCGCGCGCAGCGACGCGCAGATCAAGTATAAGGGATACCGCATTGAGCTTGGCGAGATCGAGGCGGCCCTGAACACCCTTGCATTTATCGACCGGGCGTGCGTGCTGTATAACGCCGAGCGCGAGCGCATCACGGCGTTTGTGACGACGGACCGTCCGGAACTCAGGCTGCGCGACCTGAATGCCGCGCTCGACGGAAAGCTCGTCGATTATATGCTGCCGAGGCGGCTTGTCGTGCTGGAGGAAATGCCGCTGAACGCAAACGGCAAAATTGACCGGACGTATCTCAAAACCATGCTGTAAGGAGCCTTTTATGACGAATGAGACTCTGCTCTCCCTCGCGAGAGAATATCAGACACCGCTGTATGTGTTCGACGCGGACGCATTCCAAAAGCGTGCCGCGCTCGTGAAAAATGCACTCGGCGGGAAGATCCGCCTGTGCTATTCAATGAAAGCCAATCCGTTCCTGCTGTGCTGTCTGCCGGACGAGATCGACATGCTGGAGGTTTGCAGCCCCGGCGAGCTGACCGTCTGCGAGAATGCCGGCGCGGACCTGACCCGCATCGTGTTCTCCGGCGTCAACAAGACGCAGGACTGCATCGACCGCGCGATGGATGACCATGTGGACGTGTTCACGGCGGAAAGTCCGCTGCACGCCGAGCGCATCGAGATCGCCGCTGCCGCGCGGAATATCCGCGTCCCGGTGCTGATGCGCCTGACGAGCGACAACCAGTTCGGCATGGATGAGGACGTGATCGTTTCGCTTGCCGCGCAGCGCGCGGAGAAGTTCCCGCATATCGACTTTGTCGGCCTGCACTATTTCTCCGGCACGCTCAAAAAGCGCCCGACGCTGATCGGACGGGAGCTGGACAAGATGGATGCGCTCGCCCAGCGCGTGAAGGACGAGGCCGGCCTTGTCATGACCCGCATGGAGTACGGCCCCGGTCTCTGGATCGACTACTTCGGCGAGGACCCGGACGGTGCGGAAGAGGCGCTGCTCGCGGAGGCTGCCTCGGTCATCCGTCCGTTCGGGGAGAAGTATGACCTCACCGTGGAGATGGGCCGTTATTACTCCGCTCCCTGCGGCGCGTACCTCGTGACCGTCATGGACAAAAAGACCAACTGCGGCTATCACTATGCCATCGTGGACGGCGGCCTGCATCAGATGAACTACGACGGCCAGATGAAGGGCACGCAGGTGCCGGATATCCGCCGCCTGACCGGTGCGGACGGGGAAGAACAGGACTGGTGCATCTGCGGCAGCCTCTGCACGCCGAACGATGTGCTGGTGCGCCGAGTGCCGATGCCCGAACCCGAACTCGGCGACATTCTGGCGTTCTGCCGCACGGGCGCGTATTCGATCAACGAAGGCTTTGCGTTCCTGCTCAGCCGCGACGCCCCGGCAGTCGTCATCTGGTCGGAGGAAAAGGGTGCGCATCTGGCCCGCGGGCATATCCGCCTTGATCCCATCAATACACCGATTTGAAAAACTCTGGAAGAGGAGATAATACATAATGGATATCGATTATTTTTCCAACAAAGAACTGCGTGAGATGGGCTTTAAGAGCCTCGGCAAGCGCGTGCTGATCTGCCGCACCTGCAAGATCTATCACACCGACCAGATCGAGATCGGCGACGATGTGGAGATCGACGACTTCACCATCCTGAACGGCACCATCAAGATCGGCAGTCACATCCACATCAGCTCCAACTGCGAGCTGTATTCCGGCGAGTCCCGCATCGAGATTGCGGACTACGTCGGCATCTCGTCCCACTGCTCGTTCTACGGCATCACCGACGACTATGTCGGCCCGTATATGAATAACCCGACCGTCCCGCCGCGCTTCCGCAACCTGACGGAGGAGCCGGTCATCATCGACAAGCACGTCCTCATCGCGACGCACAGTGTCGTCCTGCCCGGCGTTCATATCGGCGAGGGCTGCTCGTTCGGCGCGCATGCGATGATCTCGCGTTCCACCGAGCCCTGGGGCGTGTATGTCGGCTGCCCGGCCAAGCGCATCAAGGAGCGTGACCGCGGCATCCTGGAAAAATGCGCACAGCTTGAGGCGTCCGAGGCCACCCGTAAGGAACGCGCGGCCGCCCGCAAAGCGGCCCGAGGCTGATTGACCAAGTTTAAGCCAAACCAATATATCAACGGAGGAAAATGAAAATGCGTGAACAAGTACTGGAGATCCTGCTGGACGTGGTCCCCGATGTGGACTTTGAAAACGAGGTCGACCTCGTGAACGAGAAGATCATCGACTCTTTCGCTGTCGTCGCGATGGTGAACGAGCTGAACGATGAGCTGGACATCGACATCCCGTCCCGCGAGATCCTGCCCGAAAACTTTTACAGCCTTGACACGATTGTGAAGCTCGTGGAAAAATACGCCTGAAACGGAACAAAACAAAACGGCATGGCCTTTGCGGTCATGCCGTTTTTGCTGCCGGTATGAATTTACGCGGCGAAGAACACCTCCCAGAGAATGCGAACGAAAAACACCGCGAGGACGACGCCGATGATGGGCTTTACGATCTTCGCGCCGTTTTTCGTGAAGCTGCGTGCGCCAAGCCAGTTGCCCGCGATGCCGAAAAGCCCCGCGACGAGGCCGAGCGTGAGCATGACCTTGCCGTTCAGGAGATATGTCACGAGCGCAGCGATGTTCGTGGAGAGGTTAATGACCTTGGTCGTGCCGGCGGCGCTGTTTAAGTCCATATGGGCAAGGCCGGTCAGGAGAAGCAGCAGGAACGTCCCGGTGCCGGGGCCGTAGAAGCCGTCGTACACGCCGATGACGAGCGCGCAGGCCGCGGCGATGGCATAGGTCCTGCCCGCAGAGAGCGTCTCGCGCCCGGCGGTGTCCATGGTCTTTGTGCGGAACACATAAAACGCCGTCAGCGGCAGGATGAAGAGCAGGAGGATCTTGAAGATGCGGTCGCTGACGAGGAGCGCGAGGTTTGCGCCGCCGGTCGAGCCGATCAGCGCGCAGACGGCGCAGACGGCGCCGAGCTTCCACCGGATATAGCCCTGCTTCCAGAATTTGTAAGTTGTGAGCGTCGTGCCCATGGCGGAGCTGATTTTATTCGTGCCGATGGCGGCGTGGGTGGGCAGGCCCGCGATGAGATACGCGGGCAGGGAGATCAGACCGCCGCCGCCGGCGATCGAGTCCACATAGCCTCCTAAAAAGATGAGGGGACAGACGATGAGATACCGGGCAAGCTCGCTCATGGGATACCTCCGAAATGTTGACAGATTGGGTAAGAACCTCTATACTCAAAGTATTGTACTATGTCCCGGCAGGGAATTCCATAGGACAATCTCGTCGAAAATTTTGAGAAAAAGGAAGCTGCTTTTATGCTGAAAAGCTATAAAGACAAGACCCCCGTGCTGGGAGCGCGCTGCTTCGTCGCGGAAAACGCGGCGGTGGTCGGCGCGGTGACGATGGGGGATGACTGCTCCGTGTGGTTCGGGGCGGCGGTGCGCGGTGATTCCGACACGATCACGATCGGCGACCGCACGAATATTCAGGATAACGTGACCATCCACAACAACGCCGGTCATCCGGTGTCCATCGGCAGCGATGTGAGCATCGGGCATAACGCCGTCGTCCACGGCGCGGCGCTCGGGGACGGATGTCTTATCGGCATGGGCGCGGTGGTGCTCGATAACGCCGTCGTCGGCGCGGGCAGCATTGTCGGCGCGGGTGCGGTCGTGACGAAAGGCTCCGTGATTCCCGCAAACAGCCTCGTCATGGGCATTCCCGGCAAGGTCATCCGCACTGTGCCGGAGGGGGCGAACCTCGAAAACGCAGCGGAATATGTCCGCCGAAAGGCCGACTATCTGGAGGAGAACGTATGAACCGGCATCAGGAAGAATACAGGAGAAAGCTCGTCTCGGTCGAGGAGGCGCTCTCGAAGCTCAAAACGGGCGACGTCATCGGCACGAGCCAGTGCGCGAATGAGCCGACGGCAATTTTCGATCAGATGCACACGCTGCACGACCGGATCGGCCCGGTCAAGATGTACGGTCCGATGTGCTTCCTGCCGCATGAATTCATGCTCGACCCGAAGTATCACGACACGTTCAACATGGACGTCGCGTTCCTCATGGGCGATACGCGCCGAAGCCATGCCGCCGCGGCGCTGAACTATTACCCGACCGACCTGCATAACGGTCCGTCTCGCTGGATGAGCGTGAACGACGTGAACGTGTTCATCACGGCGGCGACGCCGATGGATAAGCACGGGTATATGAAGATCCCCCTGTGCCTTATCCACGAGAAGGTGTTCTTCGAGGCGGCGGACATGGTCATCGTACAGGTGAACGCGAACCTGCCCGACGTCTGGGGCGACACGGAGATCCATGTCTCCGAGGTCGATTGGATCGTGGAGGCCGACACGCCGCTGCCGTATCTGCCCGAGAGCCATCCGAGCGAGACGGAAAAAGTGATCGGCGGCTATATCTCGGAGCTTATCAACGACGGCGACTGCATCCAGCTCGGCATCGGCGGCATTCCGGACGCGGCGGCGCAGTCGCTCATGGGCAAGCACGACCTCGGCGTGCATTCCGAGATGATTACAAACTCCATGGTGGATCTTCTCGAAGCGGGGGTCATCACGGGCAAAAAGAAGACCCTGCATCCCGGCAAAATAGTCGGTGCGTTTGCGTTCGGCACGCAGCGGCTGTATGATATGCTTGACGGGAACCCCGGCGTGATGCTGCGCCGCGGCGACTTCGTGAACGATCCGTGGGTCATCGCGCAGAACGACAACTTTGTGTCCGTGAACTCCTGTCTCGCGGTCGATCTGACGGGACAGGTCTGCTCGGAATCCATCGGCTCGCGCCAGTATTCCGGCACGGGCGGGCAGGCGGATATGGCGGTGGGTGCGGCCCATGCCAAGGGCGGGCGCAACTTCATCGCGGCGCCGTCCACGCGCAGGGGCGGTACGATCTCGACCATCTCGGCGCAGCTTGCGCCCGGCTCGGTGGTGAGCCTGAGCCGCAACCAGGTGGACTGCATCGTGACCGAGTACGGCGTTGCGTGGCTCAAGGGACGCAACATCCGTCAGAGGGTGGAGAATCTCATCGCGGTGGCGCATCCCGACTTCCGCGCCGAGCTTCGCGAGCAGGCAAATAAGCTCATGCTGTGGTAAGGAAATACCGACACGCCCGGAGAGGGAAACTTCTCCGGGCGTGCTTTTATGCGAATGTTCCGTTTTGAAAGGTGAGGACTGTGCCGCAGAGGGTGTCGGCCTCGGTGCGGGCATGGGTCGCGAGGACGAGCGTTTTGCCCTTCGCATGCTCCGTGATAAGCGCCATCAGTTCCGCTTTGCGGGCTTCGTCAAGCCCCTTAAACGGCTCGTCGAGCAGCAGCAAATCCGCGTCATACGCAAGCGCCCGGGCGATATTGACCCGCTGCGCCATGCCGCCGGAAAGCTCCGACGGATACTTTGCTTTCGCATCCGAAAGCCCCACGGCATCGAGCCACTTTGCCGCCTCCGGCAGGGTGGCCTTTTTGTCGGACAGAACGGCGTTTACGTTCTGCAGGGCCGTCCGCGCCGGCAGAAGCCGCGGCTCCTGAAACACAAAGGCGATGCGCTCCGTGTCCAGCTTCACGCTGCCCGCTGCCGGTGCGATCAGCCCGGCAATCCCATGCAGAAGGCTTGATTTGCCGCAGCCGGACGGCCCCATGAGCGCGATATGCGCGCTGCGCGGGATGTGGAGCGAAAGGGCTTCCAGGACCGGCGCACCGCCGTAAGAAATGGTAATGTTATCCAGCTTTATCATGCGGCGCCTCCCGTGCGGATGTGTCCAATGGCGGCGGCGAGCAGCTTCTCGATGACGAGGCTCAGCACGATCACGACCACCGTCCACGCGAAGAGATCGACGGTCTCAAGGTACAGCTTCGCCTCGTACAGATGCCGCCCGATGGAAAGCTGCGGCACGGTCAGAACCTCCGCCGCGACGCCCGCCTTCCACGCAAGGCCGAGCGAGGTCCTGCACGCGGAGAGAAAATGCGGCAGCACTGCCGGGACATATACGCGCAGGACCGTGCGTCCTGTGCCGAAGCGGTAAAGCCGTGCCATTTCGAGGAGCTTTTCGTCCGTTCCCGCGATGCCGGCGGAGACATTGCCCCAGACGACGGGCAGGACCATCAGAACGACGATGACGGCGGGCAGAATGTTGCGTCCGACCCAGATGAGCACGAGCAGGATGAAGCTCGCGACCGGGGTTGAACGCACGAGCGTGAGCAGCGGCGACAGCAGCGCATCGGCGGGCTTGAACCGGCGCGTCACAACGGCGAGCAGCGTACCGAGCGCAGCGCCGATGACTGCGCCGAGCAGGATGCGCCCGAGGCTCACGGCGGTGATGCGCCAGAAATCCGTTGTCTGCGCGAGAATGAACAGACGTTTGAGCACGACAAGGGGGCCGGGAAGCAGAAGCTCCCGACCCACGAGCCTTGCAAGCGCCGCCCAGACGAGCAGCCAGAAAGCAAGCACCATACAGTTTTTGCCGAGGCGTTTGAGCATGGGCGGCGTCCTTTCGTGTTACTCCGCGATGTAGTAGAAATCGGCCGCAGGGACGGCGCCGCCGACGGTTTCGGGGTTCATGTCAAACAGGATGCCCACGAACTCTTCCATGGCGGCCTGCATCTCGGCGCCCGCCAGGAAACAGACGTTGCAGTTGGGGATGGCCTTCTTGGCGACCGCACCCTGCGCGAAAATGCCGGTCTCCTCGATGAGCTGTGCGGCGGTATCGGCGTCGTCGGTCAGCAGCGCGATGGAGGCCTCATACTCGGCAAGAAATGCGTTTACGGCGTCGGGATGCTCCTCGGCAAACGCGGTGCGCACGACGACACAGCCCTGCACGAGGCTGCCCGCGGGATACACGGCGTCCCACTCGGCGGTGAGGTCCATGGCGACGGCGAGGCTTTCGTTCGCGGCAAGGGCAATGGTGACCATCGGCTCGGGCAGCACGGCGACGTCGATCTCGCCGGCGGCGAGCGCGGTGCGCAGGTCGGCGGGCTGGGCGTAGGTGTTGTCGATGGTGACGTCTACGCCGGCGGCATTGACGAGCGCCTGGAAGAGGATGGTCGGGTTCTGCGCGGGGACATAGACGGTCATGCCGTCAAGGTCGTCCCAGGACTGGATGTCAAGGGCTTCGGTGTTCTGCACGAGATAGAGCACGCCGAGCGTGTTGATGGCGGCTATCTGGATGCCGCCCTCGGTCTTGTTGTAGACGGTCGCGGCGGCGTTCGTGGGCAGCGCGGCGATATCGGCGGTGCCGCTGATGAGCGCGGCGGTGATATTCGAGGCGTCGGTCTCGACGGTCACGTTATAGGGGAGTGCGGCGGTACCCGCGTTCGCGTCGGCGATGAGCTTTGCCATGCCGAAGCCGGTGGTGCCGTTGAGCACCATGACGTTCACGGGCTCGTCGAGCTCCACGGCAGCCGGCTCTTCGGCTTCGGCTCCGGCGGCATCCTGTTCAGCGGCTTCGGCCTCGGCGGCAGCCTGTGCGGCGGCATACTCCTGCACAGAGGCTTCAAGGTCCTGCACGGCGGTCAGAATGTCATCAAGCGCGGCGTTGGTGGTATCGGCAGCGGCGCAGCCGGCCAGGCCGAGGCAGAGCGCGGCCGCGAGAAGAAGGGCAAAAATCTTTTTCATGGTATAAACTCCTTTTTAATTGGTAAAAATGCGGGAATAAGCGGTTTTGGCGCTGACGCCGGGCAGCTTCCCGATCTGCCCGGAGAGGGTGTTGATAACGTCCTGTGGCGCGTCGACGGCAATGCTGATGATGCTGATGCCGCGTTCGCGGTAGGGAATGCCCATCCGGCCCAGGATGTGGGCGGCGTACTCGTGCAGGATGGCGTTCACGCGATCCACTGCGTCGGGATTTTCGACGACGATGCCAATGACGGCAACGCGGCTCTCCATGGTATTCGCTCCTTTCCAAGAAAAAATGACCGCATCCCGAAAGACGCAGTCATGGCATAGGTGAAATTATCCCATATCGACCGAATCTTTCGCCTCAATACAGTATTTCGGCGTCAGAGAGGTGCGGTTTGTTAAACCTATTATATCGGATGGAGATGTACTTGGCAAGCTTTTTTTGATAAACCTATTGATTTAGTAGGGAATAAGGGTTATAATACCGGCAGAAGGGTAGGCAATACCCGCTGAATTTATTTAATGTGAGGAATATAGCCATATGTATGTTTATGCGGATAATGCTGCGACCACAAGCGTCAGCCCTGCGGCGGTCGCGGCGATGACGCCGTATTTCGGCGAGATCTACGGCAATGCCTCCTCCCTGCACACGGCGGGACAGAGAGCGATGGAGGCGCTGGTTGCGGCGCGTGAGAAGATCGCGGCGCTTCTGAACGCCGATGCGAAGGAGATTTATTTCACCTCCGGCGGCAGCGAGGCCGACAATCAGGCGATCATCTCCGGGGCGAATTACGGCGCGCGCAAGGGCAAAAAGCATATTATCTCCACGGCGTTTGAGCATCATGCCGTCCTGCACACGCTGGACAAGCTGCGCCGCCAAGGCTTCGAGATCGAGCTTCTCGATGTGCATGAAAACGGCGTTGTGACCGCAGAGCAGGTGGCGGAAGCCATCCGGGACGACACCGCGCTCGTCACGATCATGTTTGCGAACAACGAAATCGGCACGCTCCAGCCCATCGCGGATATCGCGCGGGTTTGCAGGGAGCGGAACGTGCTGTTCCATACGGACGCGGTCCAGGCGGTCGGGCATGTGCCGGTGGATGTGAAGGCGCTCGGCGTCGATTTTCTCTCGCTCTCGGCGCATAAGTTCCACGGACCCAAGGGCGTGGGGGCGCTGTATGCGCGGAAGGGGACGGTGCTCTCGAACGTTATCGAGGGCGGGCAGCAGGAGCGCGGCAAGCGCGGCGGCACGGAGAACATCCCCGGCATCGTCGGCATGGCGGCGGCGCTGGAGGAGGCCGTCAGCGGGCTGGACAAGAGCGTTCCCTATGTCACCGCCCTGCGCGAAAAGCTTATTGACGGGCTTTCCAAGATCCCGCACAGCAAATTAAACGGCGACCGGGAGCGCCGCATCCCCGGCACGGTGAATTTCTGCTTCGAGGGGATCGAGGGCGAGAGCCTGCTCCTGCTTCTGGATGATAAGGGCGTGGCGGCGTCCTCCGGCAGCGCGTGTACCTCCGGCTCGCTTGACCCGAGCCATGTCCTGCTCGCTCTCGGGCTTCCGCATGACGTGGCGCACGGCAGCCTGCGGCTGTCGATCGACGACCGCAACACCGAGGAGGAGATCGACCATATCCTCGCGGTGGTGCCCGGCATCGTCCGCTATCTGCGTGATATCAGCCCTGTCTGGGACGAGCTGCAGCGCGGTGAGAAACAGTATTTGCTATAAAACCGAATTGTGATATAATCAGGAGGTATTCAAATGGCACTGTACAGCGATAAAGTAATGGATCACTTCCGGAACCCCCGGAACCTCGGCAAGATGGAGGACGCGGACGGCGTCGGCGAGGTCGGCAACGCCAAATGCGGCGACATCATGCGTATGTATATCAAGGTCAGCGACGGCGTCATCACGGACGTGAGCTTCATCACGTTCGGCTGCGGCAGCGCGATCGCCAGCTCGTCCATGGCGACGGAGATGATTAAGGGCATGCCGGTGGAGGAGGCTTTGGAGCTGTCCAACAAGGCCGTGACCGAGGCGCTCGACGGACTGCCCGCGCATAAGCTGCACTGCTCCGTGCTTGCGGAGGAGGCGGTGCGCGCTGCGGTGAAGGACTATTACGACAAGAACGGCATTGCGTATGACCCGGCGATGTTCGGGGACTATGACGCGGCCCATGAGCATGAACACGACGCACACGGGGGAGAGTTATAACTCCCGCACAGGGCGGAAGGCCTCCTGCCGGCGCGTCCGGCGGGAGGTTTTTTTGTGTCTGAAAAGGTTATGATCGGCATGTCCGGCGGCGTGGATTCGTCCGTTTCGGCGCTGCTTCTCAAGGAGGCCGGCTTTGAGTGCCTCGGCGTGACGCTGAAGCTTTATACGAACGAGGACGTCGGGCTGACAAATGCCCATACCTGCTGCTCGCTCGACGATGTCGAGGACGCCCGCAGTGCGGCGTATCGCCTCGGGATGCCGCATTATGTGTTCAACGCAACAAGCGCATTCGAGCGCTGCGTCATCGAAAACTTCGTCGATGTCTACGAGGCGGGTGGGACGCCGAACCCGTGCATCGAGTGCAACCGGCATCTCAAGTTCCCGCATATGCTCCGCAAGGCCCGGGAGCTTGGCTGCGAATACATCGCGACAGGGCATTACGCCCGCGTCGAGCAGCGGGAGGACGGGCGATGGCTCCTCAAAAAGGGCCTCGACGCCTCAAAGGACCAGAGCTATGTCCTCTACGTCCTCACGCAGGACACGCTCGCGCATACGAAATTGCCGCTCGGCGGCTTCACCAAGGCGCAGGTGCGCTCCATCGCGGAGGAACGCGGACTTCTTAACGCCCGCAAGCATGACAGCCAGGATATATGCTTCGTGCCGGACGGCGATTATGAGGGCTTCATCCGCCGCCGCACGGGGCGCGAGTATCCTGCGGGCGATTTTGTGGACGAGCAGGGAAAGGTGCTTGGACGGCACCGGGGCGTGATCGGCTACACGATCGGGCAGCGGCGCGGCCTCGGCGTATCGGGCGGAAAGCCGCTCTATGTCTGCCGGAAGAATGCGGAGGACAATTCCATCACCCTCGCGGGAAACGACGCGCTGTTTTCCAAAGAGCTTACTGCGCGCAGCATAAACCTCATCGACCGCGAGCGCATCGAGGGCAAATTGTCCTGCACGGCGAAGATACGGTATTCCCACGGCGAGGCTGCGTGCACGGTCACGCAGACGGGGGAGGATGAGATTACCGTCGTGTTCGACGAGCCCCAGCGCGCCGTCACGGCGGGACAGGCAGTCGTTCTGTATGACGGAGATGTCGTTATCGGCGGCGGAACGATCGTGTAAAAATATTTTATTCGGATTATTATCCTCTTTTGGCGGAAATACGGATTGACAACGGAAACCCGTTGTATTACTATGACCGTGCGCCACATCCGACTGGATCGGAGTGACAGCAAGGAGGAAAATTGAATCATGAAAAGAATCGACACCCGCACCATCACCGGCGTGGCCATCTTCACGGCCATCGTCATCATCCTGCAGTTCCTTGGCAGCTTCATCCGCTTCGGACCGTTTTCGATCTCGCTTGTGCTGATCCCGATTGTCGTCGGATCGGCGCTGTACGGCCCGTTTGCGGGCGCGTGGCTCGGCTTCGTGTTCGGCTTGGTCGTGCTCCTGTCCGGAGACGCGGCGGCTTTCCTGACGGTCAATCCGCTCGGCACGATCCTCACCGTTCTCGTCAAGGGCGCCGCCGCCGGCCTCTGTGCGGGTTATGTTTATAAGCTGCTTGAGAAGGTCAATACCTACGTCGGCGTCATCGGCGCGGCGGTTATCGCCCCCGTGGCAAATACCGGCATCTTTCTGATCGGCTGCCTGCTCTTCTTCATGGAGACCATTGCCGAGTGGTCTGCGGGCGCGGGCTTTCCGAACGTCGGAAACTATATGATTATGGGCCTCGTCGGGGCGAACTTCCTGTTTGAGATGCTCGTGAACATCATCCTGAGCCCGGTCATCCTGCGCATCATTAATATTGGCAAAAAGGGAAAGGCAGACTGACATGCTCCTCGCCATCGACGTCGGCAACACCAACGTAGTCGTCGGCTGCATCGAAAACGGAGACATCCTCTCCATCGACCGGCTGCAGACGCTGCCCGGGGCTACGAAAACCGAATATGTCATCAAGCTTCGGGATGTTCTCGACTACCACGGTATTGCGCCGGATGTGTTCGAGGGGGCGATCATCGCCTCGGTTGTGCCGCCGGTGACGGGGGCGCTCACAGCCGCCGTCAAGAGCATCACGGGCCTTGACTGCATCGTAGTCGGGCCGGAAACCAAAACCGATATGCCCGTGCGGCTCGATGACCCGAGCACGCTCGCGGGCGACCTCATTGTGGGCAGCGTCGCCGCCATTGCGTGCTACGGCGCGCCGGCGATCATCCTGGATTTAGGTACGGCGACGACCATCGTCGTCATTGATAAGGACGGCTGCTACCGCGGCGGCGCGATCCTCCCGGGCGTGAAGCTCTCGTATGGCGCGCTGGCCTCGGGGACGAGCCTTCTGCCCAGCATCTCTATCACCCCGCCCGATAGGGTCATCGCGACCAATACCGTGGATGCGATGCGCTCCGGCGCGGTGTTTTCCACTGCGGGCGCCATCGACGGCATGATCGACCGCATGCAGGACGAGCTGGGCTATGAGTGCCGTCTCGTTGCGACGGGCGGCCTTGCCCAGTCCATCACGCCGCACTGCCGGCATGACATTATCTGCGACGACGACCTGCTGCTCAAGGGGCTCTGGGCGCTGTACCAAAAAAACGCCTGATACGGCCCGAAGAATACCGTTGTCCGCAGGGCGGTGAAAAAAGACCGAAACAGAAAACGGCCCCCGACGGAGCATGCTCCGCCGGGGGCCGCTTGGCGCAGGACCGCCGGTTCAATCCGCATCGGTATTGAACGAATCGGGCGAAAGATACCGGTAGGGACTGCTTGCATAGCCGCGATCGTACTTTACGGTCAGGTAGAGGGGGCCTTTGTCGGTTTCCACCTGAACATAGCACACGCCGCTCTCGTCGAACCGGTCGGTGATCTCAATGCTACTGTCATGGTAGCAGACCCAGACGGAGCCGTCGTCCCGATACTGAACATCCGGGGCATCCAGATGGTCCATGATCTCGGCTTCCGTAAGGGGACGCTCGCTCCCATCGTCATTGAAGGCCACTCCGCCGCCGCCGAACTCATGAGCGGCGCCGTCCGGGTCCTCGTAGGTGACGGTATAGCTGCCGCTCCGGATCTCCAGCACTGCGTCGGTCTGGTCGCCGTTGATCCAAAGCTGAATGGTGCGCTGGATGTTGCCCACATCCGCCGCATAAGCCGCGGTGGCCAGCCCCATAAATATGGCCGCTGCCGCGCAGACGGCGGCCAGCTTGGACACCCGGAATTTCTTTTCGCGTTTCATCGTATATACCTCCATAAGACAGTCTCTGGAGGCATGAAGCGTAGAGAAGGTTCTTTGATACCGCTGCTTATTCGTCATCGTTCCATTCCTCCTGAAGTGTGATTTTTAGGAGTTTTCTTCCTCTGTCCAGTTGACTCTTTACCGTTCCTTCGGGGCGGCGCAGGATGTGGGCGATCTCCTTGACGGTATAGTCTTCGTAGTAGAACAGGTGGATCACGGTCCGGTACTTTTCCGGCAGGCGCATGACGGCCTCAAACAGCCGGCTGTCCCCGGGCTCCTCGAAGGGCAGCTCGTTCATGTATTCCTCCCATTCGGCCTTGTTTTTCCGCCAAAAGGAGGACGTGATATCCTTTGCCCGGTTGATCGCCACACGGATCAGCCATGCCTTGAGATGCTCCTCATTCTCATAGTCTTTATGCAGAGAATGGTACCGGATCAGTGTATCCTGCACCACATCATCGGCGTCGGCCTGGTTCCGACAGACGCTGAACGCCGCTGAAAATATCCGGTCCCCGTACTTTAGGAACGTTTCGTCTGCTGACAGTCTCATAGAATTACTCCTGTTTCTCCGGAAGGTCCCTTCACATACCATACGATTCAAAACGGAAAACGGTTGCATCTGGCCCGTTTTTATCGAAAACATGCCGGAACGGCCCCCGGCGGAGCATGCTCCGCCGGGGGCCGTTCGGTGCCGGTTATGCTGTGGTCAGGGGAGAAAAAGGGTCATGCGAGGACCTCGAGCGCGGCGATGCGGGCCGCAACGCAGAAGAGCTTCATGGCCGCCTCCAGATCGGGGACGTCGGGGTAGCTCGGCGCGATGCGGATGGTGGCGTCCTCCGGGTCGACGCCGTAGGGGAACGGTGCGCCCGCGCCTGTCAGGGTGAGGCCGGCCTCCTTGCAGAGAGCGACGGTGCGCTTCGCTGTGCCTGGCAGTCCCTTGAAGCCGACGAAATAGCCGCCCTTCGGCACAGGCCAGGAGCCGATGCCGCGCGGGGCGATTTCCGCCTCGAGCGTGTCCAGAACGACCGCAAACTTCGGGCGCATGAGCGCGGCGTGCTGTTTCATATGCTCCGTGACGGTCCCGGCCGTGCCGAAGAACTTGACATGGCGGAGCTGGTTTATCTTGTCGTAGCCGATGGACTGGACGCCGAGCTGCTTGAGCAGGAACGCGACGTTTTTCTCACTCGCGGCCATGACGGCCACGCCCGCGCCGGGGAAGGTGACCTTGCTCGTCGAGGCGAATTCGTAGACCATGTCCTCGGAGCCGTATTCGCGGCAGGCGTCGAAGATGTTGAGAAGCTCGTCGTCGACCTCCTCAAAGCCGTGGACGATGTAGGCGTTGTCCCAGAAGATGCGGAAGTCGTCCGCCGCGGGCTTCAGCGCCGCGAACGCGCGGACGGTCTCGTCCGAATAGGTGATGCCGGAGGGATTCGAATACTTCGGTACGCACCAGATGCCCTTGACGGCGGGGTCGGTCTCGACATAGTCGCGCACAAGCTCCATGTCCGGGCCGTTCTCGTCCATGGGGATGTTAATCATCTCAATGCCGAACTCGCGGCAGATGGCGAAGTGGCGGTCATAGCCCGGCACGGGGCAGAGGAACTTCAGCCCGCTCTGCTGTCCCCAAGGTTTGGCGCCGCCGTACACGCCGAGGAGCATCGCCTTGGCAACGGCGTCGTACATGAGGTTCAGGCTCGACTGCCCGCCGACAATGACGTTCTCCGGGCCGACACCCAGCAGCTCGCCGAAGAGCCTGCGGCATTCGGGAAGGCCCGCGAGAACGCCGTAGTTTCGGATGTCGGTGCCGTCGGCGGCTGTCACGAGCTCGGCCGGGTCGATGCTGAGCAGGCCCATCGACAGGTCAAGCTGCTGGTAATTCGGCTTGCCGCGGGCCATGTCCAGCTTGCGGCCCTCGGCACGGATGGCTTCATATTCGGCTTTCGCGGCGGCAAGCTCTGCGCTGCGCTCGGCGGCGGTCATTTCCGGATAGGATCTCATTATGCGCGCACTCCTTAATTAAAAAGTGATAGTTCTCTGGGTTTCCAGTATAGCCGCAGCCCGCTCAAAAATCAACCGGTATTTTCCTCGCTGGTCAAATCTTTCCCGCGGTGGTATAATGGCGGCAAAGGAGAGGATGGCAGGATGTTTTTTGATACCCACGCGCATTACGACGACGAGTGGTTCGACGACGACCGCGAGGCGGTTTTGAAGGCGCTGCCCGCGGGCGGGGTCGAGCTGGTGGTAAACTGCGGCTGTGACCGCCGAACGAGCGAGGCGTCGATGGCGCTCGCCGCGGAATATGACTATATCTACGCCGCGGTCGGCTGGCATCCGCATGACGCGCCGTCGTGGAACGACGAGAGCGCGGACCTCATCCGCGCCTGGACGCGGGAGAAGAAGGTCGTCGCCATCGGTGAGATCGGCCTTGACTATCACTACGACAAGGCCTGGAGGGACACGCAGCTTGAGGTCCTCGAGGCGCAGCTCTGCCTGGCCGAGGAGCTGGATCTGCCCGTGGTCATCCACGACCGCGAGGCGCATGGCGACTGCCTCGATTTTGTCCGGCGGCACCCGGACGTCCGGGGCGAGTTTCACTGCTGGTCCGGCTCTGCGGAGATGGCCAAGGAGCTTTTGGACCGCGGGTGGTATCTCGGCTTCAACGGCGCGGTTACGATGCAGGGAGCGCGCCGCGCGATCGAGACGCTGCGCATGATGCCGTCCGACCGGATGCTCCTCGAAACGGACAGCCCGTATCTGGCGCCCCTGCCGCGCACGGACGGACGCCGGAACGACAGCCGCAAGCTCGCCCGTGTCGCGCAGTTCATCGCCGGCGTCCTCGGAACGACGCCGGAGCTTGTCGCGGCCGTCGCGATGGAAAACGGCAGGCGTTTTTTCGGGATCGAATAAAAAAGCGGCAGGGCCGTGCCCTGCTGCTTTGTCAGTCCAGATAGCGCTGGCGGTAGAAGCCGAGGTCGAGGTAGGGGGACAGCTCCGTGAGGAGGGTGTCCATGCCGCCGCGGGGATAGGCCAGCTCCTCCTTAGACAGCTCGTGAAGGCTCTGCGTATCGGCGGCCGGGAGCAGGATGCGGATGCGTGTGCCGCCTCCCTCGACGCGGTCGAGCAGCATGCCGCCGCCCTGCCTCTCCGCCACGGCGCGAACGAGGCGCAGTCCGGCGTCCTCGTCCGCTGCGGGACCGCCGGCGCCTTTATCGTCGATGCCGAGCACGATGCGGCTGTCCTGGTGGGCGAGGGTCACGCGGATGTGTCCGCCTTCCTCCGGCAGGTGCAGGAGGCTGTTGGTGAGGAGGTTCAGGATGAGAAGCTCCGTCAGCGTCTCGTCCGCCGCGGCGATGCACTCGCCCTTCATGTCGGTGATATAGTCGAAGTGGATGCCGTCGATGCCCAGGAGCGAGTTCAGGGTATGGCAGATGGAGCCGCAGAGCAGGTTCATCGACAGGCGAATGGGGTTGTAATCGGCGAAGCCCGTCTCGAGCTGCTGCATGAGCTGCAGGTGCTTATACAGCCGCAGCATGCGGAAGTAGCTGCGGTACGCCCCGGCGGAGGCGATGTCATACGGAGCAAAGCGCTCGACCTTGCAGTACTCCGTCAGATTGTCGAGCGAGCGGCGCAGATCCTTCAGAGCCTCATCCATCGTCGGCAGCACTGCGCTGACAGAGGCCGTCTCCACACGGAAGGAGAACGTGTACACGCGCACATCGCCGAGCTTCGCGACCGTGATATCGATCGGAGCTCCCTGATAGACCGCCGTGCCCGTGCGGCTCTCCGGCGGCACGAGCATGGCAAGATGCGCGGCGCCGAAATCAGGAAGCTTCTCCGCAGCGGCGGGATTGCGATAGATCAGCTCGCCGTCCTTTTCGCCAAAGACCGCGTCCCGGCTCAGGTCGAACAGGGCGGCAAGGGTTTCTGTGTCAATACTCATATCCATATCTCTTTTTTATGAATTCAGAGGTCATTTTATACGGAGCGGGAGAGGAAAGCCCGGTCCCGGACGAGAACAGTGTATCAAATTTCGTCGAAAAGGGCAATCCCTGATGAAAAAAGTTGACAAATATACGGAATAAGTTATAAAATAAACAAGAACCAAAACCGGAAACCCCAGAATCGGGCATTTCACTTCATATTTGGGTGTGGTTTTGGATAAAATAGGGGAAAACAGAACATAAACTTTTTTGGAGGTACTGAAATGGTTAAGATTGGTGTGAACGGCTTCGGCCGCATCGGTCGTCTGGTGTTCCGCGCGGGCTGCGAGCGCGGGGACGTGGAATTCGTGGGCGTCAACGCGCCCGACAAGACCCCTGCCCAGCTCGCCCATTCGCTCAAGTATGATACGGTTCACGGACGCTTTCAGGGCACGGTCGATTATGACGAGGAAAATCCGGCCCTCATCGTAAACGGCAAGCGTGTCCCGCTGCTGAACGCCCGCGACCCGAAGAAACTGCCCTGGGGCGAGCTGGGCGCTGAGTATGTTCTCGAGTGTACCGGCAAGTTCCTGACCACCGAGTCCGTGCAGGACCATCTTGACGCCGGTGCGCAGGTCGTCATCCTCTCCGGCCCGTCCAAGGACTCGACCCCGATGTTCGTCATGGGCGTCAACAACGACAAGTACACGTCCGACATCAAGGTCCTCTCGAACGCCTCCTGCACCACCAACTGCCTTGCGCCTCTGGCCAAGGTCATCAACGACAACTTCGGCATCGTCGAGGGCCTCATGACTACCATCCATGCCGCCACCGCAAGCCAGAACATCGTCGATAACTTCAACAAGAAGAATTGGCGCCTGGCCCGTTCCTGCTTCGACAACATCATCCCCACCAGCACCGGCGCCGCGAAGGCCGTCGGCAAGGTCATCCCCGAGCTGCAGGGCAAGCTGACCGGCATGGCGATGCGCGTTCCCTGCGGCGATGTGTCCGTCGTCGACCTGACCGTCCGCCTCGAGAAGAGCGCGACCTATGACGAGGTCTGCGCCGCCGTCAAGGCTGCCGCCGACGGCGCGATGGCCGACCAGATCCTCTATGTCGACGAGGAGGTTGTCTCCCAGGACTTCCGCACCGAGCCGCACACCTGCGTGTTCGATGCGAAGGCCGGTATCGCCCTGAACGGCAATTTCATGAAGCTCGTCGCGTGGTACGACAACGAGTGGGGCTATTCAAACAAGATGCTCGACCTCACCAAATACGTCGATTCCGTCCGGAAGGCGTAAGCTCCGCTCGAAAAGCGTAAAGCCAATATGGCCCGGCAAGGGGGGCGGTTCGGCCGTCCCCCCTTTACTTTTTGGCGAAATCGGGGTATAGTATCAAAATCAGGCGTATTTGCGGCGGCCGCCGCATAGGCATATATATCCCCATCGTTTAAGGAGCTTCTATGTCGGAGAAAAAAGGACAGAACTTTTTGCACGGCGCCGCCATTTACACGGCCGGCATCGTTATCATCAAGATTCTCGGCGCATTTTATAAGATCCCGCTCGGCAACATCCTCGGCGACGAGGGCTTCAGCCTTTTTGACGTCACCTACAAGATCTACAACGTATTCTTGACCATCGCGACTGCGGGTGTGCCCGTGGCGCTCAGCCGCATGATCTCGGAGGCGGATGCGCTTGGCCGGGAGCAGCAGGCAACGCGGGTGTTCAAGGTCGGTCTCAGCGCCTTCGTGAGCCTCGGACTGTTCGGCACGCTCCTGATGATGATCTTCCCGGCGGGGCTTGCCCACTGGGTCGGCGATATCAAGGCGATGCGTTCGATCTTTGTCATGGCGCCGTCGGTGCTCCTTGTCTGCGTTACGTCGGCGTACCGCGGCTATGGACAGGGCCATTCGGATATGATCCCCACGACGGTTTCGCAGATCATCGAGACCGCCGTTAAGGTCGCCGTGGGCCTGATCGCGGCGTATGCCCTGCACCGCATGGGCAAAAGCGTCGAAATCTGCGCCGCAGGCGCCATTTTAGGCACGACCGTGAGTTCTCTTGCGGCCATGCTGTATATGCAGATCAAAATCCACCGAAAATACAATGTGAGCCCGGCTGTCACGCCGGGGAGCGACGTGCCGGACAGCAAGAAGAAGATTCTCTGGGACATTCTGAAGATCGGCATCCCCATCACCATCTCCACCTCGGTCATGAGCCTTGTACAGCTTGCCGACGCGAAGATTACGCTCAACCAGCTCCAGCACGCCGCCGGCTATACGCTCGAGGCGGCCCGCGCCATGAACGGCGCTTACGGCAAGGCCATGACGGTCTATAATGTCCCGTCGGCGTTTGTGGTTCCGTTTATGGCGAGCATCGTGCCCGCGATCTCCGCGGCACGGGTGCGCGGAAACGGCCTCGAAGCGTGCAGCCTTGCCGAAAAAGGCATGCGCATGTGCACGCTTTTATGCCTTCCCATGGCGGTGGGCATGGCGGTCCTGGCAAAGCCCTGCATGGACGTTCTCTACCCCGGCACCGCCGAGCAGGGCGGCATCCTGCTGATGG
Source organism: uncultured Oscillospiraceae bacterium (assembly GCA_964406615.1). Taxonomy (GTDB): domain Bacteria; phylum Bacillota; class Clostridia; order Oscillospirales; family Oscillospiraceae; genus CAJOIG01. The sequence goes on from CAYOSI010000001.1 coordinate 83,903, forward strand.
AGCTCGGCGTTGTGTGCTACTTCATGACCATGAGCCTTATGACAAACTCGATCCTGCCGGCAAACGGAAATGAGCGTCTGCCGCTCATCGCGATCCTGCTGGGCTTTCTGGCGAAGATCGTCGTGACCTATGTCCTCGTCGGCATACCGAGCCTGAACATTTACGGCGCTCCCCTCGGCACGTTCTGCTGCTATGTGGTCATGCTGACCGTGAACCTCATTTTCATGGCGCGCAAGATGGCGCGGCCCATGAACCTCTGGACGATTTTCGGCCGCAGCGGCATCAGCAGCGCGGTCATGGGCGTCGCCGCCTGGGCGGTGTACGGACTGCTGCACGGACTCATGGGCGAGAGCGTCGTCGTCGCGGGACGCGACCTCGGGGTCGTGCTGCCGTTCTTTGCGGCGGTCTGCGCGGGCGTTATCGTGTACGTCGTGATGGTCATCGCGCTGCGGGCCATCACGCTCGAGGATATGAAGCTCTTCCCGAAGGGCGAAAAAATTGCGAAACTGCTTCATATTCGGTAACAAAAGTCACAAAAACCCTTGAAAAAAGCCGATTTTTCAAATTTGCTATTGCAGAGAGAGAAGAACTATGGTAAATTTCCAATATAAAGATTCATACGATATCAACGATTTTCGCCGCATTATGGAGCTTCTTCGCGCGCCGGACGGATGCCCCTGGGACAAGGTCCAGACGCATGAATCCATCCGCCGGAACATGCTCGAGGAGGCCTATGAGGCCGTTTCCGCGATCGACCACGGCGACATGGAAAACCTTTGCGAGGAGCTGGGCGACCTGCAAATGCAGGTGCTGTTCCATGCCCGCATGGAGGAAGAGGCCGGCGGCTTCAGCTTTGACGATGTCTGCGACGAGGCGTGCAAAAAGCTGATCCGCCGTCACCCGCACGTTTTTGGCGATGTGGCCGCCGAGACGCCCGAGCAGGTGCTGACCACCTGGGACGCGGTGAAGCGGGAGGAGAAGAAGCAGAAATCGACCGGCCGTGCGATGGCCGACGTGGCCGACGCGCTCCCGGCGCTCTGGCGTGCGGAGAAGATACAGTCCAAGGCCCGGAAGGACGGCTTCGACTGGACGGATTGGCACGGTGCGCGCGGTAAGATCGCGGAGGAGCTCTCCGAGCTTGACGAGGCGATTGCCTCCGGCGAGCGTGTCGAGGAAGAGCTGGGCGATGTTCTCGCCGCCGTCGTCAACCTGGCGCGGCTCCTTGGCGTTGACCCGGAAAAGGCCCTGAACGGCTCGTCCGACCGTTTTACGGCGCGCTATGGACGTATGGAGGACCTGGCGCAGGCGCAGGGACGGGCATTCCCGGAGCTGACGCTTGACGAAAAGGAAGCTTTGTGGCAGCAGGCAAAGCGTGAGCTTGCGCGGGAGCGGGCAGAATAATTTTATCGGATACCGGCCGCAAGGCGGTTTTCGGGCGGGCCGTCTGTGCGGCATCGTTCATACAAAAGAGCGGGAAACCGCTTAGAAACTTAGGAGGAATTAACATGAATAAGGCAGAACTCATTTCTGTGGCCGCTGAGAAGGCCGGCCTGTCCAAGAAGGATGCCGAGAAGGCGATCAACGCCGCGCTCGACGCCATCACCGAGGCTCTCGTCGGCGGCGACAAGGTTCAGCTTGTCGGCTTTGGCGCTTTTGACGTCAAGGAACGCGGTGAGCGCATCGGCCGTAACCCCCAGACCAAGGAGGAGATCAAGATCCCCGCTTCCAAGGTCCCTCAGTTCAAGGCCGGCAAGGCTCTGAAGGACGCCGTCGCGAAGTAATTTTCGCCTATAAGAAATGCAGGGCGCGTTTTGTGGACGCGTCCCTTTTCTTTAAAAGGAGGACATCCCATGCGGCTTGATAAATACCTGAAGGTCTCGCGCCTCATTAAGCGCCGCACCGTTGCGAACGAGGCTTGTGACGGCGGACGTGTTACCGTAAACGGTGCGCCCGCCAAGGCGTCGCGTGAGGTGAAGCCCGGCGACGTCATCGAGATCCGGTTCGGCGCGCGCACGGTGAAGGTCGAGGTCGTGTCCGTGTCGGAGAACGCGGCCAAGGCCGACGCCCCGGCGATGTATAAGGAAATCTGACCGGGCCCGGCATAAACCGGGACATCCCCCCATATCCATTGGGTATGGGGGTGTTTTGTTATGAAAAAACTGTTCGCGGCCCTGCTTGCCGCTGTGATGCTGACCGGAAGCGCACGGGCGGACGCCCTGCTTTCGGATGACGATATCCCGATCGCCGCGCCGCAGGCGGTGCTGATGGAAAAATCAACCGGCACGGTGATCTATGAAAAAAACGCGCACGAACACAGCTCGCCCGCGAGCGTGACAAAGGTTATGACGATGCTCCTTGTCGTCGAGGCGCTCGATAACGGCACGCTCTTGCCGGATGATGTGGTGACGGCCTCGGAGACGGCGGCTTCCATGGGCGGCAGTCAGATATGGCTTGAGGCGGGGGAGCGCATGAGCGTAAGCGAAATGCTCAAATGCGTCGCCGTCGTCAGCGCAAACGACTGCGCGGTCGCGCTGGCGGAGCATCTGTGCGGCACGGAGGACGCCTTCGTCCGGAAAATGAACCTGCGTGCTGCGGAGCTCGGCATGGCCGACACGCATTTTACAAACTGCACGGGCCTTTTTGACGACGATGACCACTATACCTCGGCCTATGACATCGCGCTTATGTCCCGCGAGCTTCTCACGCACGACCGCATCCGGGAGTATACAACTATTTGGATGGATACCATCCGGGACGGGGAATTCGGCCTGTCGAACACCAATAAGCTCCTGCGCCAGTTCGACGGCACGACCGGCCTCAAAACCGGGTTTACCACGCAGGCCATGTACTGCCTGTCCGCGTCTGCGGAGCGCGACGGGGTCGAGTATATCGCCGTCGTCCTGCACGCTGCGACCTCGGCGGAGCGCTTTGAGAGCGCAAAGACGCTTCTGAGCTACGGCTTTGCCAACTATGAGCTCGTATCCCTGCGGCCGGGTACGGCGCTGCCGCCTGTGCCGGTGACGCTCGGTACGGCGGAGAGCGTCCAGCCGGTGTACGCCGGGAGCGAGTACATCCTCGCTGGCAAGGGCGCCCTGTCCGACCTGCAGTATGACGTCCAGCTTGCCGAGAGCGTAGAGGCGCCGGTCGCGCCGGAGCAGAAGCTCGGCGAGCTGATCGTCCGTGCCGGGGAGACCGAACTGGCCCGCGTGGATATCCTCTCGCCCCAGGCCGTGGCGCGGCTGTCCTTCTGGGATGTGTATGGATGCGTTCTGGGGTCGATAATTGGTCGATAACTGTCACATATGCCCCATTTTGGGGATGAAAACGGAGAAAAAAAGACTTTTTTGCCCCACTTTTGACAAAAAGCATGCTTGCAAATTCCGGAATGTTGGGCTATAATGCTGGGGAATCAAAAGAAATGAGGCAAGAAGCATGGTTAAAGTGGATCTGTCCGGGGCGGTCGGCTTCCTGGAGGGGAACGGCCCTGATTACGGCGCGGCAGCGGTAGCGCATCGCGCGCTGGCGGAGGGAACCTGGGCCGGCGCGGAGTTCACCGGCTGGCGTCAGCTTCCCCGCCGCGTCCAGGGGGAGGAGCTCAAGCGCATTCTCTCGGCCGCGGAGCGCATTCGGGATACCAGCGAGGTGCTGGTGGTCATCGGCATCGGCGGCAGCTATCTCGGCGCACGGGCGGGCATCGAGCTCATCCAGCCGAAGAACGGCCCGGAGGTCATCTTTGCCGGCACCGGACTTTCCCCGGACGACCTGAACGATAAGCTGGCACGCCTCGGCGACCGGGATTTCTCGATCAACGTGGTGTCTAAATCCGGTACGACGCTGGAGCCGGCGGCGGCATTCCGCATTTGGCGCGGTGTGCTTGAGAAAAAATACGGCGCGGGCGCGAGAAAGCGCATCTACGCGACCACGGATGCGCAGAAGGGCGTTTTGAAGGGGATCGCCGACGCGGAGGGGTATGAGAGCTTCGTCGTCCCCGACGATGTGGGCGGACGTTTTTCCGTTCTGTCTGCGGTGGGGCTGCTGCCGCTTGCGGCAGCCGGATGCGACGTGCGCACGCTCGTCGGCGCTGCGGCGGAGAGCATGTACGCGCTTGAGCTGCGCAGCCCGGAAAACCCTGCGTGGCAGTATGCCGCGATGCGCAACGCGCTCTATTCAAAAGGCAAGAAAATCGAGATCCTTGCGTGCTATGAGCCGTCGTTCCGCTTTATGGCGGAGTGGTGGAAGCAGCTCTACGGCGAGAGCGAGGGCAAAAACGGCGTCGGCATCTATCCCGCCTCGGTGGAGTATAACGCGGATCTGCACTCCATGGGTCAATACATTCAGGAGGGCCCCCGCACGCTGATGGAGACCGTCGTGAGTTTTGACCGGCCCCGGAAGGATTTTGAGATGCCGTTTGCGATGGGCGATCCGGACGGCCTCAATTACCTTGCCGGCCGTGGTCTTGCGGATATTTCCCGCGTGGCGATGGAGGCGGTCAAGGCCGCGCATATCGCGGGCGGCGTACCGAATATTGGCCTGTCCGTACCCCTGCGCGATGAGGCGGGCTTTGCCGACCTCGTCTGCTTCTTCGAGATGGCCTGTGCCATCAGCGGCTATATGCTGGGTGTGAACCCGTTTGACCAGCCCGGCGTCGAGGCGTATAAGAAAAACATGTTCCGCATGCTGGGAAAGCCCGGCGTCTGAGGAGAATAAAAACGGGCTTCGCCGAAAAAGTGTGCGGCGGAGCCCAAAATATTTGTGAAAAAAACGTATATTTTGATTGCAGGAAAACGTGTTTCATGGTATCATGATGTTACCATAAGTAAGGAGCGTGAACCATCTTGGTTAGATTAATCATGGGTCTTAAAGGGACCGGCAAGACAAAGACACTGGTAGATCTGGTGCGCAAGGCGGTGGATGAAGAGCATGGCGATGTAATCTGCATCGAAAAGGACAAGGTCCTTACGTATGACATCCCCTATCAGGCGCGTCTCGTGCATGCTTCGGAGTACGGCATCAACTCCCTCGATCTCATGCGCGGCTTTATCAGCGGCCTCGCCGCCGGCAACTTTGACATCACCCATGTTTTTATGGATAACCTTTTCAAGATCATCGGCGAGGTTGACGCGGAGACCCTGGCTGCTTTCCTGGCGTGGCTCGAGAAGTTCGGCGATGTGAACAGCATTACTTTCACCGTGACCGTTTCCGCCGATCCGGCTGCCTACGGTGAGAGCGTCACCAAGTACATAGCGTAAGTGATTCTCGTAAACAAAAGGGCAGAGCCGGCAATGGCTCTGCCTTTGTTTATGAGGTCCTGATGAGCGAGTTGCATGCGCGCAGAAGCGCGTCGCAGAAGCCGTCGATATCCGCCGCTGTGGTGAAGCGGCAGAGGGACACGCGGAGCGTGCCGTCGATGGCCCGGACCGGCAGGTCCATCGCAGTCAGCACATGGCTGCGTCTGCCCCGTTTGCAGGCAGAGCCGGTGGATATAAAGACCCCGTACCCATCGAGCACGTTCAGCAAGGTCTCGGCCCGGTAGCCGGGCAGGGACAGGCTCAGTATATGTGGTGCGCCGCCGCCGTTCACCGCGAATTCCACGCCGGAGCCGGCGAGCGTGTCGATGACGCGCTGCCGCAGCGCGGCCATGCGGGGGAGCATGTCCATATCGTTTTTCGCGGCTTCGACCGCGGCGGCAAAGGCGCAGATGCCGGGCAGGTTTTCCGTCCCGGAGCGCTTTCCGTCCTCCTGGCCGCCGCCGCAGAGAAGCGGAGGGAGCCGCAGTCCTGTGCGTACATACAGCGCGCCGACGCCCTTCGGTGCATGGATCTTGTGTCCGGAAAGGGTAATCATGTCTGCGCCAAGGCTTTTTACCGTGAACGGCACCTTGAGAAAGCCCTGCACTGCGTCCGTATGGAGCAGCGCGCCCGATTTTGCGGCCTTGAGCGCCCGGGAAACGGCCGGGATATCTGTGATTGCGCCGGTCTCGTTGTTCACGAGCATGAGGCTCACGAGGATCGTATCTGCGCGCAGCGCTTCGATCACCGCGTCGGCGTGGACCGCGCCGTCCGGATCGGGCGTCAGGCGCGTGACCTCGAACCCGTCGGCCTCGAGCCGGTCGAGGCTTTTTAAGATCGCGTCATGCTCCGCTGCGGAACTGATAATGTGACGGCCCTTGTGCCGCATGAGCTGCGCGCCGGAGCGCAGAGCCCAGTTGTTGCCCTCCGTGCCGCCGGCGGTGAAGAAGATATTCTCCGGCTTTGCGCCGATGGAGGCAGCGACCGCTGCGCGTGCCTCCTTGAGCGCGGCGCGTGCCGTGCGGCCAGGACCGTGGAGGGAGCTGGGGTTTCCGAAATCCACGGTCATCATGTTTATGGCTGCCTCCACCGCTTCGGGGCAAACCTTCGTCGTTGCGGCGTTATCGAGATAGATCATAAGAGAAAACCACCTGTCTGCTTTGCTTTTCGGATGGGTTCCAGTATAAACCGGGAAGGAAGAAAAAACAAGCGTCATGAAATATGCGGTCTACACCCTCGGGTGCAAGGTAAACCAATACGAAACGCAGGCCGTTGAGGCGATGCTTCGGGAGCGGGGATACGAGCCGGCGTCGGAGGACGCCGACATCCTCATTGTGAACACCTGCGCCGTTACCGCGGAGAGCGGGCGCAAGTCGCGGCAGGCCATCCGCCGTCTGCGCCAGAAGCATCCCCGTGCGCTGACGGCGGTCTGCGGCTGCTGGTCGCAGCTTGAGCCGGAGGCCGTGCGCGCGCTCGGCGCGGACATCGTGTTCGGGACTGGAGAGAAGGAGAAGTTTGTCGAGGCCATTGCCGCCGCCGCATCCGTCCTGGAGATCGACGACCCGTTCAAGCGTCTGTATTTCGAGCCGCTGCCCGCCGGCGCGGTGTCCGGACGTACCCGCGCGATGATGAAGATCCAGGACGGCTGCGATCATTTCTGCACCTACTGCGTGATCCCGTACACCCGCGGCCGCGTGCGCAGTCTGCCGCTCGATATCTGCGCCGCGCAGGCGGCGAAGCTGGCGGAGGAGGGGTATCGCGAGATCGTCATCACCGGCATCGAGATCGCATCCTACGGCAAGGATCTGGACGGCAGACCCGGTCTGGCTGACGCCGTCGAGGCGATTTCCCGCGCCGCGCCGGATGCCCGTATTCGCCTGGGCTCGATCGAACCGACGGTCATCACAGAGGATTTCTGCCGCCGCGTGTCCGCGCTTGGCCGGGTCTGCCCGCATTTCCACCTGTCCCTGCAGTCCGGCTGCGACGATACGCTTGCGCGTATGCATCGCCGGTATGACACCGCGGGGTTTCTGACGGCCTGTCGGCTGCTGGAGGTATATTTCCCCGGCTGTGCGCTGACGGCCGACCTCATCTGCGGCTTTCCGGGCGAGACGGAGGAACATTTTATGCAGACGCTGCATTTTTTGGAACAGTGCGGTTTTCTCTTCGTGCATGCGTTCCCATATTCGCAGCGGCCCGGTACGAAAGCGGCGGATATGCCCGGACAGCTCTCCCGCGCGGAGAAGGAAAACCGCGTCCGCCGGGCGGGGGAGGTCATCGGCTCGCTGCAGCGGAAATACCTTGCCGCGCAGGTGGGGCGGGAGCTGTCCGTCTTGTTTGAGAATGAGCACGAGGGCCACAGCGAGAACTACTGTGTTGTCCGCACAGAACGGGCGTATCCCCGCGGCTCTGTGCAGAATATCCAAATCGTAGCAGTCCGGGACGATTGTCTTGTGGGAAAATGAAATTTGCATATTTCAGGCGGTGTGTTATAATGAAAAAGCTGTATGATTCCCGCTGTAACAGGGGAGGAGAGAGGATATGGGATTTCCAAAGCTGAAGCTGCCGCCGAAGGAATACAGCCAGCTGAAGGCTTACTATGACAGTGAACAAGCCGGGACCTTTGCCGGACGGCTTCGTTCTGTTATAGACAGATACCAGGAAAACAACGGGGCGACGATTTCCTACAGCCGCGGCACCGGCGAACGGGAATTGAAGCAAAAGGCATGTTCCCGCATAAACGATTACTATGATGGTCTGCGCCGCAATATAGATGAGGAAATGCAGGCGTACATACTGGAGCATGACGGAACGATTGATTCCTGGGCCGATTCGGCTGGGAATATGGCCGTATCCTATTTTGAGGACACTCAGTTCCGATTCGACTATTTCGGGGCGGATTATACGGTTTCCTCCTTTAAAAAGGTAGCCAGAGCGACTTCAAAGCTGGTCTATCGGAACCATTACCGCTTCCCGGGTACTCAGGAGTACAACGCGGCGATGAGGCAGAAGGAGGAGCTGGAGGAAAAGGTCAGCAGGGCAAAGGGCGGAACGAGCGGTTTTTCCTGGGCGATCAGTCTGATTGGATTTCTCTACTGCGCCTTTGCGGTGCTCTCTATCCTGGGGGAGATCTTCTTCGGCGTCGGCGAGGCGATCGCGGCGATGCATCAGTCCGGAGTCGACGGAGAGGGTGTGCTGGCATCTGTTAAAACCGCAGCGGGGTTTATCATAGCCCTGCCTGTTTATCTCCAAGTCATCATACAGGGGATATTCGGAGAGCTTGCAAGCTCCATGGCCACATTCTTTACGATCCTCCTTATCGGTGCGTGTGTGATCGGAGCGTTGTTCTGCCTGTCTGCTTTTAAGGAAGCTAACAGCGCCGCCAAAGCTCTGAAACGGGCGAAAAAAGAACTGGCCGCCCTGCTGAAAAGCGCCGGCTACCGGAAGGCCGTTGCAGAAAACGACGCGCTGCGCAAGCCGAACGAGGAGCTGGCGGAGCAGTGGCACCGGGCGTGGTATGACTGGGTCTGCGGCATAAGGAACAAGGCGGCGGAAGCAGAGGACGATGATGAGGCCGACGAGGCCATGGAGGTTTTCAGCAGGGCCTTTGAAGAACAGGTCGCGAATACCGATTTTAACCAGCTTCTCCGGCAGATGCGTGAAGAGGAAGGATAATATTGAAAAGCTATAAAAAGAATATCAATCGAAATATAAGAGGTAAGCTATGAAACGTGAAGAAGTATTTAACTTCTCAGCCGGACCTTCCGTGCTGCCGCAGCAGGCGCTGGAACGGGCCGCCGCCGAGATGCTGAACTACAACGGAAGCGGTATGTCCGTCATGGAGATGAGCCACCGCAGCAAGTTCTTCCAGGAGATTTTCGACGCCACCAAGGCGAAACTCAAAAAGGCCCTGGCCGTTCCCGACACGCATGAAATTCTGTTTCTGCAGGGCGGCGCATCGACGCAGTTTTCGATGATCCCGCTGAATCTCATCGAGGACGGCACGGCCGATTACGCTGTCACCGGCAACTTTGCCCGCATTGCGATGAAAGAGGCCAAAAAGTACGGCGACGTCCATGTCGCGGCGACCTCTGAGCCGGATAACTTCACCTATATCCCCAGGCAGGCCGAGCTTGCTCTTACCCCGGGGGCGAAGTATTTCTACTACTGTGCCAACAACACCATCTACGGCACGGAGTGGAGCTATGTCCCCGAAACGGAGGCGCCTCTTGTCTGCGATATGAGCTCCGATATCCTCTCCCGCCCTGTGGACGTGTCGAGATATGGCATCATTATGGCCGGCGCGCAGAAGAATATGGCCCCGGCGGGTGTCACCGTTGTCATTATCGACAAGTCTCTCGCGGGACATGAAATGCCCATCACGCCGCTTATGCTGAGCTACCAAACCATGATCGAGAAGGACAGCATGTACAACACGCCCCCGTGCTGGTGCATCTACATGCTTGGCCTCACGCTCGACTGGCTCGAGGCGCAGGGCGGCGTTGCCGGCATGGAAGTCATCAAGCACGAGAAGGCGGCGATGATCTACGACATCCTCGATAACAGCAGGCTGTATAAGCCTCATGCCCGCGTCGATTCCCGCAGCGAGATGAATATCACCTTCCGCACCGGAGACGACGATTTGGATGCCGCGTTCGCCAAAGAGGCACAGGCCCGCGGCCTCATGAATCTGAAGGGCCACCGCAGCGTCGGCGGTATGCGCGCCAGTCTGTATAACGCCCAGCCCATGGAGGGTGTCCGGGCACTGGCGGAATTTATGAAGGAATTTGAGGTAAAGCACCATGTATGAGATCAAAACCATGAACAATATCGCTCAGGCCGGTCTGAATGTCCTGAGCAGCAGGGGACTTGTGGTCGATGTCGATGCGGAGGACCCGGCGGGGCTTCTGATCCGCTCGGCAAAGATCCATGACATGCTCTTCGGCGATAACCTCGTCGCGATCGGCCGTGCCGGTGTGGGCGTTGATAACGTCCCCATCCCGCGCTGCACCGAAGCCGGCATCGCCGTGTTTAACGCCGCCGGCGCCAATGCGCAGGCAGTGGTCGAACTGGCCGTCTGCTCGCTGGTCCTTGCCTCCCGCGACCTTATGGAGGGCATGCTCTGGGCAAAATCCCTGGCCGGCAGCGAAAATATCGACGCACAGGTCGAAGCGGGGAAGAAGGCCTATGTCGGCCCCGAGATCATGGGCAAGACCCTCGGCATCATCGGCCTCGGCAACATTGGTTCCCGCATCGCAAACGCCGCGCTCGCGCTCGGCATGGACGTCGTCGGCTATGACCCGTACATGTCCGTTGAGTCCGCCTGGCGCATCTCGGGCGAGGTCCGCCACGCGGAGGACCTGGCTACCCTGTATCGCCAGTCCGATTACGTCCTCATCCAGCTCCATCACAACGAGAGCACGCATCATATGCTGAACGCCGAAGCGTTCGACCAGATGAAAAACGGCGTGCGCATCATTAACCTCGCCCGCGGCGGACTCGTTGATACGGACGCGATCCTTGCGGCGATCGCCTCCGGTAAGGTTGCCCGCTATGTCACCGATTTCCCCGACGACAAGGTCATTGGCGCGAAGGGCGTCGTCGCGTTCCCGCACCTCGGCGCTTCTACGCCCGAGAGCGAGGAGAAGTGTGCGGTTATGGCGGCGCAGGAGCTGGCGGATTATCTCCTCGACGGCACGACGAAAAACTCCGTGAACCTGCCGGACGTCTCTCTTGACCGGGCCGGGCAGGGGCGCATCTGCGTCATCCATGAGAACGTGCCGCGCATGATTAACAGCTTCCTCGATATCATCGGCGCGGAGAACATCAATGTCGAGCACATGATTAATAAGGCCCGCGGCAACGTGGCCTACACGATCATCGACGTCAGCGTCCCCGTCACAGCCGATATTGCGGCCAAGATCGGGGCGGTTCCGCAGGTCAAGCGAGTTCGTGTCCTGTAAAATTTATCCTCTGTCTTTTGGAGCCCGGCTTCCCGCCGGGCTCTTTTGCTGGGCAGAAGCCGTCGAATAAGTTACAAATTAGAAACAAATAATTTCAATCAGGTATTGTAAAAACCGGTAAAATATGATAAGGTATATGAGTAAATGAGCAACTGTGTCTGGTTCAGCGGCTGCCCGGCGGCTGAACGACGGAGGATATTATGAACCACTTAAAACGATGGATCGCCCTGATATTGGTGCTGGCCACGCTGCTTTCTACGGCGGCCTTCGCGGAGAGCGAGGCGCCGGAGGAGGCTGCGGACGCCTCGGAAACGCTGGTCGAAGAAGCCGCGCAGCCCGAGGAGACCGCGCAGCCCGAGGAGACCGCGTCGCCCGAGGAGACTGCGCAGCCCGAGGAGACTGCGCAGCCTGAGGAGACTGCGCAGCCTGAGGAGACTGCGCAGCCTGAGGAGACCGCAGCGCCTGAGGAGACCGCGTCGCCCGAGGAAACCCCGTTGCCCGAGGAGACGGAGGCGGCGTCGGAAGAGCCTGCGGCGGAAGCCCGTGCATGGGTAACGCCCGGCAACACGGACTCCGAGATCCTTGGCGGCGGTAAATACCTGCGTGTCAATGGAAAGCTCTATTACAGCGACGGCGGCATCTGGCTCGACGGCGCGAACGGGACCAGCCTCCTTACCACGGAGCAGGGGGAAAACCTGAACCTCGTCGACGGCTGGCTGTACTACACCACGGAAAGCGGCGATGTGCGCCGCCTGTCCGAAAACGGAGGCACGGCCGAGACGGTCTATTCCTTTGGACAGTATATCAAGCAGATGTATGTCATGGGCTGTGAGCTGCGCTTTGTCTCCGGCGGCGCGGTGTACTCCTATGACATGGAAACGGACGAGCTTTTCACGGTGGAGAGCCCTGCGAATGTCATGGGGCTGATCCCGACCGAGCTCGGGAACCTTTTCCTGACCGGGGAGATCCGCGACTATGATCTTTGGGCCGGTACGACCCGCCTTGCGGGCGGCGTGGAGCAGGCCTATACCGACGAGGGCTGGCTGGTTTTCGTGACCACCGACGGCGTTACCCGTCAGGCAGCTCTGAGCGACCTTTTTGCCGGAACGTACGCGCCGCAGGTCTATTCCCTGCATGCAGGCGAGGGCGAGAGCGGCCTATCCGAGGAGGAACAGAGGGCGAGCGAGGCGGCATACCTTGAATCCGAGACCTACGAGGCGATGCAGGATGGCCTGAGTCTTTCGGTCGACGGCGCGTATACGGCCACGAACAGCAACATTGTGTCCACGGCCTATACCAGCTCGTCCCTGACCACGAACCAGAAAAACATCGTCCTTCGCGCCCGTCAGATGGCGGAGGTGAAGTGGACGCCGCTGAAATGGCGCTATGCCTGGGGCGGCGATGACAGCTCCTATGTCAGCAGCAGCCGGGGCGGCACGGTCACGGATGTCAACGGCAACGTCACCTACGGCTACTTCAAGGGCGGCTCCACCTATCAGGGCGTGCCGTACTCACAGGCCGTCAATACCGGCTATGTCGGCTGGTCGCTCACGATCAGCGATTTCGTCGAGGCGGTCAACGACACGAGCAGCCGTTTCTATTCCGGCTATTCGTACTACTCCCGGACCGCGCCGTATTACGGCAGCGACTGCTCCGGGTTCGTGTCCTGGGCATGGGACCTGCCCAGCCGCTGCACCTGCAGCGGGATCGTGCCCTATTCCACAAAGGTGACGGCCAGTCTGTCGAACCTGCGCATCGGCGACTGCCTGAATAAGACCAGCAGCCACGTTGTGCTCATCACGAATATCGGCTATGACAAGAACGGCAACGTGAACGCCGTCGAGATCACCGAGCAGACGCCCTGCAAAATGCGCGTCACCTGCTACGGCGAGCTGTTCCCGGGCAAGACCTATGAGGCCACGGGCAGCCTGTCCTATATCCAGAGCTACTATTTCAACGGCGGCTACGGCCTCTATCGCCGCAGCTATTCCGGCAGCGTCGATTTCGAGGAAAGCTCCGCCGTGAACCTGGAGGAGAGCGGCTACGCGCCCGCCCCCATCATCTCCATGACGATGAACTCCGCCGGCACGGCGAAGGTCGTTGAGCTGCGTCACAGCGTTTCCGGCGCGGTCATTTACTACACCACGGACGGCACGACCCCGACCACCAGCAGCACCAAATACACCGGACCGTTTTCGCTGACGCGCACGACGACCGTCAAGGCCATCGCAGTCTGCGGCAAGCCCTATACCGGCAGCTACACCCTGACCTATGAGGTATCGGTGGAGAAGGCGCAGAAGCCTTATGCCGAGGCGGTGAGCGGCGCCATTTCCGGCAGCGTGGTCTCCGTCGGCGCGGTGATCCGGCTTGTGAATGACGCCGGCGATACGATCTACTACACCACGGACGGCACGACGCCGACCACCCAGGACTCGAAGATGACGAGCGACGGCATCAAGATCAACGCGCCCGTCACGATCAAGGCCATCGCGGTCAGCAGCTCCAGCCTGAACAGCGATGTGACCGAACTGAAGATCACGCTCGGCACCTTCCATACGATCACGGCGAGCGTGGGCAGCGGAGGCACCATCAGCCCGAGCGGAAAGACCTCCGTTCAGGACGGCAAGAGCGTGACCTTTACAATAAAGCCCCTGGAAGGCTTTGCGGTTTCCGATGTCCTCGTGGACGGCAAGAGTGTCGGGAAAAAGACGAGCTACACGTTCAATAATGTCACCGGCGATCACACCATCTCGGCAAGCTTTGATATTTCGCTGCCCTTCACGGACGTGGGCGATAAGTGGTACAGGCCCGCTGTCGCTTTCGTATACACGAACGGTCTGTTTTCCGGCACGAGCAAGACGACCTTCTCGCCCAGCTCGAAGATGACCCGCGGTATGTTCGTTACGGTTCTCGGCCGCTTCATCGCGAAGCAGCAGGGAACAAGCTGGAGCGATCTTGAGAGCTGGTCGGGCATCCTCGGCATTACGAACGGCTACAATATTTGTATCCGCGACGCGACGACCACCGACGATGAGAGCTATGTCAAGGCGCTCACCGGCAGCAGCGGAAAGCATGTACAGGTCCTGTCAAAGGTGTCCAGCGGCCTCGACGGCGGCACCTGGTATCGCGTCCAGTACGGCAGCACGCAGGGCTATGTCCGCAAGTGGATGCCCGACGGCAGCAAGCGGCTCCTGTATGTGTATGAGGGCCAGTTTTCCGACCTGCCGAACGGCGCATACTACTCGGGCTATGCCCAGTGGGCGTACATCTACGGCATTATGAACGGGCAGTCCTCGTCGAGCTTTGCCCCGAACAGCAATATCACCCGCCAGGATATCTGCGTCACGCTGTACCGCTACCTGACGAATTACAGCAGCAAGAAGCTGACCACAAGCGCGTCCAGTAAGTTTACGGACCACTCCAGCATCGCGTCCTACGCGGTCGATGCGGTCTACGCCATGAAGAACATCGGCGTCATTGACGGCTATACGGACGGCAGCTTCCATCCCACGGCGTATGCGACCCGTGCGGAGGTCGCCGCGATCTTTGAGAGGCTGTCCGAATGGATGAATAGCTGATTATCCGCAAGGAAACAGGAACCCCCTCTGCCGGACCGGCATAGAATGGTCTGGCAGAGGGGGTATTTTTATGGATATGGAGAAACTGGCAAAGCAGGCCCTGGCCGGTAAAAACACCGCGGCGCTGGAGTCGCTGGCCAAAAGCGGAGCGGGGGGTAAGCTTGCCTCGCAGATCGACGGCGCGGCGCTTGAAAAGGCTGCCCGCGCGGGGGATATGAACGCTCTGTCGGCGATGCTGAAGGACGTTTTGAGCACCCCGGAGGGGCGGGAATTCATCGGCCAGGTGAAAAAGGCGGCGGACGGTCATGGACGGTGATCTCGGCTCGCTGATGCAGTCCGTTCTGTCCGACCCCGAGCAGATGGCGAAGATCACGCAGCTTGCGCAGGGGCTGATGGGACAAAGCGGAGGGGAGAGCGCGCCGTCCGGCGGGGATGCGGCTGCGGAGGGGGAAGCGCCCGCCGCGGAGCCGGGCGCTTCGGCGGCGGGGATTCCGAGTGAGGGACGCATACTTTCTGCGCTGACCAAGGCTCTGGCCGCCGGGAAAACGGGAAGCCGTTCCGCAGCGCTTCTGACGGCGATGCGGCCGTATCTGCGCTCGGAAAAGCAGGCGAAGCTCGACCGGGCGCTGGAGGTGACAAGAATGGTGCATATCGCGGGCCTGGTCATGGGCGAGCTGGGAGGAGGCCGGCATGGCGTATAGCGGAGCGTACAGGCCGAAAGAGCCGGAGGAGCCGGCCGCGGCCCCGGAGCCGGCGGCGAATACCGAGCCGGGACAGCGAGGGATGCGGAAGAGCCGTCGGCCGATCCTGGATCTCACGGATCTCTTTCAAAGAACAGAGGTCGCCGGCATGGAGACCGACGACCTCTTATTAGCTCTTATACTTTATCTGATGTACCGTGAGAGCGGCGATACGGATCTTTTAATCATGCTGGGCGTTATTTTGCTTACCTGACCGCGGCGACCAGACCGACCTTTTTATAGACCTTGCGGAGGGTCTTGTTTGCGATACGGCTTGCCTTGTCCGCACCCTGCCTGCAGAGCGTTTCAAGATAAACCTTGTCCTTGATGAGACGTTCGGCCTCCTCGCGGATGGGGCGGAGCGTCTCAACGACGGCCTCGCCGACAGCGAGCTTGAAAGCGCCGTAGCCCTGGCCGGCAAACTCGGCCTCAATGGCGTCGAAGCTCCGGCCGGTGCAGGCGGCGTAGATCTGCATGAGGTTTGCGACGCCGGGCTTGTTCTCCGCGTCGTAGCGGACGCAGTTTGCACCGGTCTCGCTGTCGGTGACGGCGCGCTTGAACTTGCGCATGATATCCTCGGGCTTTTCCATGATGACGATGCGGCCGTTACCGATATCGTCAGACTTGGACATCTTGCTGGCCGGGTTCAGAAGATCCATGACACGTGCGCCGACCTTGGGAATGTACGGCTCGGGGATCTTGAACACGTCGCCGTAAAGGCTGTTGAAGCGGTGCGCTACGTCGCGGGTCAGCTCGACATGCTGTTTCTGGTCGTCGCCGACGGGGACGTAATCCGGCTGATACAGCAGGATATCCGCCGCCATCAGGGCGGGATAGGTAAACAGACCGCCGTTTATGTTGTCGGCGTTTTTCTGGCTCTTGTCCTTGAACTGGGTCATACGGGACAACTCGCCGAACATGGTGTAGCAGTTGAGAATCCAGCCAAGCTCCGCGTGGGCGGAGACATGGGACTGGATGAACAGGGTGTTCTTCTCCGGGTCCAGGCCGCAGGCGACATACTGGGCAAGCTGTTCCAGCGTGCGGCGGCGCAGGTCGGCGGGGTTCTGGCGCGTCGTCAGCGCGTGCAGGTCCGCCATGAAATAATAGCAGTCAAACTGCTCGGCGAGATTGGCCCAATTCTTGATCGCCCCGAGATAGGAGCCGAGGGTCAGGTCGCCGGAGGGCTTGATGCCCGAGAGCATTACTTTTTTCGCTTCGTCCATAATACACACCTTCCACGGCGCCTCCGCGCCGTATCGTCTTTTCACGTTTAAATATAATATCACATTCCATAAGCCCTTGACAAGCGGGTGCAAATAAAATAACATTACATGGAAAAGGATAAACGACCGAACAGGAGATAAAAATATATGGACGAGAAATTTTTTGACGAGCTGGAGGCGCGTATCCCCAAGGGCGAGGTGCGCACCCGTTTCGCGCCGAGCCCCACGGGCTATATGCACGTCGGGAACCTCCGCACGGCGCTGTATACCTGGTGCATCGCGCGGCATTTCGGCGGCAAGTTCCTGCTCCGCATTGAGGATACCGACCAGAACCGCTTGGTCGAGGGCGCGACCGAGGTCATCTACAGCACCCTGCGCGACTGCGGCCTTGACTGGGACGAGGGGCCGGATAAGGGCGGCCCCGTCGGCCCCTATGTGCAGACCGAGCGCCGCAGCCTGTATCTGCCCTACGCCGAGCGTCTTGTGCGCCGGGGCCATGCGTATTACTGCTTCTGCGAGAAGACCGAGTCCGAGGAGGACAGCGGTCATTTTGAGCGCGCGGAGGACCCCTGCCGCCGCCTGAGCGCCGACGAGGTGCAGGCAAGGCTTGACGCGGGCATGCCCTATGTCATCCGGCAGAAGATCCCCGCCGAGGGCTCCACGACCTTCCATGACGAGATTTTCGGCGACGTCACCGCGCCGAACAAGGACCTTGACGACCAGGTGCTCATCAAGCGGGACGGCCTGCCGACCTATAACTTCGCGAACGTCATCGACGACCACCTGATGGGGATCACCCACGTCGTCCGCGGCTCCGAGTACCTCGCCAGCTCTCCGAAGTATAACCTCCTGTACGAGGGCTTTGGCTGGGAGGTGCCCAAGTATGTCCACTGCTCGCCGGTCATGCGCGACGCGCATAACAAAATGTCCAAGCGCCACGGCGATCCGTCGTATGAGGATCTGCTCGAGCGCGGCTACCTGCGCGAGGCCGTCGTGAACTATGTCGCGCTGCTCGGCTGGGCGCCCAAGGGCGAGCGCGAAATTTTCAGCATTCGGGAGCTGGCCGAGGCATTCGACCTCGCCGGCATCTCCAAGAGCCAGGCGATTTTTGACATTGAAAAGCTCACCTATTTCAACAGCGAGTATATCCGCGCGATGGCGCCGGAGAAATTCGCCGCGATCGCGGAGCCGTACATCCGGCAGGCGGTCAAAAATCCCGCCATCGACCCGGCGGCGATCGCCGCGCTCCTGCAGCAGCGCACCGAGGTCCTGACGGACATCCCCGGAAAGCTCGGCTTTTTCGACGCGCTGCCCGACTACGACAATTCGCTCTATGTCCATAAAAAATCCAAGACCGACGAGGCCGTGTCGAAGCAGATGCTGACGGCGGCGATTCCCGTGCTGGAGGCGGTCGAATCATGGGACGACGAACACATCCACGACTCGCTGGTCGGCCTTGCGGAGAGCCTCGGGGTCAAAAACGCAAAGCTTATGTGGCCCGTCCGCATTGCGGTGACCGGCACGGCGGTCACGCCCGGCGGCGCGGTGGAAATCTGCCGTATTCTGGGCAAAGAGGAAACGCTCGGCCGCCTGCGGAACGGATTGGAACGCCTGTCATAATTTCATACGAGCATAAACGCCTCTTTTCGGACAAGCTAACCGGGAAGAGGTGTTTTTTATGTTCAAAAAACGGACGACGGTCCGCATTATCACGTTCCTGTCCGCAGCGGTGATCGTGGCGGGAGTGCTGGCGCTGAACGGGTATATCCGGGCGCGGAATTTCGAGCTGTACGCCCGGAGCAGCACGCAGCGGGCGTTCGACGAGCTCGTGAACAGCGTTTCCGAGCTGTCCAATACGCTCGAAAAGAGCGTCTATGTGACCGACCCGACGCTGGAAAGCGCCCTTTGCACACAGATGTTCGGCCGGGCGGTGACGGCGCAGACCGTGATGGGCGAGCTGCCGTGGTCAAGCGTGAAGCTTGAGAACGTGTCGAGCTTCCTGGCCAAGGTGGGCGATTATGCCTGCACGCTTTCGCGCACCGTGGGCGATAACGGCGGCTACTCCGAGGAGGAGCTGAAAAACCTGCAAAGCCTTGCCGATACGGCGGGCGTTATGAGCCTCAACCTGCAGGATATGCAGGCGCGGATGCTGGACGGAAAGCTCACGATGGACGAGGTGTACGGCACGGCGCAGCAGCTTGGCGCGGACGGAAGCCAGGCGCCCATGGCCGGGACGGCCTTTCAGAGCATCGAGGCGGAGTTTCCCGAGCTTCCGACGCTCATTTACGACGGCCCGTTTTCCGAGAGCATGACGAGCAGCGACCCGAAGTATCTGGAGGGAGAGAAAGAGGTCGAGGCCGGCGTGAGCCGCCGGACCGCGGCGGCGTTTCTGGGCCTTGACGAAAGCGCGCTCACAGAGTTCGGCGAGATGGGCGGCGATATTCCGTGCCGGTGCTATGCCGGGCGGACAGACAGCGGGGAATACACGGTCTATGTGACGAAGCAGGGCGGCTATGTCATGAGCGCGATATGCTCCCGCATTCCGGGCTCGGCGCGGGTGCGGACGGAGGAGGCGCTGAAGACCGCGGAGACCTTCGTCGGCCAGCAGGGGCTCCCGGGCCTCGAGGAGAGCTACCATATCATCGAAAACGGCGTTCTGACCGTGAATTTTGAGTACGCCGAGGACGGGATCATCTGCTATCCCGACCTCGTCAAGGTCTCCGTCGCGCTCGATACCGGCGCGGTGATGAGCTACGACGCCAAGGGGTATCTGAGCTGCCATTACGACCGGGAGCTTCCGGAGCCGGAGATCACGGTGCAGCAGGCGCGGGAGGAGATATCTCCGGCGCTGTCCATCCGGGCGCAGAATCTGGCGCTGATCCCCTCGCCGGGCGGGGAAGAACGGCTGTGCTATGAGTTCGTCTGCCGTTCACAGGAGGACCGGCGGTATGTGGTCTATGTGAACGCCCTGACCGGGGCGCAGGAAAAAATCCTCATCCTGCTGGAGGACGAATCCGGCTCGCTGACGATCTGAAAAAATTAATATTTGATATGTTGACAGAGCGGATGGACGGTTGTATTATTGTAGTAGGAATGTAATGATTGTAACCGATGTTACAATTCTGCTCGATAGAAAGGGGAACGCCATGAAGTTTTTGCCCAACACCGTCTGCAGCCGATGCCACCGCGAATATCCGTCCGTCCGGGGCCGCTGCCCCTATTGCGGCACGAAAAAGCCCAAGGAGGTGCGCCGCACCATGCCGGAGAGCGACAGCGCCGTGCGCGGCACAGAGGCTGCCCGCAAGGCGGCCGAGGACATGAACTGGCAGATGCTGATCGGCGGTATCCTGCTGCTGTGCGTCATCGCGGCGGTCATCACGATCGTTTCGGTGAACGTCAATAACCGCGTGGCGGACGGCACGTCGAGCGTGGAGAACAGCGCCCCCGATATCGCAGCCGAGACGACGGCCATTCCCACGCCGACCCTGTCGCCCACACCTTCGCCTACGCCTACGCCTGTGATCACGTCGATTTCCATAACGAGTGAATCGGGCGGTCATGTCTACGATACCTCCAATTCCGAGCCCGGGTTCATGGAGTCCGCCGGTACGCAGGTTCAGCTTGCGGCGCAGGCGTATCCGCTTATGGAGAACACGGTCATTACCTGGTCGAGCTCGGATGACAGCGTTGCCACGGTTGACGACACGGGCCTTGTCACGGTCGTCGGCGCCAGCGGCGGGTACTGCGAGATCATCGCAAGTGTCGGTGCGGTGCAGGCTGTTTGTCCCGTCTGGGTAAGATAAAACGAGAAAAGGAAAATGTCCGGCCCTTTTCAGGGTCGGACTTTTTTGCGCCTGTGCGTAGAGCGGCCTTTACGCCGGGAAAACGGGAGCGCTCAGTATTTTTCCTTGCTTTTGAACAGAAGCGCGACGACGAGGCCGAATACGATCGCGGCGCATATACCGCCTGCGGCGGCGGTGAAGCCGCCGGTAAAAATGCCGAGGCAGCCCTTTTCGGCGATGGCGTCCTTGACGCCCTTTGCGAGAAGGTGGCCGAAGCCCGTCAGCGGAACGCTTGCGCCGGAGCCGGCCCATTCGACGAGCGGTTCGTAGACGCCGACGGCGCTCAGGATCACGCCCGCGACGACGTACATCGTGAGAATGCGGGCGGGCGTGAGCTTTGTCAGATCAATGAGAAGCTGCCCGATGAGGCAGAACACGCCGCCGACGAGAAATGCGCGCAGAAACATGGATATCGTTTCCATAGGTCACACCCTTTGATTTTCGATAGAAACCGCGTGGCAGATCGAGGGAATGCTCTCGCCCTGCTGGTTGGTGGTGGGGCTCATCATGGCGCCGGTGGCGGCGAAGAGGAGCTTGTTCCATTGGCCGGCCGCCATGCCGTGGAGCAGGTGGCCGCACAGGACGGAGGCCGAGCAGCCGCAGCCGGAGCCGCCGCTGTGCGCGTCCTGGTTTTCGATATAGTAGATGAGCCGGCCGCAGTCCATATACTGTACTCCCAGGTCGATTTTGTCCATGGCGAAAAGCTCGCGCAGGATGTCGGAGCCGACAACGCCGAGGTCGCCCGTGACGATGGCGTCGTAGTAGTCGGGCGTCCGTCCCGTGTCGCGAAAGTGCGCCGAGAGGGTCTCAAAGGCGGCCGGCGCCATCGCCGCGCCCATGTTGTTCATATCGGTGACGCCCGCGTCGACGATGATGCCCGTGGTGATGCAGGTGATATACGGCCCGGGCCCCTCGTCGCCGAGGATGACCGCGCCTGCGCCCGTGACGGTCCGCTGGGCGGAGGGCGGACGCTGGCTGCCGTACTGCAGGGGGAAGCGGTACTGCCGCTCCGCGGAGCAGAAATGCGAGCTTGTGGCGGCGGCCGTCTTGCTGCAGAAGCCGCCGTCGATCATCATCGCGGCGAGGGAGAGGCTTTCCGCCATGGTCGAGCACGCCCCGTACAGCCCGAAGTACGGAGCGCCGCAGTCCCGCATGGCATAGGCCGAGCCGGCACATTGGTTCAGAAGATCGCCGGAGAAAACATATTCGATGTCCTCCGGTTTGGTTTGGGCCTTGTCGCAGGCGGTGGCAAAGCATTGCCGGAGCATGGCGCTCTCAGCCTTTTCCCAGCTTTCCGCTCCGAAACGCGAATCCTGGCTCAGGTGGTCGAAATACTTGCGGAGAGGGCCTTGGCTCTCCTTTTTACCGCCGGCGCAGGCAGCCGCCAGAATCGACGGCTGTGACGTCAGAAAGACGGTTTGTTTTCCCATTCGTTTTGTTTCCATAGCGGTAGTTTATCCGCTTTTGGAAAAAAGATGCATCCATTTGAGCGTTTTGCCGCATTTTGCGGACATATCGGAGAAAATGATTAAATTGTCTTGCTTTTTCATGCGGGAGGAATAAAATATGGAATGGAAAAAACACACGGAGGAAGCTATGAATACCATTACGGCAAAAACTCCCTGGGCAGCGTATTGCGGCGATGTGCCGATGCACCTTGATTACTTTGAAGGCTCGATGTTCGAGGCGCTCGAGAAGATGGCTCAGCAGTACCCGGACAGTGTGGCGTTTGATTTTATGGGCAAATCCACGACTTACCGCAAGATGATCGAGAAGATCGAATGCTGCGCCCGGGCGCTTAAAACCATCGGCGTGCGCGAAAACGACAAGGTCACGATCGCCATGCCGAACTGCCCGCAGGCGGTCTATATGTTCTACGCCGTGAACCTCGTCGGCGCCATCGCGAACATGATCCACCCGCTCTCGGCGGAGAAGGAGATCGAGTTTTACCTGAACGAGTCCGAGAGCGTTACCGCGATCACGCTCGATCAGTTCTATAACAAGTTTGAGCGCATCCGCGAAAACACAAAGGTCGTGAATATTGTCATCGCGAGCGTCAAGGACGCGCTGTCCAAGCCTGTTCGGGCCGGCTACATGCTGACGGAGGGACGTAAGATCCAGAAGATCCCCGCCGATGCGCCGGTCATTATGTGGCATGACTTTCTGAAGCTGAGCAAAGCCTGCTTCTACCGCTATAAGGTGAAGCGCTCCGCGCAGGACCCGGCGGTCATCCTCTACTCCGGCGGCACGACCGGTACGACGAAGGGCATCGTCCTCACGAACCGCAACTTCAATGCCCTCGGTCAGCAGATCGTTGCGGCCAACCCGATGTTCCGGCCCGGCGATAAGATGCTGGCGGCCATGCCGCTGTTCCACGGCTTCGGCCTCGGCGTCTGCGTACATTCCATCCTGTCGCAGGGCGGCCGCTGCATCCTCATACCGCGCTTTACGGCGGAGTCCTATGCCAAGCAGATCGTGAAATACCACTGCAACTTCATCGCGGGCGTGCCGACGCTCTATGAAGCGCTGCTGCGGCTGCCGAGCATGGACGGGGCGGATCTGAGCTGCCTCAAGGGCGTTTTCTCCGGCGGCGATTCACTGTCCATCGAGCTCAAGAAGAAGTTCGATAAATTCCTGTACGACCACAACGCGGTCATCCAGGTGCGCGAGGGCTACGGCACGACCGAGACCGTCACGGCCTGCTGTCTGACCCCGCCGCATATGCATAAGGAGGGCAGCATCGGGCTGCCGTTCCCGGATACATATATCAAGATCGTCGAACCCGGCACGGACAGGGAGCTTCCCTACGGCGAGGAGGGTGAGATCCTGCTCGCCGGCCCGACGGTCATGAAGGAGTACATGAAGCACCCCGACGAGACCGCGCAGACCCTGCGCGCGCACGATGACGGCCTGACCTGGGTCTATACCGGAGACCTCGGCGCTATGGACGACGAGGGCTTCGTTTACTTCCGGGGCCGTGCCAAGCGCATGATTATTTCCTCCGGCTACAATGTCTATCCCGGCCAGGTGGAGAACATTATCGACGCGAGCGAGCTTGTGCAGATGAGCTGTGTCATCGGCGTGCCGGATGCATACAAGATGCAGAAGGTCAAGGCGTTCGTGAAGCTTGCGGCGGATGTACCCGCGACGGAGGAAACAAAGCAGAAGCTCATGGCCTACTGCCGCGAGCGCATCGCCAAATACGCCATGCCGTATGATATCGAGTTCCGCGATGATATGCCCAAAACGCTGGTCGGCAAGGTTGCGTACCGCGTGCTTGAAGAGGAGGAGCTTGCGAAGATCGCTGCTGCCGAGGCTGCGGAGAAAGAGACAGTCACCGTGTAAAGGACCGCACAGAAAACGCCCGACAGTGCCGTCGGGCGTTTTCGTTGCTGCTCTGTCTGAAGGAACACGGCGTTTGCCAGCGTGTCGGCCCGGGCAAAGCCGGCTTCTTATAGGGCGGGCAGTGCGCCGATGTATGATTTTCCGGTGAGGGATGTCGAAGGAGTTTGGCTAAAGGATGTTCCGAATGTGCATACAAGCAGCAATGCAACCTGTAGTTTACATTTAGAACCTTCATAATGGTGGCCTTTCCGGCTGTGATCCGGTATTATTGGTACAAACAAATCGTTCGGCCTGGAGGATATAATATGACATTAGGTGATAAATTATCGAAATTGCGGAAAGAGAACAACTACACACAGGAACAGTTAGCGGGTATCCTTGGCGTATCACGGCAGGCCGTCAGTAAATGGGAAAGCAGCATCACGTATCCCGACACCGAGAGGCTGATACGGATGAGCGAACTGTTTGGTTGTTCGTTGGATTACCTGCTCAAAGATATGACAGAGCCAGGCGGCCGAAATCAGATGAATGAGGAGAGCGCCTTTTTCGGAAAACGCCTGCGTGAAAGAAAGAGCGAAAAAACGGTGCTGGGCATGCCCTTATGGCATGTCGCCCGAAATGCAAGGGGCTTTGTTGCCGTCGGCTTGAACGCCCGCGGCGTTATCGCGATTGGACTAAAAGCAAAAGGCGTAGTGTCGCTGGGGGTGTTGTCCTTGGGAGTGCTGTCGTCTGGTCTGCTCTCGCTTGGATTGTTTTCCCTCGGCATGCTTGCCGTCGGCGTGCTGTCCGCAGGGGCTTTCTCTATCGGGATATTTGCGGCGGGATCTATCAGCTTGGGGGTCATATCCTGCGGGGCCATCGCGGTCGGTGATTTTTCGGTCGGGGCTTTAGCAGCAGGGAAGTATTTCGCTATCGGTGATAATGCGAGGGCGATGATTGCCATAGGAAATACAGAAGCGGCAGGCAGCGTATTTGAGAAAACGGGAGAATTGACGGAAGCGGATATCGCGGCGGTTCGAGAGCTTCTTGATGCGACAGTCCCGTCCTATCTGTCGTGGGCCAAAGGAATCATCAAGCTGCTTTTATGACGGAAATCAAAAGAAGAAATACGAAAAAACACAGAGCCGGTGACCTCGTGAGATGCCTCACGGATCACCGGCTCTTTCGTTTTCCAATAAATCAGGAAAGGTCAGATCCTGGCGACGCCGGTGTCGCGGGCGGCCTGCGCCACCGCGGCGGCGACAGCGTCCTTGACGCGCGGGTCAAAGGGTCTGGGGATGATGTACTCGGCGCAGAGCTCCTCGTCGCTGACAAGGCCGGCGAGCGCATGGGCGGCGGCGACCTTCATCGCGTCGTTGATGTCCGAAGCGCGGACATCAAGCGCGCCGCGGAACACGCCGGGGAAGGCAAGGACGTTGTTGAGCTGGTTCGGCATATCGCTGCGGCCGGTGGCGGCGACGGCGGCGCCGTTGGCAAGCGCTTCCTCCGGGAAAATTTCGGGCATCGGATTCGCGCAGGCAAAGACGACGGCGTCCTTTGCCATGGTCTGCACCATCGCGCCGGTGACAGCGCCGGGGCTGGATACGCCGATGAACACATCCGCTCCGACGAGAATATCGGCGAGAGCACCGGTCTTGTTCTGTTTGTTTGTGACTCCGGCAAGGTCGGCCTTGGCCGCGTTCAGCTTCTCACGCCCGCGGGCAATCGCGCCCGTGCGGTCGCAGACGATGACGTCACCCGCGCCGGCGGAGACAAGCAGACGGGCGATGGCAGTGCCCGCCGCACCCGCGCCGTTGATGACGACGGTGATGTCCTCGAGCTTCTTTCCGACGACCTTGAGGGCGTTCAGAATGCCGGACAGGGCAATGATCGCGGTGCCGTGCTGGTCATCGTGGAAGATGGGGATGTCGCAGGCTTCCTTGAGCCTGCGCTCGATCTCGAAGCAGCGGGGGGCGGCGATATCCTCAAGGTTCACGCCGCCGAAGCTGCCTGCGAGCAGGCGCACGGTGTTCACAATGTCGTCTACATCCTTGGAACGGACGCACAGGGGCACGGCGTCCACGCCGCCGAACTCCTTAAAGAGGACGCATTTGCCCTCCATGACGGGCATGCCGGCCTCCGGGCCAATGTCGCCGAGGCCGAGCACGGCGGTGCCGTCCGTGACGACGGCGACGGTGTTCCAGCGGCCGGTAAGCTCATAGCTCTTGGAGACGTCCTTCTGGATCTCGAGGCAGGGCGCGGCGACGCCGGGGGTATACGCCAGGGACAGAGCCTCGGCGTTATCGACTCGGGTCTTGGAGCGGATGTCCAGCTTGCCGCGCCATTCGTAATGCT
Source organism: uncultured Oscillospiraceae bacterium (assembly GCA_964406615.1). Classification (GTDB taxonomy): domain Bacteria; phylum Bacillota; class Clostridia; order Oscillospirales; family Oscillospiraceae; genus CAJOIG01. The sequence goes on from CAYOSI010000001.1 coordinate 110,216, forward strand.
TTTTGAGCGATTCCTTCAGATAGTCCATGGTCGGGTCCTCTTTCTTTTATAGATAGGGCGAATAGATCGCACCCGTGCAGTCGCAGAAAACGGTGACAGGGAAGTTCTCCACCTCGAGACGATGGATGGCCTCTGGGCCGAGCTCGGGGAACGCCACGACCTCGCAGGTCTTGACGTAATTCGCCAGAAGTGCGCCGCAGCCGCCCTCTGCGGAGAAATACACTGCGGTATGCGAGATGATCGCGTCAATGACGGCCTGTCCGCGGCGGCCCTTGCCGATGATGCCACGCAGGCCCTCGTCCAGCAGAGCGGGAGTGTAGCGGTCCATGCGGTAGGAGGTGGTCGGTCCGCAGGAGCCGATGGCATATCCGGGAGGCGTGGGCGCCGGGCCGGTGTAGTAAATGATCTGGCCGCGCAGATCGACCGGCAGCGGCTCACCCGCTGCGAGAAGCTCGCAGAGCTTTTTATGCGCCGCATCGCGGGCGGTGTAGATGACGCCGGTGATGCGGATCTCGTCTCCGGCGTGAAGCGATTTCACGACCTCGGCGGAGAGCGGTGTTTGAATATTGTGTGTCAAGCCAGCACCTCCGATGCCATGCGCAGACTGTGGCAGCCGATGGAAACGGCGCAGGGAAGTCCGGCGATGTGAGTGGGAGCCTGAATGATGTTCACGCCGATGGCGAACTTTTTGACCTCCGAGAAAAGCGACTCCTCCAGCGCGGCATAATACGGGTCGGGGTTCGGACCGACGCGCAGCACGGCTTTCTTGGAGCAGTAGGCCACGCGGTCGAAGTTTCCGCCGATGCCGACGCCGATCATGACGGGCGGACAGGCATCCGGCACGGCAAGACGCGCGGTTTCCAGAACGAAGTTTTTGACGCCCTCCAGGCCGTCCGCGGGCGCGAGCATCGCCACACGCGCCTTGTTCTCGCAGCCGAAGCCGCGGGGCGCGACGGTGACCTTAATGGTGTCGCCGGGAACGATGTCGGTGTAGATGCACGCAGGCGTGTTGTCGCCGGTGTTCGTGCGGCGCAGGGGATCGGCAACGATGGAGGAGCGAAGATAGCCGTTCTTCACGGCACGGCGCACGCCGTCGTTGACGGCGTCGGGGATGGAGCCCATGATATGCGCATCCTGTCCGACTTCCAGATACACGGCCGCCATGCCGGTGTCCTGGCAGAGGGGGATGATGCCGTTTTTCTCAAAGTTTTCGATGATATAGGGGTTGCCGAAGGCGTAGAGCTTTTCCTTCACATGCCCGGGCAGGTGGAGACAGGCGTCTACATACAGCCGGGCGACGGCATCGCCGAGCTGTTTGGCGTCGTATTCTCTCATGCGTTCCCCTCGTATGCTGCGGCGGGGCGGCGCTTATGCTCGCTGCGGCTGTGGAAGCGGTCAATGATGGCCTTGTCCTCGGCTGCCGCTTCACCGGTGAGAATGTATTTGTCGATGGCGGCATAGGTCACGCCCATTTCCAGCTCGTCCGTCTGGCCCTCGAAGAGACCGGCGGAGGGGGCCTTGGTGCGGATGGACATCGGGGCATCGAGCCAGGCCAGGAACTCAAAAATCTCGGTGGCAGTCAGGTCGGCGATGGGGTTGAAGTCATACGCGCCGTCGCCCCACTTGGTGAAGTAGCCCATATAGGCCTCGCTGCGGTTGCCGGTGCCGGCGACCAGACGACCCTCACTGCCCGCAATGGCGTAGAGCGTCATCATGCGCAGACGCGGTGCGATATTTGCAAGCGCTGCGGCGGTGATGCCGGTGATGCCGCCGATGACCTCGGCCGCCGTCTCGCGGATCGGGGTCAGGTCAACCGTGCGTGTTTCGATGCCGAACTGCTCGGCGACGGCGTTTCCGTCGTCCATGTCGATGCCGAAATTGCGCTTCGAGGCGCAGGGCATGATGATGCCGACGGTGTTCTCGCAGGCGGCCTTGCAGAGAATGCCGACAAGAGCGGAGTCCTTGCCGCCGGAGTTTCCGAAGACAATGCCGTTCACACCGCTGTCCGCGACGAGCTTCTTGATAAAGGCCACGCGGCCTTCGTATTCTTTCTGATAATCTCTCATGGTATCTCCTTAGTACGGCAAAGCGCCGCGCACAGGCACGGCACTTCGCGGTTTATTAGAACATTTCGATATACTGGTCGCGGTCAGCGCCCACGGAAACGTACTTGATGGGACACTTCACGACGTCCTCGAGGTACTTGACATAGTCCTGCGCGGCCTGCGGCAGCTCGCTGAACTTGCGGCAGCCGGTGATATCGCCGGAGAAGCCGGGCAGGTACTCATACACGGGTTTGCACTTTTCAAGCGCCGGTTCGAGGGGAAAGGTGTCGATCTTCTTGCCGTCCAGCTCATAAGCGGTGCAGACGGGGATCTTCTCCATGCCGGAGAGAACATCGAGCTTCGTAACGGCAAGCTCGGTCGCGCCCTGAAGCTGAACGCCGTAGCGGGAGGCGACGACGTCAAAGCCGCCGACACGGCGGGGACGACCGGTCGCCGCGCCGTATTCACCGCCGGCTTCACGCAGCTCCTCAGCCTCCTTGCCGGAGAACTCGCACACGAACGGGCCGCCGCCGACGGCGGAGGAGTAGGCCTTCATGATGCCGACGCTGTTGTCGAGCCTGCGGCCGGGGATGCCTGCGCCGATGGGGGCGTAGGCCGCCAGCGTGCAGGAGGACGAGGTATAGGGGAAGATGCCGTAGTCAAGGTCGCGCAGCGCGCCGAGCTGGGCTTCGAGCAGAATGGACTTTCCGGCGTCGTCCGCCTCGGAGAGCAGGACGGTCGTGTCGCAGATATGCGGCAGCAGGGGATCGCCGTAGGTCATGAGCCAGTCATACATCGCGTCAACGCTCAGCGGCTCGTGGCCGTAGCCCTTTTCGACGGTGAGGTTTTTCCACTCCACGATGTCGGCCAGCCGATCGCGCAGCACGTCGCGGAAGAGCAGGTCGCCGATGCGGATGGACTTGCGCATATACTTGTCGGAGTACACGGGGCCGATGCCGCGCCGGGTGGAGCCCTGCTTCTTTGCACCCATGCGGTCCTCTTCGAGGCCGTCGAGCAGGGGGTGATAGGGCATGCAGATCGTGGCCTTGTCGCTGATGCGCAGATGCTCTGCGCCGATCTCGACGCCCTGTGCGCTCAGCGTGCCGAGCTCCTTGTGCAGGTGTTCGATGTCGATGACCATGCCGGGGCCCATGACGTTCACGGTCTCGGGCCGCAGGATGCCGGAGGGGAGGAGGTTCAGGATGAACCGGCCCCGCTCGTTCACGACGGTGTGACCGGCGTTGTTGCCGCCCTGATAGCGGGCGACGATGTCATACTGGCTCGCGAGCAGATCGACCATGCGGCCCTTGCCTTCGTCGCCCCAGTTAATACCAACAACAGCTGTTATCATATGTTTAAGCTCCTTTTGGAATGGGATGATTATACATTCGTAGTGGCCTCGACGCCGAGATCAGCGGCGTATTTGGCGACGATAGGATCGACAAACTGCGCGAGGAATTTGTCGGTCTGCTCGGGGGCAAGCCCGACAAATTTGCGCACATCAAGGACCTTCGCGAGGTCGGCCTCGGTCAGGTGGAACGCAGGATCGGCCAAGAGACGGGAGAGAAGATCGTTCTCGCCGCCCTCCAGCTTCACCTTTGCGGCCGCGGCCTGGGAGTGCTGGCGGATAAGCTCATGCAGCTCCTGCCGGTCGCCGCCGAGGGTGACGGCGTGCATGAGGATGTTCTCGGTCGCCATGAAGGGCATTTCTTCGTTCAGGTGCTTTTCCATGACCTTCGGATAGATGCGGCCGCCGCGAATGACGTTGATGATGAGAGTCAGCGCGCCGTCGGTGGCGAGGAAGGCCTCGGGCAGCGTAATGCGGCGGTTGGCCGAGTCGTCGAGCGTGCGTTCAAGCCACTGGGCGGCGGCGGTATCGGCGGTGTTGCGCACGGCGTTGAGCACATAGCGGGACAGGGAGCAGACACGCTCCGAGCGCATGGGGTTTCGCTTATAGGCCATGGCGGAGGAGCCGACCTGCTCAGTCTCAAACGGCTCGTCGAATTCCTTCATGTGCGCGAGAAGACGGATGTCCGTTGCCATCTTGCAGGTACTCTGCGCGATATCCGCGAGGACGTTCAGAACATAGGAGTCCACCTTGCGGGAATAGGTCTGGCCGGAGACGGGCATGCAGGCGTCGAAGCCCATCTTCTCGGCGATCTTATCCTCCAGGGCGTAGACCTTCCCGGCGTCGCCGCCGAAAAGCTCGAGAAAGCTCGCGCCGGTGCCGGTCGTGCCCTTGCAGCCGAGCAGACGCAGGTGCGAAAGCTCAAACTCGAGGCGGTCGAGATCCATGACAAAATCCTGGAGCCAGAGGCAGGCGCGCTTGCCGACCGTGGTGGGCTGGGCGGCCTGGAAGTGGGTATAAGCGAGCGTCGGTATATCGCGGTTCGTGCGGGCGAAATCACCGATGGCGGCGATCGCGTTCACGAGGAGCCGGCGTACCTGCAAAAGTCCTTCGCGGAGCTGAATGACGTCGGTGTTGTCGCCGACATAGCAGCTCGTGGCGCCAAGGTGGATGATGGGCTTTGCCGTCGGACAGAAATCGCCGTAGGTGCGGATATGCGCCATGACGTCGTGGCGCAGACGGCTTTCATACTCTGCGGCCTTGTCGTAGTCGATGTCGTCGATGTGGGCGCGCATCTCGTCAAGCTGCTCGTCGGTGATGGGCAGGCCCAGCTCCTGTTCCGATTCCGCCAGGGCGATCCACAGGCGGCGCCAGGTGGAGAACTTAAAGTCGGGGGAGAAGATATGCTGCATCGTGCGCGAGGCATAGCGGGCGCACAGGGGATTTTCATAAATCGGCTTGTTCATGTCTCTCTCCTTTTTATTCGACCGTAACGGATTTGGCCAGGTTCTTGGGCTTGTCGATATCGCAGCCCCTTTGCAGGGCGATGTAGTACGCGAGAAGCTGCAGCGGGATCACACCGAGGCTCGGCTGAAGGATCGTATGCGTGTCGGGAATGACCAGCAGATGCTTCGTGGTTTTTTCCATCCGTGCGCGGAGGCCCTCCGTCGTGAGCGCGATGACGTCCGCGCCGCGGGCCTGTACCTCCACGACGTTGGACTGCGCCTTGTCGAACAGGGGCGCGTAGGTCGCAAGCGCGATAACAAGCGTGCCGTTGTCAATAAGAGAGATCGTACCGTGCTTGAGCTCGCCCGAGGCGTAGGACTCGGAGTGGATGTAGGAGATCTCCTTGAGCTTCAGGGAGCCCTCCAGCCCAAGCGCATAGTCGAGGTTGCGGCCGATGAAGAACACGCTCTCGCGGTTAAAGTACTGTGAGGCGAGATATTGATACTGGTCGGTGTCGGCGAGGATGCTTTCCATCTGCGCGGGGAGCGCCTCCGCCGCGTCGATGATCGCGCGGTATTCCTCCGGCGTGACCGTGCCGATGAGGTCGGCGAAGTAAAGGCCCAGCAGATCGAGAAGAATAAGCTGTGTGCTGTATGCCTTCGTCGTGGCGACGGCGATTTCCGGGCCGGCCCAGGTGTAGACCACATCGTCCGATTCGCGGGCGATGGAGCTGCCGACCACGTTCACGATGGAGAGAATGTGTGCCCCGCGGGCCTTCGCCTCGCGCAGGGCCGCCATGGAGTCCAGCGTCTCGCCGGACTGGCTGATGACGATGACGAGATCGCGCTCATCCACAAGCGGGTCGGAATAGCGGAACTCCGAGGCGAGGGAGACCGAAACCGGGGTGCGCATCAGACGCTGGAGATTGTACTGCCCGAGCATGCCGACATGGTAAGAGGAGCCGCAGGCGATGATATGGATGCGTGACAGGGCGCGGATGAACTCCGGCGTCAGGGAGAGATCGTCAAACACAACCCGTCCGTCCCGCAGATGCGGAGAGATGGTCTTGCGGATAGCCTCGGGCTGCTCCATGATCTCTTTGAACATGAAGTGGGCGTAGCCGCCCTTTTCTGCGGCGGAAACATCCCAGTCGATGTAATGGCTTTTCTTCTGCACCGGGCGGCGGTACTCGTCATAGACCTCGACCTTGTTCTTCGTGAGGACGGCGACCTCGCCGTCCTCCATGTAGGAGACCGTTCGGGTGTGGGCGATGATCGCGGTGACGTCGGAGGCGATAAAGTTGCATCCGTCGCCGTAGCCGAGCAGCAGCGGCGCATCCTTGCGGGCGGCGATCAGCCGGTCGGGGTTGTCGGCGCAGATAATGCCGAGGGCGTAAGCGCCCTCAAGCTTCTCAAGGACCTGGTACACCGCGCTGAAGATATCGTCGCAGTCGTTGAAGTAGTATTCAAGGAGCTGCGCGACGACCTCGGAATCGGTGTCGGACCGGAAGGAAACGCCCTTGGAGAGCAGAAACTCCTTGATCTGGACATAGTTTTCGATGATGCCGTTATGTACGATGGCGACCCGGCCGTTTTCGCTGACATGGGGATGGGAGTTGATATCGTTCGGCTCGCCGTGGGTTGCCCAGCGCGTGTGACCGATTCCAACGCAGCCGGTGATGGGCGTCTGCGCGGCGAGCTTGCTGCGCAGCTCCTGCAGGCGGCCTTTGCATTTCTGGACCTGCAGACCGGCCTCCGGAGAGAGAACGGCGATGCCGGCAGAGTCGTATCCGCGGTATTCGAGACGCTCCAATCCGTCCAGCAGGATGGGCGCGGCGTCCTGTGCGCCGATAAAACCGACGATTCCGCACATGGAAGATCATTCCTTTCGTTGTTTATTCCGGTCGAGCGCAGCGCTCACAAGCCCCACGAACAGGGGATGGGGACGGTTGGGCCGGCTCTTGAATTCGGGGTGATACTGCACGCCGATATAGAAGGGGTGGTCCGCGACCTCCACGGTCTCCACAAGACGTCCGTTCGGGGAGACGCCGCCGATCACAAGACCGGCGCGGGTGAGCGTGTCGCGGTATTCGTTGTTGAACTCATAGCGGTGACGGTGCCGCTCGGAGATCTCCGGGGCGCCGTAGCATTTTTCCAAAAGCGTGCCCGGCTGCACGGCGCAGGGATACGCGCCGAGACGCAGCGTGCCGCCCTTGTCGATCTCGTCGTTCTGGCCGGGCATGAAGTCGATGACACGGTAGGGGGCGTTCTCGTCGAACTCGCGGGAGTTTGCGCCCGCAAGACCGGCCGCATGGCGGGCAAATTCGATGACCGCAATCTGCATGCCGAGGCAGAGGCCGAGGTACGGGAGCTTGTGCTCGCGGGCATACCGCGCGGCGAGGATCTTTCCCTCGATGCCGCGGCTGCCGAAACCGCCGGGGACAAGGATGCCGTCCACATCGCTGAAAAGCTTTTCAGCGCTTTCCGCCGTAACGGTCTCGGAGTCGATCCAGCGGATGTCAATCTCCGCGCCCTTCGCGTAGCCCGCGTGCTTGAGAGCCTCGGAAACGGAGAGGTATGCGTCGTGAAGCTGGACATACTTGCCGACGAGGGCGATCGTAACCTTTTTCGAGAGGCTGTGAACGGACTTCACCATGGCGCGCCAGTCGTCCAGCGCCGGTTCGCCGGCGGCAAGGCCGAGCTTTTTGCACACGATGGAGGAGAAGCTCTGCTCCTCGAGCATCAGCGGACATTCATACAGCACGCCGATGGTGCGGTTTTCAATGACACATTCCGGCTGCACATTGCAGAACATCGCGACCTTGCGGAAGATCGACTCGTCCTCGATCGGCTCGTCGGAGCGGAGCACGATGATGTCCGGGTGGATGCCCATGCCCTGCAGCTCCTTGACGGAATGCTGGGTGGGCTTGGTTTTATGCTCGCTGCTGCCGCGCAGGAAGGGGACCAGCGTGACATGGATATAGAGCGCGTTTCCCTCGCCGGCCTCAAGTCCCACCTGGCGGATGGCCTCGAGGAAGGGCTGGCTCTCGATGTCGCCGATGGTGCCGCCGACCTCCGTGATGACCACGTCCGCCTCCGTCTTGCGGCCGACGCTGTAAATGAATTCTTTGATCTCGTTCGTGATATGGGGAATGATCTGGACCGTGCTGCCGAGATATTCGCCGCGGCGCTCCTTGTTGAGCACGTTCCAGTAGACCTTGCCGGTGGTGAGGTTCGAGAACTTGTTCAGGTCCTCGTCGATAAAGCGCTCATAGTGACCGAGGTCAAGGTCTGTCTCCGCGCCGTCCTCGGTAACGTAGACCTCGCCGTGCTGGTAGGGGCTCATGGTGCCCGGGTCGACGTTGATGTACGGGTCGAGCTTCTGGGCGGCGACCTTGAGGCCGCGGGCTTTCAGCAGACGTCCGAGGGAGGCGGCGGTGATGCCCTTTCCCAGACCGGAGACGACGCCCCCGGTTACAAAAATGAATTTGGACATAGTTATCCCTTTCTATACCATGACACAACATAAAAGTATAGTACATCCAATGCGGAAAGTCAATGAATACCGCAGTATATAGTGACGTATGTTTGCGGCAGACACAACCAATGCGAATAAAGAATGTTCTTGCAACCACAGGAGGGGTATGTTATTATGTTGTCAATAAATTGTAAGGAGGAACATACCATGAGGAGTATGTCCAAGCTTCTGCCCCTGATCCTTGCGCTGTGCCTGATCCTGTCTCTCGGCGCGTTCGCGTCGGCGGAGCCTGCTTCCGGCGAACCCTCCGGCGAGGCGTCCTCAGAGGGCGGCATTGCCGGCACCTACACCGACGGGGTGAACACGCTCGTCATTGCCGAGGACCTCACCTTCCGGATGGAAAAGACCGGTGAAAACATGGACGGCGCCGCGTTTGCGCTGACCGTAACCGGTACCGTCACCGAGGACGGCGTTTTCACGCTTGACGGCCTCTGGGACGGCGAGCTGAACGTGTTTGAGATGGCGACCGACGACCAGAAAGCCGGGGACCTCGCTTCCGTTGAGGCGGTCTTTGCCCTGGGCAGGGCCGATGCCTCCGGTGAGCCCTCCGGTGAGGGTGTGGCGCCCGGCACCTACACCGATGGCGTGAACACCCTTGTCATCGCCGAGGACGGCACGTTCACGATGGAAAAGACCGGCCAGAACATGGAGGGCGCCGACTTCGTCCTGACGGTGACCGGTACGGTCGATGCGGCCGGCAGCTTTGCCATTGACGGCCTGTTCGACGGCGATATCAACCTCATCGAGGTCGCGACCGAGGAGCAGCTCGCGGCGGATCTTGCCTCCGTCGTGGCGGCGTACAACGGCTGACATCCGAACTCATACAAAAGACGCGCTGCGGACAGTTCCACAGCGCGTCTTTTGTGCGTTTTCAATTCATGGCGGCCCGGATGAGCGCCATCAGCTCGTCATAGGTCTCGCAGGCGGGGATGTCGGGATTGTCCTTCCGGATGCTCTCAGGACTGCGGAACAGGAAGCCGGCCTTGCTCGCCTTTATCATGGCGAGGTCGTTGAAGCTGTCGCCGCTCGCGATGGTCTCGAAGCCGCAGGACTGCAAAGCGCGGACGGTCGTGAGCTTGGTCTGCTCGCAACGGAGCTTATAGCCCGTGATCTCGCCGCTGTCCGCGACGATCAGCTCGTTGCAGAAAATGGCGGGCCAGCCGAGCTTTTTCATAAGCGGCTGAGCAAACTGCGTGAAAGTATCGCTCAGAATGACGGCCTGCGTCATGGAGCGAAGCTCGTCGAGAAATTCCTTCGCGCCGGGCATCGGATCGATGGAGGAGATGACGGCCTGGATCTCTTTCAGCCCAAGCCCGTGCTCCCGAAGGATGCGCAGGCGGTACTGCATGAGCTTGTCGTAGTCCGGCTCGTCGCGGGTGGTGCGGCGCAGCGCGGGGATGCCGGCGGCTTCGGCGAAAGCGATCCAGATCTCCGGGACCAGAACGCCCTCGAGGTCTAAGCAGGTAATATACATTTGATTTTTCCTCTTTGCTCTATTTCTTTGCCTTAGTAAACAATGAAACGGGGGATTTGTCAAGAGGGTCGTTTTACAGCTCGGCGTATTCCAGGTCCTCATCCTTGATGACGACAAGCGGCTTTTTGTTCATCATGTCGTAGATGCACGGCACGACATACAGCGTCATCAGCGTGGCATACAGCAGGCCGCCGATGCACACGACGGCGATCGGCTGCATCAGCGCCGTGCCGGCGTCGCGGCCAAGGGCCATGATGATGAGGCCGAGGATGGTGGTCAGGCTGGTCATGAGAATGGGACGCAGACGGGTCACACCGGCCTCGATCAGCGCGTCATGGCGCTCCATGCCGGCGGCGCGGAGCTGGTTCACATAGTCCACAAGCACGATGCCGTTGTTCACGATGATGCCTGTGAGCATGATAAAGCCGATGAGAGAGACGATGCTCACATCCATGCCGCAGACGAGAAGGGCGAGGAAACCGCCCGTAAAGGCCAGCGGGATCGTGAACATGACGATGAACGGATTTTTAAGGCTCTGGAACTGGGCGACCATGATGAAATAGACGAGGAGAAAACCGAGAAGAAGCATCAGTCCGAGCTGCTCGACAGCCTCCATGATCGTCTCGTTTTCGCCGGCAAATTCGTAAGTGACGCCGTCGGGAAGCTCCAGCGCGGCGACGGCCTCCTCTGCGGCGGTAGTGGCGAGGGTGACGTTTTGGCCGTCCCGGACCGCGGCGGTCACGCTGATATAGCGGCGCTGGTCGGCCCGCCGGATGGAGGCGAGGCTGACCGTGTCCTCGATCTCCGCGACGTCCCGGAGTCGGAAGCGCTGTGTATTGCCCTCGGAATCGGTGTATTCGAACGAGAGCCGGGCAAGCTGCTCCTGGGTCATGCTGTCCCCGGTCTCGACGAGAACATCCGCCGTGATATCGTTGATATCCATGGACATGGCGGTGGTCGCGTCGGTCAGGGCGGCGGCGATCTCCATATAGAGCTGCGCGACGGTATAGCCCTTTTCCATGGCGGCGTTCCGATCGACGCGGACATGGAGAGCGCGCTGGGCCTCCTCGAGGCCGGAATCCGTATTTTCGAGGGTGGGGACCTGCTCCAGTGCGTCGGCGATGCTCTGTGCGGCGGCCTGCAGATCCTCCATATCGCTGCCATAGACATGGATCTCGACGCCCGAGCCGGTGAGCATACTCATGCTCATGGTTTGGGAATCAACGCTTATATCGCAGTCCATATCGGCGCAGAGGGCAAGGATCTGCTGGCCGGCAGCCGCGCCGGAATCGTCCTCCGGGAGCGTGACATAGACGGTGACGTCATAGTCCGTGCCGGAGCTGAGAAGGCTCGTGCCGCCCATCATCGCGCCGATGTTTTCCACATTTTCGATGGTCTCGATCCGGGAGAGGGCCTCGTCCGCCAGGGCGACGGCGTCGTCGCGGGAGATATCCTCCGGCATGGTGATGGTGATGTTTACGGTGTTTGAATCCATTTCCGGCATAAAGCTGAAGCCGCGGGAGAACGCAAGCACGGCGCTGCCGATGAGAAGGATCAGCGAGAACGGCAGAACGACCCATTTATGTCCCAGCGCCCAGGCAATGGAACGGCGGTAGACGCGGTAGAAGCGGCCCTCGCCGGCGGGGCGGCCGTCGGTGAGCTTCGGCTGGCGCAGCTTTTTCAGCATGCCGCGGGACATGGCCGGGACAAGCGTCAGCGCAACAATCAGGCTGGCAAGGAGGGAATAGCCCATCGTAAGGGCCAGGTCGGTGAAGAGCTGCCTCGTGATGCCCTCGACGAACACGATCGGGAGAAAGACGCAGACGGTGGTCAGGGTGGAGGCGGTGATGGCGCCGGCGACCTGCTTGGTGCCCGCCACGGCGGCCTGGACGGCTGTGGCGCCCTTGGCGCGCAGGCGGTAGATGTTCTCGATAACGACAATGGAGTTATCCACCAGCATGCCGACCGCGACCGCCAGTCCCGACAGCGAGATCATGTTGATCGAAACGCCGGTGAAGTACATCAGGACGATCGCGAACACCAGGCTGAGGGGAATGGAGACGAGCGTGATGAAGGTCGGACGGATATCCCGCAGGAACAGGAAGAGAATAATGATCGCGAACAGCGCGCCCGTCAGGAGGCTCTGGAGAATGGAGTTTATAATGATGTGGATGTATTCGCCCTGATCCATCAGCGAGACGAAATGCAGGCCGGGATACTCCTCCTCGAGGGAGGCAAAGCGCTCGCTGAGCGCATCCGTGACCTCGGCGGTGGCGGCGTTCGACTGCTTTTCAAAGGAGAGGATGAGACCGTCCTCGCCGTTCAGCCTTGCGTAGGAGCTGTCGGAATTGTCCGTGACGAAGATGTCGGCGACATCCTTCAGGTACACGGGACCGATGCCGTCCTCGCCGGTGTCGAACAGCAGCAGGTTTTCCAGCTCCTCCACCTCGGTCAGCTCGTCGCCGACGGAGACCATGTAGCTGACGTCGTCCTCGGTCACATAGCCCGCGGGCATGGAGAAGTTCTGGGCCGAGAGGATGGAGGCGACGCTGCTCATCGTGATGCTGCCGGAGATATCCGCGGAGGCGAGAGCGTCCTCGCGGGAGTCTTCGAGCTGCTCAAGGCCGGAATCGACCTGCTCGAGCGCGGAATCCAGCGCGGCAGAATTAACGGCGAGCTGCGCCGCAGCGTCCGCAAGCTGGATGAGACCGGCGGATTTCGAGGCGCTGACGGTCGCCATGGCCTCGCTGATCTGGATTGTGCCGTCGTCAAGCTGTGTGAGCGCCTCGTTCAGCGCCTCGATGCCGCTGTCGGCCTGCTCGATGCCGGACTGCATCTCGGCGACCGTTTCGGAAAGCCCGTCGCGGCTCATATCCAGGGCCTCCAGCGTGGCGTCAATGGCGGCGAGCTGCGCCTGCACCGCCGCAAGCTCTGCCTGGGCGGCGGCCAGCTCGGCGGCGTCGGCGGAGGCGGCTGCGCGCAGCTCGGCAACGCGGGCCTCCAGCTCGGCGATAGCCGCCAGCGTGTTTGCGTATTCCTCCGAATCCGCGATGCTGTCGATCGCGTCGGTGATATCCTCCGGATCGGGAAGCTCAGCGTCCTCGTCGGCATCCTCATCAGGCTCCGGCAGAGGGACGGCGTTTTCAATGGCTTCCTCCAGCTCTGCAAGACGGTCCTTGAGATCCTGCAGCGCCGCTTCCGCTTCGGCAAGCTCGTCTTCCGCCACCGTCAGCTCCTCGATGCGGGCCTCCAGCTCGGCCTCCTTTTCCTCCAGAGCCGCGATGGAATCGAGAAGCGGGGACACGATCTCGAGCGTGCTCGCAAGCTGTGTGCGGGTCTCCGTCAGGGAGACGATCTGCTGCTGAAGCTCCATGCGGGCCTGCAGGGCGGCGACCTGCTGCTGGTTCAGCGTGGCTTCCGCTTCGGCGGTCTGGTTGGCCAGGGTGCTGGAGCCGCTGGAGATCTGGCTCTGCGCACTGTCGAGCTCGGCCTGCGCATCCTTCAGCTCCGCACGGGTATCCTCCAGCTCCGCAGCGGCGTCGTCGAGCTGTTGGTTGACGCTGTCGGCCATCCGGTTGTTGACGGCGTCGATCTTATCCTCGCTGATGAAAACATGGACCTGCCGTTCAATGGAGCCGATCGTGCTGATGCGGGCCACGCCGGTGACGCCCTCCAGCCGGGGCAGGAGGGTGTCGTTTACAAAGTCCGACAGCTCAATGGTGTCCATGCCGTCCATCGAGACCGCGGCGACCTCGACGGGCAGGAGGGAGGGGTTGATTTTGAGGACGTAGGGCGTGCCGACCGTGTCGCTCCAGCTCCCGCTCAGGGAAGCAATGTTCTGCTGGATGTCCACGCCGATCGTGTCCATATTGACGTCCTCTTCAAATTCCAGCGTCACAATGGAGACGTTCTCGCTGGAGGTGGAGGATACGGATACGATGTGCTCGAGTGTGGACATGGACTGCTCGAGCGGTTTGGAGACCTCCTCCTCAACGGTTTCCGGACTTGCGCCGGGGTAGGTCGTCATGATGACGACATAGGGGAAGTCCATATTGGGAAGCAGGTCGGGCGTCATCTTCACGAATGCGACGATGCCCAGAATGAGAACCGCCAGAGCAGCCACAAAGACAGTCAGCGGTTTGCGGACGCTGAATTTTGACATGAGCAAGACCTCGGATTCCGATAAAAAGGGTTACATAAGTTGCTTTCAGCCTAATATAACACATTGAAACATCGCGGGCAATAAGGCGGTGTAGAACTTTACAGAAAATTCAAAAAGCCGCCGCGGAGCTTCTCCGCGGCGGCAGTCATATGGGTTCGGATCAGTTGATTTTGAGGGTCTCCCAGAGGGTGTTGATGTAGCCGAGCGTATCGGCGTCGAGGTTCCGATAGGCGTAGGCGTTGAAATTGGCGGAGAAGTTTTCGACGTCGGGGTAGAGGATCGCCCTGGCGTCCTCCCCGATCTCGTCGAGGTACCCCTCGTTTTCGTAGACGAGGGAGTTGGGACTGGCGTACCAGATATACTCGGCGTTTGCGATGGCCGGCTCCTCGGAGAGCATATAGTTGATGAAGATCTCCGCCAGCTCCTGGTTTTGGCAGCAGGTGGGGATGCACATGGCGTCGACAAAGTAGTTGGTGGGATCAGGATAGTAGAACTGCAGATCGACGTCATCGGCTTGTGCGTCGACCATCGTAAAGTAGTCGCCGGCATAGTAGGAGCTGACCGCGGCCTCGCCGGACTCCATCATGTTGTAGATCTCGTCCATGACATAGCTCTTCACGAGCGGGGCCTGGGCGAGAAGCTCGTCGAGCGCGGCGTCCCATACGGCGTGGTCCGTACCGTTCACGTCGAGGCCGAGCTTGTAAATGGCGGTGCCGAAGGCGTCGCGGGAGTTGTTGAACTGGAGGATCTGGCCGGCGTATTTCTCGTTCCACAGAAGGTCCCAGCCCTGTGCGTCCGCCGCGTCCACGACGTTGGCGTTATAGATGACGCCGACGATGCCGTAGGTGTAGGGCACGGAGTAGACGTCGTCCGGGTCATAGAACAGGCCGCGGAAGCTGTCGTTGATGTATTGGTAGTTGGGGATATTGTCGAAGTTCAGCGGCAGGAGCAGTCCCTCGGCCGCCATGCGCGCGATCATGTAGTCGGAGGGGATGACGACGTCGTAGTTGACGGCGCCGCTGCTGATGCGGCTGTACATCGTCTCGTTGCTGTCATAGGTGTCGTAGACGACCCGGACTTTTGCGCCGTAGGTCTGCTCGTACCAGTCCTCAAAGGCGGCGATGGTGTCGAGGGTGCCCTCGGAGCCGTCGGAGATATACTCGCCCCAGTTGTAAACGTTGAGCGTGAGCGTATCGGACGAGCCGCAGCCGGTCAGGCACAGGAGCGCGGCTGCCGGCAGCGCGCATGCGAGGAGAAGGAAAAGCATCTTTTTCATGAGTTTGACCTCCTGGGATCCGTAATGCATTCTATTGTCAGGACTGCTTCCCGGTCTCGTCCTTGTCGATCAGGTTCGAGATGAGCAGCAGAGCCAGTATGACGAAGAAAATGATGGTGGCCAAAGCGTACATCTTCGGTGTGACGGTTTTCTTGGTCATGTTGTAGATGCGGATGGGCAGGGTCTGGAAACCGTTGCCCTGCGTGAAGTAGCTGATGACGAAGTCGTCGAGCGACAGGGTGAAGGCCATGATGAGGCCGGTCACGATGCCGGGCATGATCTCCGGCAGCTCCACCTTCAAAAACGCCTTGAGGGGCGTGCAGCCGAGGTCCATGGCGGCCTCCGGCAGGGCGGGGTCCATCTGGCGCAGCTTCGGCAGCACCTGCAGGATGACGTACGGCAGGCAGAACGTGATGTGCGAGATGAGCATCGTCCAGAAGCTCAGACTGGTGCGCGTTCCGAACAGTCCGCCGACGAAAACGAACATGAGCATCAGGGAAATGCCGGTGATGATGTCCGGGTTCGTCATGGGGATGTCCGTCACGGAGTCCATCGCGGAGCGGAGGAAGCGGCTGCGCAGCTTGTTGATGCCGACGGCTGCGGCCGTGCCCATGATGGTGGAGATGACGGAGGCGGACACGGCGAGGAGGAGCGTGTTTTTCACGGACGTGAGGGTGTCGCTGTCGCGGAAAAGCTCCCGGTACCATTTCAGGGAGAAGCTGGAGAACACGGAGAGGCTTTTGGCCTCGTTGAAGGAAAAGACCAGCAGGATGGCGATCGGCGCAAACAGAAAGACGAACACCAGCGCGGTATAGATTTTTGACGCCGTTTTCATGTCAGCCGCCTCCGTAAACGCGCTTGTCGGTGAGACGGCGCATGAGCGCCATGGCGGCAAGCAGCACGATCATCATAATAAACGCGATGGCGGCGGCAAAGTGCAGGTTGTTTGAAAGATACTGCCCCTCGATGGCGTCGCCGATGAGGAAGAATTTGCCGTTGCCGAGCTTTTGCGAGATATAGAAGGTGCTGATCGAGGGGATGAGCACCATCGTGACGCCGGAGAGGATGCCCGGCGTGCTCAGCGGCAGGATCACCCGGCGCAGAACGCCGAGGTTCGAGCAGCCGAGATCACGCGCGGCCTCAAACAGGCGTGTGTCCATCTTGGCCATGATGGAGTACAAAGGCAGGATCATGTACGGGAAATAATCGTACACCATGCCGATGACGACGGCGGCCTCCGTGCCGATGATGTGGACGGGAGGCAGGCCGAACAGGCCGATGAAGCGGTTGAAGATGCCCGTGTCCTGCAAAATGGTCATCCATGCGTAGGTGCGGATGAGGAAGTTCATCCACATGGGGATCATGATGAGGGTTATCATGAGCTTCTGCGCCTTGGGGCTTGCCCGCGCGATGATGTAGGCAATGGGGTAGCCGGCGAGAAGGCAGATGACGGTCGAAAGAATGGCAAGCTTCAGCGAGCGCCAGAAGATCAGCAGGTAGGTGCGGACCTCCTGCGTCACGCCGGCGTCGTCCGTCACGCTGGAGGTGGCGGTAAAAAAGCGGGAGATATTCGCCGTGGTGAAGCGGAAGCTGTCGTCTGTGAAGGCATAGTAGGCGACAAAGATGAGCGGCACGATGATGAACAGCACGGCCCACACGGAGTAGGGCGCGAGCGCGAGGTCATACAGGGAGACGCCGCGCTTTTTCGGTTTGACGGCGGCGGTCCTCATTCGTCGGCCTCGGCTTCCGCGTCGGAGAGCTCGTCAAGCTCGTTGGAGAAGGAGGAATAGTCGCCGAACATACCGGAGTATTCGCTCTTTTTCATCACATGGATGGCGTCCGGCTCGATATACAGGCCGATCTTCTCGTCCACGTCCACGAAATCGGTGGTCTGGATCATCCACTTGAAGCCGCCGATGTCCACGATGACCTCGTAATGAACGCCCATGAAGGTGACGGAGGTGACGACGCCCTGCAGCATGCCCTTTTCGGGCGCGACGATATCGACGTCCTCCGGACGGACGACCACGTCGACCGGCTCGTTCGGGGCGAAGCCGGCGTCGAGGCAGGGGAAGATCTGGCCGGAGAAGCTGACGGTGTAATCCTTTATCATCACGCCGTCGAGGATGTTCGACTCGCCGATGAAGTCCGCGACGAAAGCGTTTTCCGGCTCGTTGTACACGTCGACGCTCGTGCCGATCTGCTGGATCCGGCCCTCGGACATGACGACGATGGTGTCGGACATGGACAGCGCCTCCTCCTGATCGTGCGTGACGAAGATGAAGGTGATGCCGGTGGCCTTCTGGATATTTTTCAGCTCCTGCTGCATATCCTTGCGCAGCTTGAGGTCCAGCGCGGCGAGCGGTTCGTCGAGGAGCAGCACCTGCGGACGGCTGATGAGGGCGCGGGCGATGGCGACGCGCTGCTGCTGGCCGCCGGAAAGACGGGTGACGCTGCGCTTTTCAAAGCCCTTGAGCGCGACCATGGAGAGCATTTCCTCCACGCGCCGCTCGATCTCGGCCTTGGGTACTTTCTTCTCGCGCAGGGGGAAGGCGACGTTTTCAAATACGTTCAGGTGGGGGAAGAGCGCGTACCGCTGAAAGACGGTGTTCACGTTCCGCTTGTGAGCGGGGACGTCGTTTATCCGCTCGCCCATGAATATAACATCGCCGGAATCCGGCGTCTCAAAGCCGCCGATCAGACGCAGGGTGGTGGTTTTGCCGCAGCCGGAGGGGCCGAGCAGCGTGATGAACTCGTTGTCGTAGATGTCGAGGCTGATATGGTTCAGAACGACCTCGCCGTCATAGGATTTTGTGATGTCTCTGAGCTCGATGATCTTCTTCATGGCTTCTCTCCGGAACACGTAAAAAGTGGAGCATGCCGCAGCATACTCCACTTGTATGATCGGATATCGGCCCGCGGATAATAATACAGACACAGACGATCCGCGGTATTCATGATCCCAATGGGTTTTAGAGTCTATATAGCAAAGATTACTTTTACTACTCTTATTGACCATTTCACAAGTTTGTATGCCCCAAGGCACTGGTTTTAAGTATACCAACTTATAAAACTTGAGCTTCTAACTCAATCAATAAGGCAACAGAAGCTGCCACCGCACGCGGGCGGGAAATCGGCATTCGACCCGGCTGTCCGTCTGGCCTTGGCCGCTTCCGGAAAAGCGGCGGTCGCATCCTGCTTTGGAAAGACTCTTTCGATATTTCCAATTGAGACGGCTCATTTTAGCAAGCGCCGAAAATTTTGTCAATAGGAAACTCGAATTATGACAGAAAGTAACAGAAACTAGCGCTTTGACGGGGCGTCGGGGAAGTATTTCCCGACAAACGGCACGTTTTCGACCGTGAAGCGCCGTCCGTTCAGGTATTGCAGAGCGCCCGCGCCGGCGGTGAAAGAAAACGTGAGCTGATAGCTCCAGAGGAGCTGGCGGTTCTCGCCGTACCGTCGGTTCACTTTCTCGACGCCGTATTTGCCGTCGCCGAGGAGCGGGTGCCCGGCATGGGCCATCTGCACGCGGATCTGATGCGTTCGTCCGGTGTGCAGACGGCATTCCACGAGGGACAGGCCGTTCCGGCTGGCGCGGACGGCGTAGTCCGTGACGGCTATGCTCGCGCCCGGCTCCTGCCGGGGCTTGACGAACACTTGATTTTTGACCGCGTCCTTGAAAAGCCAGTCGGTCAGCGTGCCGCTGGGCGGCTCGGGCGTGCCGAGGCAGACGCAGAGATATTCCTTGTCGATCTCGCGGGAGCGGATCTTGTCGTCCAGGATGCGCAGGGCTTCGGCGGTCTTGGCGGCGATGACGATGCCGCCCGTGCCGCGGTCGATGCGGTTGCACAGAGCGGGCGCGAAGCTGTTTTCCCGGGCGGGGTCCCACTGTCCGGCCTGGTAGGCATGCGCCTGGATATGGGCGATGAGCGTATCGGCGGACCAGTCCCCGGCCGCGTGGCACAGCACGCCCGGGCGCTTGTTCACAAGGAGGAGGTTTTCGTCCTCATATACTATATCCAATTTAGGGCGCAGGCTCCGGAGCCAGCCGTACTCGTCCCGCCGCTCCGCCGCGCCGAAGAATTCCTCCGGCACATACAGCCGCACGGCGTCGCCCTCCGCGAGCCGGACGTCGGGCCTGGCCCAGTGACCGTTGACTTTTATGTCCTTTGTGCGGAAGTAGCGCTGCAGGAGGGAGGAAGGAAGCTTGGGGGCGCATTTGGCGGCGAAGCGGTCGAGCCGCTGTCCCGCGTCGTTTCTTGTAACAAAAAATTCTCTCATATCGGCATCATATCATGAAAAATTCTGGTTGACAATAAGTCGCGGGTATTTTATAATACTTTGGCGACTGTATGAGGTTATCGCTATGTTTCTTGACCTGCACGAGATAATCGAGGTGCCGGGCGGACGGGTTCCGTTTCGGTGCGAGCTTGACCGCGAACGGCTTGCGTTTCCGGCTCTTGTCCGCTTTGACGGGCCGGTGACAGCCTCCGGCGAGGTGAAAAATACCGCGGGGATTTTGGAGCTGACCGCCATTGTGGAAGCGGACATGACCGTCCGCTGCGATCGCTGCACCACGGAGTTCCCCCAGGTCCTCACCGTCCCTGTACGAGCCACGCTGAAGGCCGATCCCGACGAGGACGATTATGGCGACCTGTTCCCGCTGGACGGGGACGGCATCGACGTGACCGACGCGCTGGAGGCCTGCGTTATCCTGAACATGGACCAGAAATTCCTGTGCCGGGAGGATTGCAGGGGCCTGTGCGGCGTCTGCGGCAAGAATCTGAACGACGGACCCTGCGGTTGTCGCAAACAAACCGATCCAAGAATGGCTGCTCTTGCGCAGCTATTGGATGATATACAGGAGGTGTGAGCCATGGCAGTCCCTAAAAGAAAAGTATCCCACGCCAGAAAGAGCAAAAGACGTTCCAGCGTCTGGAAGCTGAAGCTTCCCAAGCTGGTTGCCTGCCCCAACTGCGGCGAGTATCATATGCCGCACCGTGCGTGCCCTTCCTGCGGCGTGTATAACGGACGCGAGGTCGTCGCGGCGGATGCTGCTGAGTGAGCAAAAACGGGGGAGGGAAACCTGAAATTTCCTCCCTTTTTTGCAAATTAAGAAAAATTTTCGGGACGGCGAAAGTCGTCCCTAGCGTGTTATCTGTAATGAACAGAAAGGAGGCGGAGCCATATGCAGCGACCTCTCGTGGCGATCGTCGGCCGGCCCAATGTGGGGAAATCCCACCTGTTTAACCGGCTGGTCGGACAGCGTCTCTCCATCGTGGAGGACACGCCCGGCGTGACCCGCGACCGTCTTTACGCGGAATGCGAGTGGCTGGGGCGCAAATTTGACATCGTCGATACCGGCGGCATTGAGCCGAACACCGACAATGAGATCCTTCTCTTTATGCGCGAACAGGCCATGATGGCGATCGACGCGGCCACGGTCATCGTCCTTGTGACGGAGATCGGGACCGGCATCACCGCCGCCGATCAGGATGTGGCGGACATGCTCCAGCGCTGCGGCAAGCCGGTCGTGCTGGCGGTCAACAAGATGGACGCCATCGGTCCGAACGACCCGGGGATCTATGAGTTCTACAACCTCGGCCTCGGCGACCCCATCGCGGTCTCCGCCGTACACGGTCACGGCACCGGGGACCTCCTAGACGCCTGCGTGGCGCATTTTCCGCCGGAGGAGGCGTTCGAGGAGGACGTCGACCGCATCAAGGTCGCGGTCATCGGAAAGCCCAATGTCGGCAAATCCTCGCTCATCAACCATATTCTGGGCGAAAAGCGCGTCATCGTGGCGGACATGCCCGGCACGACCCGCGACGCGGTGGATACGCCCGTTGAGAACAAATTCGGAAAATATCTCTTTATCGACACCGCCGGCATCCGCCGCAAGTCAAAGGTGAACGAGCGCGTGGAGAAATTTTCCGTCCTGCGCGCTCAGATGGCCATCGAGCGCAGCGACGTGTGTCTTATCATGATCGACGCGCGCGAGGGCGTCACCGAGCAGGACACCAAGATCGCAGGACTGGCCCACGAGGCCGGGAAGGCGAGCATCATCGTCGTGAATAAGTGGGACCTGATCGAGAAGGACACCAACACGATGGAGCGTATGCGCAAAGAGGTGCAGCGCGACCTGTCGTTCATGCCGTACGCGCCGGTCCTGTTCATCTCCTGCTTGACGGGACAGCGCGCGGAGCGTATATTTGAACTGGTAAACTTCGTGAATGAGCAGGCCAGTATGCGCATCACCACCGGCATGCTCAACAACGTCCTTGCCGACGCGCAGGCGCGGCAGCAGCCGCCCACGGACCGGGGCCGCCGTCTGAAGGTCTACTACATGACCCAGACCAGCGTCAAGCCGCCGCATTTCGTGATTTTCTGCAACAGCAAGGAACTGTTCCATTTTTCCTATCAGCGCTATATCGAAAACCGTATCCGCGCTGCCTTTGGCTTGGAGGGAACGCCGGTCCGGATCACGATCCGACAGAAAGGAGACAAGGAATGACAGCTCTGCTTCTGATCCTCATCGCCGCCGTGTCATATGCGCTCGGCACTTTGTCGAGCCCGATTCTTCTGGCGAGGTATATTTTCCACAAGGACATCTCCCGGCCGGGACGTGTCGTCGGCTACAACACCTTTGTGCGTCATTTCGGCCGGAAATGGGGCTTCGCGGTCGTTCTCGGCGATGCGGTCAAGGCGGCGGTCGCCGTCATCATCGGCGGACTGCTGATGAAGATCCCCGGCGGCGAAGGCGGGTTCCCGGTCATCGGGAAGCTCTTCGCGGGCTTCTGCGTCGTGCTGGGCGATATCTATCCGATCCAGCGCAATTTCCGCGGCGGCAAGGGCTTTACCTGCCTGTTCATCGCGCTGTGGCTGGCGGATTGGCGTGTCGGCCTGTTCGTGACGGCGGTATTCGTCGCGGTGCTGGCGCTGAGCCAGTTCCTGTCTCTTGCGAGCCTCTGCGGCGGCTTCACGGGCATGCTCGCAACGTGGATCTTCGTGGAGGCGGAGCAGATGAAGGGGCTTGCGGGCGTGCTGGTGATGATCACGTTCCTATTCATCCTCTGGCGTCACCGCGGGAACATCGGAAAGCTCCTGGCGAAGAAGGAACCCAAGGTCAACTGGGGCCGTCAGCCGGAAAGCCGTCTGCGGGAGGATCGCTTCTGACAATGCATGGCCGTGCCGGTTTCGGCGCGGCCTTTTCATCCGGGGAGAAAAAGCTATGAGAGAACATAAAAGGATCACCTTTGAAGAAGCCGCTCCGATGCGGGTGAAGCCGTATGTGCGGCTTGCCAACTACTACGAGACCGATCAGATGAGGATCATCCACCACGCCAACTACGTCCATTGGATGGAGGAGGCCCGCGTGGATATCATGGAGCAGATCGGCTTTGGTTATGAGAAGATGGAGAGCATGGGCGTTTACTGCCCGGTGCTCGGCATTTCGACGGAGTACAAGGCGATGGTGCGCTTCAACGAGCAGGTGCTGATCGAGTGCCGCATCGCGGAATATACCGGCCTGAAGCTGACGATGCTGTACCGGATCACGAAGCTGGATACCGGGGAGCTCTGCACGCTGGGGGAGAGCCGGCACGGCTTCCTCGACGCCGAGGGGCATATCATCTCCCTGAAACGAAGCTATCCGGAGATTCACAAGCGGATTCTCGACGCGATGGCCGCGGAAGCGTAAAACCAGAATATTCCGTTCCCGGAGGTCCGCCTCCGGGAATATTACATTTTAGTAATCATTATGTTGCTGACCTGTAAATTCTTTCACAGAAAACCGTGGTATAATTCCAAGGTAAACAGAAATAAGGAGGAATGCCATATGAAGAAGCTTCTGAGTGTCCTTTTAGCCCTTGTGATGGTCCTCGTGCCGGGCGTGTCCGCTTTTGCAAGCGGCGAAGCGTCCGGTGAGACCACGGAGCCCCCGGTAGTCGAGCTTTCTGGCCCGATCACCGCCGAGCAGAGCGGCTGGATGTACACCGTCGAGGACGGCGTCATCACCGTCATCCAGGCGCCCCAGAGCGTCAAGAGCGAAATGGTCGTGCTGCTGCCCGGCTGGATGGCGGGCCAGACGGTCGACGCTCTCGGCAACGGCGGGGCGGTCATGTCGAACAACAAGCTCAACGGCTCCTGGGTCCTGTTCCCGGAGGAATTGGGCTATATTGCCGACTCATCCATTCATGATTTCAATGACACCGTCGCGTGGGTCATCCCGGCGTCCGTGGACGTCTCCGACGCTCCCTGGCTGAGCTGCTCCGGCTATGTCATCACCGAGGCCGGCTCTTCCGCGGCGGCCTCCGCCGCGCTGAACGGCAAGGAGGTCCGGGACATCGCCGGCTGCACGCCGTTTGTCGTGGCGAACACGGAAAACGGCTCCATCACGCCCGCCGGCACCTACGTGGTCCCTGCGGATATCTACGGCCTTTCCACGGCCATCACCGTCAGCGCGGCGGAGGGCTACAAGATCGCCTCGATCACCGTGGACGGCCGGACCACCGAGGTCACGGACTTCGTGCAGGACTATACCTTTAATTACACCTTCTCCGCCGCCTCCGCCGGCATCGACGCGGTCTTTACCGAGCTGGCCGAGGGAGAGAAGGAAAGCCGCACCTTCTCCACGAGCGGCACGAGCTATGCCTACACGGAGATCCTCCCCGGCGCGGCAGCGGACGGCGCCGAGCTGCCCGACGACCTGTATAAGGTCGAGGACCCCAACGCCTCCGTCACGGACTACGTCCACGCGCTGGGCGTTTCCACCGGTGTTTACTATAAAAACGGCGAGAGCCTGTATGAGGAGGTCTATTCCTCCCAGGCCACCGAGGTCGAGTACCTGACCAAGGCGGAGGTCATCAACGGCATGTACGAGACGCAGGGCCTTGTCTACGGCAGGGACTATGACATCATCCGCCTGCATAACTACTATGCCAACATTACCTCCGGCCCGTCCCGCGGCACGATCATCATGTACTGCACCTATCTTTACAAAATGGTGGACGCGACTTCGGATGACGGCTCTGTGCTGGACGGTCAGCTCGTCTACTCCGCGGACAATGTGGACCATGCGTCCGTATTCGCGCAGGGACTTGGCGAGTATACCATCGACGACCTGATCGTGTACTGCTACACCAGCGGGCGCGGCCCGTCTGAGTCCGGCAACTTCTACGGCGTCGGCTCCCAGGTCCATGTTGACGGCGGCACCGAAGGCAAGATCGCGACGAGCGACATCCACTACGACACATCCATCCTGCGCCTGAACCAGCCCCAGATCCTGGGCCGCAACAACTCCATCTACGCCACCGGCCGCGGACTGGCGATCATTCAGGGCGGCGATATCTTTTCCGCCTCCTCCGGCGGTCACGGCCCCTATGTCTCCCAGGGCGGTCAGATCATCCTGAACACCGAGGGCACGAACCTCATTAACGAGGACGGTTCCGTGAACATCGTCGACCCCGAGGCGACGGAGATTCCCGATTACGCCTATGCCGCCATGGGGCAGGACGAGGACGGCAGCAATATCCTTGTGCTGAACGAGCATCCCGACGATGTGACCGTCATTGTGTCCGGCCTGGATGCCGGTACAGCGCTCGCCACCGATAAGGGCGGCGGCACCATCGTGGCGAACCAGGTCGTTACGAAGTGCTATGGCCTGCGCTCTGCGGGTGTTTACACCATCGGCTACTCCGAGAGCTGGGTCTATGTATTCAACTCCGACTGCACCTCCAACCTCGACGCGGCGCTCTGCTCCGCCTCTGCCGGCTACGGCTTCGCCTTCAACTGCCGTCTGCAGGGCTGCATGGGCCTGAAGGTCCGCGCCTCCGGCAACACCAACACCGAGGATGCTGGGCTCTGGGTCCGGAACAGCCGCATCGCGGCCAGCTATGACGCCCAGGCGGAGGAGGACGCCTATGTCGTCGGCTCTCCCGATGAGTTCATCGCGGAGATTGGCGCTGAGGCCGGCATCGAGCCGCAGGGCGCCGACGAATCCTATGCCGATTACCTGACCCGTGCCGACGAGGCGCTGTATCAGTACATCGTCGAGGAGGGCAACGACTATGGCTCCAGCATGAACATCTTCATCGACCCGGCGAACAGCCCGCACTATAACGCGGGCGGCATCACCTGGTGGTACCTTGACCGCTCCAAGACCCCCGGCTATTCGGGCGGCAACAAGTTCGCGGTCATCTACTCCGACGGCTCTCCCGCGGTCGTGAACGTCGATTCCTGCCTGCTGACGAATGACAACTACAAAAACTACGGCGTCGAGTCCGTGTGGTGGAACAGCCTGACCGAGGAGGAGAAGGAGATCTACACCCCCGCGGATAACCTCATCGCCTCCGCGGAGAACGGCGGCAAGCTGAACGTCACCTTTGTCAATGAAAACAGCCGGACCAAGTGGGACGTGACCGGCGCTTCCGACGAAACCTGCGAGCTCGTGGGCGACTTCTATGTTGGCCCGAAGGATACCAACGCCGTGAACGCCACGCTCGTGAATTCCGAGTGGACCGGCACGGTTATCTACGCCGATCCCAGCCTGGCCACCTCCGGCGAGATGGGAGACGAAGCGGTGGGTTTTGCCTACATCACGCTGACCGAGGGGTCCGTCTGGACGGTCACTGAGGAGTGTACCGTGGCGGAGCTTACCGTGGACGCGACGAGCACCATCATCGGTACCGTTACCGAGAATGCTGACGGCAGCTTCACCGTCAGCCCGCTGGCTGCGGCTGCCAGCGGTGAAGCCTCCAACTAATCGCATATTCCGGAAAGGGCCGTCCGAATGGACGGCTCTTTCCCAGCCTGTCAAAGAACCCCCGTTCTCAAAAGCGAGAACAGGGGTTTTCGTGCAATAGGGGAAGAAGGCGAAAAGTGAAGAAAGCGAAGGAGTATTCTAACTCCAAATTGCCAGTTTTTTTGAGATTCATGGCAGCGAATTTAAGCTTGCCCTCTTGGTTGCCGTATGCCGCAAAACACCGTCCCGTGGACAAATATGCTGGTTATTGACCGGGTCGTACTCATAATCCCAGGGCGTGTATCCGTCTTTTCTTCCTCTATTATACCGGAAACGGAGGCGCTTATATGCTTCTTTGACAGGCTGAAAAGGCATACAGCCACACTGACTGCATGCCTTTTCAGCGCGTTAGACAGATGAAACCAGATCAATCACCTGACGAATACTCTTTTTTCCAAAAGAGACTTGCGTGTCGTTGACGACCAGGCAGGGGACACTCATGACCTTGTATTGATCCTTGAGCGCCGGGAAATGATTCAGATCATAGACCTGGGCAGTAATGCCGGGATTCTCCGCGGCCATTCGCTGTGCCGCAGTCACAAGCTCAGGACACATGGTACAGGAAAGGGACACAAGCACCTTCATCTGGACTGGATGGGTGATGGCGCGTATCTGAGACAAAGTTTCCGCGTCCAGCGGCTGTCCCGGGCCCGCGGCGTTGTAGAGTCCCAGGACGAATGAGGTGAACTCATGGCCGCCGGGTACGCCATGGAAGGACAGTCCCGTCCAGCTTCCATCCTCGCGGCATACCTGAACGCAGGGCAGATCGGGTATAGCTTTCGCGTCTTGGGCGATCTCTACCGAGAGCTTGTCCGTCTGCTTGGCAAGAGCCTCCATATAATCGCGCAATTCCGCTGAAATGGGACGCTCGTCTAAATACAGGCGCAGGCGCAGAGCGCTGGCCATTTTGCCAAATACGGTTTGAAGCTGCGCCGCCACATCGGCAGAGAAGGGGCCGTCTGTTTTCTCCGGCGCAGCGCTGCTTGCGGCAGGAGCGGGGGAGGACTGCTCCATAGGCTCTGGCTGTTTCGGATGCAGCCCGGTTTTCTGCTGCATTTCCGCCGCATATCGTTCCAGCTCCGTGGCTGCCAGAGCCCCGTCGCCTACCGCAGTGACTACCTGACGCAGCGGCTTAACGCAGACGTCTCCGGCGGCGTACAGGCCCTCCGCGCTGGTGCGCTGGCTGCGGTCTGTGAGGACATAGCCCTGCTCATTCAGTTCCGCCAGGCCCTTTATCAGCTCTGTAGCCGGCGTGTAGCCGGCAAAAACGAACACGCCAAAGGTGTCCCCCTCCGGCGGACGGTATTCCGTCACCTGGCCGGTGGCGGTGTTCCGATAGCGGAGATAACGCAGTGCGGAGTCCCCGGATACTTCTTCGACCTGGGTATGGGGAAGAACGGTGATCTTTTCATGGCTGCGGGCCGCTTCCGCCGTGGCTTGGGCGCAGGAAAAATCGTCTCCGCGGATCAGAACCGTCACATGGCGGGCATATTTGGTCAAAAATACGCTTTCCTCTGCGGCTGCAAAGCCGCCGCCCACCACGAACACATCTTTGCCTGTGAAAAACTCGCCGTCACAGGTGGCGCAGTAGGCCACGCCATGGCCCTGGAATTCCCTTTCGCCTTTAAAGCCCACCATGCGGGGGTGCGCGCCGGCAGCCAGAAGGATGGCGAAGCAGTGAAGCTCGCCCCGGCTGGTCCGCACGGTTTTAACGTCGCCCTCCATGGATAAGCCTTCCACCTCGGCCAGCAAAAATTCCGCGCCGAAGTTCTGGGCCTGCTTCCGCATGGTTTCGGTCAGGGCAGAGCCGCTGGTGCGTTCCACGCCGGGATAGTTTACGACCTCGGAGGTTATCGTGATCTGACCGCCGAAGTGATCCTTTTCCACGACCAGGACCCGGTAACGGGCCCGGGCCAGATACAGCGCGGCGGTAAGGCCGGCGGGACCGCCTCCGACGATGACCACATCATACAGATGCTCTGAATTATATGCCATAGCTTACAGCAAGCCCACCAGGTCCAGGCTGGGCTTCAGAGTCTCCGCGCCGGGCTGCCACTTGGCCGGGCAGACCTCGTCGCCGTGTTCCGCCACAAATTGAAGGGCCTGCACCTTGCGAAACAGTTCGTCCGCGTTGCGGCCAACATTGCCCGCGTTGACTTCATAAGCGGCGATCCTGCCCTCGGGATTGACCACGAAGGTTCCACGCTCTGCCAGTCCGTCCGCCTCGATCAGCACGTCAAAATCCTTTGCCAGCGCATGGGTCGGATCGGCCAGCATGGGATACTGGATCTTCTTGATGCGGTCGGAGGCATCATGCCAGGCCTTGTGGACAAAGTGCGTATCGCAGGAGACAGAGTAGATCTCGCAGCCGATGGCTTTGAACTGCTCATACTTGTTTGCAAGGTCCTCCAGCTCGGTGGGGCAGACAAAGGTGAAGTCGGCGGGATAGAAGAAAAATACGCTCCACTTGCCTAAAATGTCGGCCTTGGAAACGGGCTGGAAAGCGTTGTTTACAAACGCCTGCACGGTAAAATCATTGACTTCCTTGTTGATAAGGGACATAAAATGACCTCCTTGAATATTTGTCTTAAAAGTTAGTATAGCCTAATCTTTGGAAAATATTATAATCTGCGGTTCTAGGAAAGTCAAGAGGCTTCAGAAGCCTGCGTTTTGCTATTTGGCGGCTGTATGCTATAATGCTTATGACAGATCAAAAACAGGAGCGGACGAATGGAAAGAAGCGAGAAATGGCTGGAATGGGCTGTTGAGCTGCAAGGTATTGCGCAGGCGGGGCTGTATTATGGGAAGGATAAATTTGACGCGGCGCGGTATCAGCGCATCCGGGATATCGCCGCAGAGATGATGAGCTATCAATCGGACATCCCGCTAGACAAGGTAAAGGAGTTATTCTGCGGGGAGGTGGGCTATCAGACGCCGAAGCTGGACACCCGGGCGGCCATCGTGAAGGACGATAAGATACTTCTCGTAAAGGAGAACAACGGCACCTGGTCTATGCCCGGCGGCTGGGTGGAGGTAGGCTTGTCCGTAGGAGAAAACGCGGTCAAGGAAGTAAAGGAAGAAGCCGGGCTGGATGTCTCTGCCGACAGGATCATTGCCATTTTGGACAGGGAGCGGCACAACCCGGTGGTGTTTCCCTACAGGATATGCAAGGTTTTTGTGCAATGCTCTGTGCTGGGCGGGCAGTTTCGGGAAAATATTGAAACGGTGGAGAGCCGGTATTTTGGCCTGGATGAGCTGCCAAAGCTGGCGGAGGGAAAAAACAACGCGCGGCAGATTGCCATGTGCATGGAGGCCTGCCGCGCGGAGAGCTGGACAACGCTGTTCGACTGACCGGCTCTTTTTGATAAACTGAAGCCAGGGGGCGTGGGAAGGGGAGCGCCTGTCTCGATCTGCGCCCGGAAGGCGGCACGCTCCACGGGCGTCTTATAACGATAGGTGCCCATGGTGCGAAACGCCTTAAATTCCGGAAGCTCCGGGACCTGGACGGGCTTGCCCGCATGGACGGTTCTCGTGTCCGGGAGGGCGTTCTGCATTACCCGGAGTAAGGGGAGGCCGCGCGGTAGGTTTGACAAACGGGGAGCGTGTATGTTATAGTGTGATTAGTTATAACTAACTATTGGCTTGGTAAAAGCGGACAGGCAAGGAAAACAGGCGATGAAAGAGAAATTGTGCGACGGTACGCGGGACAATGACGCGGCCGTTTTGTTTGAGAATGAAGAATGTATAGCATACCAGGTGAAAAATGAGGATGGAGAGCTTGTTATAACGGAATACCCTGTTTTTCCCGGCATCTGGCTGATCTATAAGGAGGTACACGCGCGTAAATACAGGTTCCCGCCTGCGTATCCGCCGAATCTGCTGGAAATCACGCATTGCCGTGAGGGCCGATTTGAATATGATGCGGGCGAACGGTTCTTTTATGTATCCAAGGGGGATATGTCTGTCCATCAAACCGCTCAGGAGGCGGAGGTCTATTGCCCCACACAGTATTATCATGGTATTTCCGTTATCATAGACCCTGGGGCGGCGCCCCGCTGCCTGTCCTGTATTTTGGCGGAGATAGAGGTCAGCCCGGCAGCGCTTTTGACAAAATTCTGCGGCGGAGAAAGGCATTTTATTATGCGGTCAACGCCAAGGCTGGAGCATATTTTTTCAGAGCTTTATTCCGTTCCCGAGGAAGCCAGAAAAGGATATTTCAAGGTGAAGATACTGGAGCTGCTTCTTTTCCTGAATGGTCTGGAGCCCGGTCTTTCCCAGGCGGAGCAGCGCTCCTGTTCCAAAGCGCAGATGGAGCTTGCCAGACGGGTCAGCGCGTTTTTGGGCGCACATTTAAATGCACGCCTGACAATTGAACGGCTGGCCGCAGAGTTCTATGTATCGCCCACTTGGCTGAAGAAGAGCATATACAGCGTATACGGAAAGCCTGTATATGCTTATATTAAGACCTACAAGATGGGGGCCGCGGCGCTTTGCCTAAAGACCACTGACCAGGCGGTTTCTGACATTGCCCATGCGTTTGGGTATGGAAACAGCAGTAAATTCTCAAAAGCGTTTAAAGAAGTGATGGGGATGTCCCCCAGCGAGTACAGAAGCAGCATGAGAAAATCCGGCAAAAGTGTCTTTTTGGAGCAGAAGAGTAGCCGTTTGGAGTAGAAAGCGTTCGGTTAGTCATGTATAATTTCTTTTGGTTATGCTATGGCGCTTGACCGTTCCGTGATGAAGCGGTCCTGTGCCGTCAGTTTTAAAAATACGCAGTGCATAACGGGATTTCCGGATTTCGGTGCGCTGCGTTTTTTGTTACTGGGAGTTAGTGATAACTAATCATGCCGTTGGCATATTAAAACAAGGAAAGAGGTAAACAAATGAAAAAATTTTTCTCATTACTGCTTGTGGCGGCGCTGTCCGTGAGCGTGCTGACCGCTTGCGGAAACAGCGCGGCGGAAACAAAGGATAATGACGGCGCGGCGGCGGAAGCCACACCGGAAGCAGTCGAGACTCAGACGGCCGGGAATGGCATTACATATCCCGTCGAGATCGAAAATGAGCTGGGCGTCACGGTCATTGAGGATGAAGTCAACGCCATTGCCGTGTTTGATCTTGGCATGCTGGATATTCTGGATACCCTGGGTTATGGGGACCGGGTTGTGGCCGTTACCCATGGTCAGTCCTTCCCGGATTATCTTGCCGAATACGAGAGCGATATGTATATAAACCTTGGCGGTTTTAAGGATTGGGACGCGGAGGCGCTGAGCGATTCCAACCCGGATCTGATCTTTGCGGGCTTCCGTCAGAATAAGAGCATTGACACGGTGACAGAGATCGCCCCGACGCTCTATTTTGCGGAAGCGGGCAGCGATACCTCCCTTCTGGATTCCCTGGAGCAGCGCGTCAACGCCATCACCGCCCTGTTTGGCGGCGAGGAGGAAGCGAAAGAATACCTGGAGGATATTCAGGAAAAGGTTGAGGCGATCCAGGCGTACACAGCGGACAATGAGATCACCTTTATTGTGGTAACTGCGGAAAACGGCGCCATAAGCCTTGGCGGCAGCGGCAGCGGCAGCGCGTTTTTGGAGAATGATCTTGGTCTTATAAGCCTTTACGAGGATGCCGGAATGGACGGCGAAGGCAAAGGCGGCGGCCGGGGCGGCGCGTCTCAGGAAGCGGGGCTTGATGAGGAAGCCGGCGGCTTGGACGGCGAGGTCAGAGGAGGCCTGGACGAGTCGGCTGAGGATGTCCGCGGTTCGGACGAATCGGAGGACGTCCGTGGTCAGCGCGAGGAAGGCGGGGAAGACAGCGGCGAGCAGACGGCCGAGACCGCAGCGTATATCCTTGAGAACGCTCCCGACTATGTTTTTGTGTTTGACAAAGACGCTGCGGAAGCCGAGGAAGGGCAGCCCTCCGCGCAGGAGATCGTTGAGGGCACGGAGCTGGCGGATTCTGAGCTCAACATTATTTATCTGGACGATACGGTTTGGTCCAGCGCGTCCGGCGGTCTGAAAGCTACCGGTTTGCAGCTCGATATGCTGATGGAGTTGTTTGGACTTAACTGAAGGTATGAAGCAGCAGACGCAAGCGTTGGCGTCAGAGCTTGAAAATACGTTTGAGGTACTTAGGGGGTGCTGCGGCGCCCCCGACGCGCTTACGTATTTTTTCCGTTTGGCCGAAGGGTATTTTGGCCTTCTCGGGACAGACAGACGGAGGGAGGCTCTGATTCTGGGGGACAGCTTTCCGGAGGAGCTGCTGTGGGCGAACCGGATCTTTCCGCATTGGGTCATCGGCGGCGGTTTTTCCGTTGGCTCCGCCATTGACAGCCGTGTTCCCCGCGACGCCGACTGGATATCCCGGTCTATGCTGGGGTATGTGGAAAACTACTTGGAGGAAACGGACAAGAAAACGCCGGTTATCATACCGATCATCGGAGACAACCAGAGGAAGATCGCCTATCTTCTGCGGGAGGAAGGCCGCAATGTCATACCGATAGATATCACGCCGGAGGCGGAGCCTTCCAGGCTTTATCCGTCACTGACGGAACAGTTGGGCGTGATTATGGGGGATATGGCGCTTGCGTGGCATATGCCGGGCCAGGCAGGAAAGCTGCGGCGGGCGATCCGGGAGACGGAGCGTGCCAAAGCGGCCGCCTTGGGGCTGGCCGGGGAACCGGCTGTCAGCGGGATGCTGAAGATGTTTCTGCTGAATACTTATTTTTATGCCGGGGATCTGACAGAATGGGCGCAAAACATTGACAGGCTTGCAACGGAGCTGAAAAGCCGCGCTTATCGAGACAAGGAAGCGCCGGGCGTGCTGATTATAGGTTCGCCGGTCCTGTTTCCGAATTATAAGGTGCCGGCCCTGCTGGAAAGCTGCGGGTTGTCCATACTTGGCGCGTGCGACTGTGTTTCCGGCAAGGTGCTGTCTGCCGGGACAAAGCGGATAAGAGGGGGCCGCAGGGCGTTGCTTCACGGGCTTGTGGAGAGGACTTATGGCAATGACTGTTCGGGGGCCTTTGTCAGTAATTATGCGCTATACGGCCAAGCGTCGCACCTGCTCGATACGCTCGATGTGCAAGGTGTGATTTTTCATATCATCAAGGGGCAGATCGAATACGATTTTGAGCTGGAACGTATGGAACGGCTGTTCTCGGCGCATAAGCTGCCCGTGTTCCGCCTGGAGACGGATTATCATGACAATGATGTGGAGCAGCTTCGTATCCGGCTGGAGGCCTTCGCGGAATTGCTGACACAGGATGCTGTAAATCATGAAAAAAGTTCTGAATAAAATTTTGCAATACTGGAAGGTTATACCGTTCTGCCTGCTTTTGGCGGCTATGGCATATTATTCATGGCGGTTCACATTTTACACCTTTGTTGAGGACGCTTCCGGCTATACCATGGAAACATCGCCGGCGGAGGGCGGGGATTTTGGCGTTTATTTTTCCTATGATAATACGGCGATCTGTCTGAATATTGAAAATAAGATCGACGAGGATGATATCCAGTATTATGGCATGACCACAGAAGGGATCGCCATCATGGCTGAGGAGCATGTGGCCTGCCTGACCGATGCGTACAGCGGCAGCTTTATGGCTGTCTCAAAGCTCCAGTACAGTGATTATAACAACGATGGCGTGCGGGACCGGCTTCATATCGCGGCGAGAACGGATATGGAGATATCACAAAGCAACGAAAATGAGGCGTGCCCGTTTGGCAGCGAGGTGTATCCCCTGGAGGTGCTTTTCAACTACAGACAGGTGGTCCAGGTTTATTTCAACGACGCTCCGCTGGCCAATACCGAGCTTCCTGTAACAGACGCCGCCGGTAATACGAGCTGTTATGCAACGGATGAAAATGGAGTTTTGACTGAGCTGTCGGCCAGGGATGCGTGGAATGGCTTTACGATTTCTTACACGGAGAATAATCAGGACTTTTACATCCTGACTTATTGTGTGGAGCGCAATACATTATTTACGCTCCGGCATCTTCAGGCAATGACGCCGTTTATCATTATTCTCGCGGTTTCCTTTGCCGGCATCGCGCTTTGCCTGTTTGTTCGCCGGATTGTGGAACGAAGGGTGTACGGGAAAGAATATGCGGCAAGAAAAAAAGCGGGCTTTGGCGGCATACGACATTCCTTTTCCGTATTTATGCTGGTCCGCTGGTGTACCATGCTCCTGACCTGGGGCCTGGTTTTCTATGGAGGGCATCTTTTTGGAAAATGGTTCGATGAGATAACGTTTCCCATCCTGGCCTGTGGGTTGGAAAACGAGAACCAATTTGTCAGCGGGAGCTGCTACTATCTCGCGAATTTGGATTTGCTCCTTGGCCGGTCGATAGGGGAGATCCTCAGCTATTTTGCGACACTGGCCGTTTCGGTGGTCGTGCTTGGCAGGATCATCTGCGGTTTTCTCTGTCCCATGGGGCTTTTGCAGGATGTTTTTCATGAGATCCGGCAGAAGCTCCATATCGAAGGGATTGCCTTTAACGAGAAAATGTACGACTACATGAAGCCGGTCAAATGGACGTTCGTGATTTTGATGATCGGGCTTTGCTTCGCGGGCGGCAAGTTCTGTGATATTTGCCCGGCGCAAACGCTGTCCCCGGCGTTTTCAGGGTTTAAGGTAAGCCTTTATGTCAGCGGTTTTATTATGATCGGGGTAGTGATCGGCAGCTTTTTTAAGCGCCGGTTCTGGTGTACGGTTTGCCCGCTTGGCTTTGTTTTGGGGCTTTTCCACAAGCTTTCGCTGTTTCAGCTCCATAAGGAATGCGAGGCGTGTACGGCCTGTGCCGCGTGTTATGAGGCCTGTCCGATGGGGATCAAAACGATCTATACGGAACGGGAAAAAGCAAAGGTCACGGAGTGTGACTGCATAATGTGCGGCGAATGTGTTCGGTGCTGCCCGGAAAACAGCGCCCTGTCGATTACCTTCTGCGGCATGAAGATATATACCTCATCGAGGAAAAAGCTGATGAGGCATTATGGGAAGGTTCGTTCAAAATGAGGGAAAAACATGATGGAAGCAGATGAGATAGCAGTCGCGAGAGAAAACCGAAGACGAGAGCGTTTTGTCAGGCGTTCTTCCCATACGTCCGTAAAATATTTGAGGGAAATGGAGGAGCTGTCTGAGCTGCCGGCGGCGCTGGAGCCTTTTTTTGAAGTGCTGGATCGTGTGTATGTGGAAGGCGGCAGCGTAAAAGAAGAAGGCGTTCCCTGTATCGGTACATATTGCATGATGGTCCCTCAGGAGCTCATCTACGCGGCGGGGGCTATGCCGGTGAAGCTTTGCAGCGGAAATTATACTGCCTTTATGATCGGGGAGGATTCCGTTCCCCGCGATGCGTGTCCGCTGGTTAAGGCGGTCGCGGGCTTTAAGGAGATGAAGACGCTGCCGCTGTATGAGGACTGCGACATGATGGTCGTTCCCATCACCTGCGACTGTAAGAAGAAGATCGTGGATATCCTCCGGCAGGAGTGTAATGTCCATGTGATGAATCTTCCGCTTAACCGGACGGACGACAACGGCGCTGAATTCTGTGTTTCCGAATATTACCGCCTGATATCCGCGCTGGAGGAGGTCACGGGGCAGACGGTTACCTGGAGCAGGCTTTGGAAAAGCATAGAACGGATAGGCGAGGCGCAATACGAGCTGTCTCGTTTTACAGAGCTGAAACAGGGCCGGCAAGCGCTCATCAAGGGAACTCATGTGATGGCGCTTATGAACGCGGCGGCTTATATGCCGGTCCATGAGTGGACGGAAAATCTCAGACGTCTGAACGACGAACTGGAGGAAAGAAAGGCGCAGGGGAAGTATGTCGCCAAAGCCAACAGGCCGAGGATCATGCTGACCGGCTCCCCGATCATCTTTCCGAATATCAAAATTCCGTTGCTGATAGAACAGATGGGCGGAAGCCTTGTGGCCGATGAAACCTGCATGGGGGAGAGAAGCCTTTATGATCCGGTCGTGCCGGTGGATATGAATTTTGAGGGCCTTCTTCGCGCGCTGGCCAACCGGTATATCCGGGCGTGTACATGCCCGATTTTCTCTGAAAATAAGCAGCGAATCGACAGGGTGATCCACATGGTCAAGGAGGCGCAGGCTCAGGGCGTGATATATCATGTGCTGCGAGGCTGTCTGGTCTATGATTACGAGTATCCTTTGCTGGAGCAGGCGCTGGAAAAGGAAGGAATTCCCATCATTCGGGTGGAGAGCGATTACAACGAAGAGGACGTTGAGCAGCTCCGTATTCGGATCGAGGCGTTTATTGAGCTTATCAAGCTGAAAAACGATAACTGGAGAGAGGACAGAAAAACAGATGTCAGATAAATACTATGCCGGTATTGATGGCGGCTCGACCTATGTTAAGGCTGCGTTGATCCATGGGGATCAGGTAGTCGGGACCAAGGTATGCAATACCGGGATTGATAATAATGGCGCGGCTGAACGCCTGCTGGACGGCCTTTGCGCGGACAACAATATTGACAGAAGCGATATCGGATACATAATGGCCACAGGCTACAGCCGTAAGATTCTGGATGTGGCGGACGATGATATCTCGGAGATCACCGCCCATGCCTATGGAGTAAGGCTGACCGCGCCTAAGGAGTACAGGCCGGGCCTTATCATAGACATTGGCGGGCAGGACAGCAAGATCATTTATCTGGACGCCGACTATAAGGTGAAAAATTTCTCCATGAATGATAAATGCGCCGCCGGTACGGGGAAATTCATGGAGGTGATAGCGCAGATCCTGGATACGACGGTGGATAAGATCGGGGAGATATCTCTTGCGAGTAAAGCGCCCTGTGATATCAACAGCACCTGTGTTGTGTTTGCACAGTCGGAGGTCATATCTCTGATAGCCCGCAAATATGACCGCTGTGACATTCTGGCGGGCGTCCATATGTCCATTGCAAAACGCATCGTAAAAATGATAAAACGGGCTGAAAAAGGCGGAGATATCCTCATGACAGGCGGCGGCGCCCTCAACGAGGGCATTCGCGCCGCCTTTGAGGAGGAATTGATGCGGGATATCTATATCGCTCGGCACCCGCAGTTCAATGGCGCTATTGGCGCGGCCGTGATCGCGCGGGAAAGGGGCGGACGTTGAGCGGCGGGGTGCTGCAGGCGATGGTGGCCGCCGCCTCTGCCGGCAGCGCGTGCAGCGTTTGCGGGGCCTCCGCAAATTCCGCGTTCCTGTCGTCCTATATCATTACGCATAAGAAACTGGCCGCGCCTGTTTTCAGTTTCCTTGTGGGAAAGACGGCGATGACAGCCACGCTCTGCGGCCTGTCTGCCTGTCTTGGCAGAAGGATATTTGACAACAGGGGCGTTGCGGGCGGCGTTGACGTTTATTTGATCGCACAGATAGTGGTGCTGGTGATCGCGGTGTGCTTGGCGATCCGGTGGATATACCATGAGGTCAAATACAAGGGCGCGTGTCATTCCCAAGGGAAAAGCTGCGCGGGCGTTTCCCCGAAATATGAGGAATCCTGCGGCGTGGCCGCGCTTTTTGCCAGCGGCGTCGCCTGCGGGGCTACGCCATGCGCTCCGCTTCTGGTCGTGTTGAGTCAGTCCGCAGTCTCCACGCTGACAGAAGCCATTATGGCGGGGACGGCGTTTTCGATCACCGGGTTCCTGTCGCCGGTCATTATCTGGCTGGCTGTTTCCAGGCTCCTGGCAAAGCAGATGCACCGGGAAATCGCGCAGTGGATTAAATGGTTCCAGCTTGGCTGCTATGTTCTGCTTGCTGCTGTATCCTTGTATACGATAGTCATCTATAAAGTTTATTGAGGCATAAATATGAATGATAATGCGATATTGAGCTTACGCAAAATGTTCGGGACGGAAGAGTTGTCGGAGAAGGACGTTAAGTATCGGGTTGTGCGCTCCTGCGTTGGCATTGCCACGGCTGTCTGCATCGTCTATGGCGCGTACAGCATCCCGCAAAACGCGCTGATCGAAGCGCAAAAGGCTGCCAAAGAAGCGCCGCGGCTGGTTATACTCGGACGTGAAGAGGAGGAGACGGTTGCGCTGATCGCGGAAAGTATTCAGCAGGAGGACGGGACGGTCCTCTCCCTGGATGATTTTCTCGGCATGCTCATCTGCGGCGCATGCAGCAGAAAATGTCCGCTGCTGGCTCCGCGCTGCCGCCGCGGCATGTCTAAAGCCGAAACGCAGACGGCATACTATGAAGAAGCGATTGCGTTGATTGAAAATGCCGATCCCCTGCTTAACGCGCTGAGCTTTGATGATGTGTAAAAAGAAGAAGCTTTTTTTACAGCCCCTTCTTTCTCTTTGGCCGGCATCGGCTTTACACCGGGCGCGGTATTTGGTATAATCGCGGGAGGAATAGCTTATAAGAGGTGTTTTTATGGACAGAATCATCCGGGCGACAGCCGGGGATGGATATATCAAGATGGCGGTCATTGATGCACGCGGCATGATCCAGCGCGCCCGTGAGATCCACAACTGCACGCCGACCGCCGCCGCGGCGATAGGCCGCACGCTGTGCGCCGCGTCGCTCATGGGGAACATGCTCAAGGAGGAGGATGCGAGCCTTACGATCCGCGTACAGGGCGACGGCCCGGCCGGTCAGATCATCGCCGTATCGGATTCGGACGGCAATGTCCGCGGCATCATGGAAAACCCCGCTGTGGACCTGCCGCTTCGTTCGGATGGCAAGCTGGACGTCGGCGGCGCCGTGGGCCATGCGGGTATGCTGGTGGTCAGCCGCGATCTCGGCCTCAAAGAGCCTTATGTCGGCTCTATCGAGCTTGTGAGCGGTGAGATCGCCGAGGATATCACGGCGTATCTGCTGGAAAGCGAGCAAGTCCCGTCCGCCTGTGCGCTGGGCGTGCTGGTGGATACGGACACGTCCATCAAAGCGGCGGGCGGTTTTATCGTACAGCTCATGCCCGGCGCGGAGGAGGAGCTTATCACACGCCTTGAGGAGAACATCTTCCTCATGGATCAGCTTACGACGATCCTCGACGAGGACGGCGCGGAGGCGCTGTTTGCGCAGGTGCTGAAGGGCTTCGAGTACCACATCACGGAGCAGTATCCGGTAGCGTACAAATGCAGATGCAGCCGTGAGCGTTTTGCCAAGGCCATCTCGACCATTGACCGTGCGGACCTGA
Organism: uncultured Oscillospiraceae bacterium; assembly: GCA_964406615.1. Classification (GTDB taxonomy): domain Bacteria; phylum Bacillota; class Clostridia; order Oscillospirales; family Oscillospiraceae; genus CAJOIG01. Next base: position 149,460 of record CAYOSI010000001.1, read on the forward strand.
TCGATATGGTCCTCGCCAAAGAGGATGCGGAGATCGCCTGTGATTTTTGCGGGGCGAGGTATGTTTTTACCTGTGACGAGCTTCGCGCGATGGCGCTGGCAGGAAAAAAGGACAGGGAATAAAAAATCCCGGACCATTACGGTCCGGGATTCGTCATTTCAGATCGTCGTCGTATGCGGCGCGTTGACCGCCGATGAACTTTGGTCGGACACGGGCGGACAGGACCAGGGCTTCACCGATGCGGTTGTGGGCGAGCCGGACGGGGACGGCGACCTCTTTGAGATGCATGCCGATGAGGGTACATCCGATGTCGAGGCCGGCGTCGGCGCGGATATGCTCCAGCGCGGCGGGGTGCTCAAAGCCGTGGTAGGCCGCCGTGGCAAAGGAGCCCCCAGCCTTGGGCTGCGGAACGACGTTTACGATGTCCGCACCGGGCACGGCAGCGGCTTCGATGATGACGGCACGGTTGAGATGCTCGCAGCACTGGGCGGCGAGATAAATGCCGCGCGGCTCCAGAACGGATTGAACCCCCCTGAACAGTGCCTGGCCGATCTCCGGCGCGGAAAAGCTTCCGATCTTATGACCGGTGACTTCGCTGGTGCTGCAGCCGACGACCACGATCTGGCCGGGATGGAGCCCGGCGGTCTCTGTGAGCTCTTCCATAGCGGCCGCGGCTTGCGCAGCATATTGTTCGAGAATGTTCATGGGTATTACTCCTTTTCCGGGATAGATGTTTCAGGCCGCGCCAGCTTCTGCATCCGTGTTGTAAGAGGCTTCAGCAAAACGCCGCAGATCACGGCGTTTCCGGCGCAGTGCAGAAGGTCGTAGGGGATGCCGGCGACAAAGAACGAGAAGGCAAGCTGCCAGCCGCCTGTAATCAGCGACGGAAGGCAGCAGAGCGTGCCGAAAAACAGGCCGAACAGCGCGGCGACGATCGTCCAGGCCGTCCACGAAAGGCCGAACCGCTTCAGAAGCACAACGGCGGCAACCAGGATTCCCCAAATATAGAGATAGCAGTAGAACCACCATCCAAAGCCGTACAGAAGCCCCTCCAGCAGCACGAAAACATAGCAGGGATACAGAGCCTTCCAGCCGTAAACGAGCGCGGTGCATATGAGAAGCAGCGTGACCGGCTCAATGTTCGGCAGGAAGGACATGACCTCCTTCGCGGCCACGGTAATGGCTGCGATCAGGCTCAGACTGACAAGCTCACGAGCTGCGAGCTTCATGTCAGTAGGTCATGATGTAGAAATCGTAGACGTCGCCGTTCTCGATGGGCTGAGAATCAACGCCGTATTCGGCCATTTCGCCGTTTACGTCATACATCCAGTATGCTCCCGCGGTGTCGTCGGCATACTCGCCGTCCACCGTCTTGACGAACAGACCGTATTCGGACTCCTCGCCTTCGAGCAGGTCATAGGGCTCCAGCGCTTCCGCAAGGAACTGGGCGGTCGTCTCGAACGTGTTGGTGTAGATGCTCTCATCGGTGTGTGTGACGTTCACGGTGATCTCCTTAACGCCCTCGAGCGCGTTGGGCCGGAAGGTTGCCCAGACGACCAGGAAGGCAATGACCAGAACGATCGCGACGACGGAAATGATGAGAGTCGTCTTTTTCTGTTTGGACATGCTACTCATTGTTTGATACTTCCTTTCTTTTTTCAGGGTATAAAACCCCGTGTCCAGAAAGTAATTATACAAAATCCTCCCATCAAATACAAGCCCGCGCCGGAAAATATTGCCGGAAAAAGAGGGTTATGCGTTGATCCAGGCGTAGTATCGCTCCTCGATGCGGCAGTCCGGATTCGGATAGATCCGGCAAAGCAGGGCGCGGGTCTGGTATGCGCCGCCGATGGGGTCATGGGGCGGGGCGCAGACGGTGAGAATGTTGGCGTTCGACTCGTCCCAGCCATAGCCGGGCGCGGGCGCTTCGGGATACCACCAGCCCATCTCGCAGTTGACGACGCCGTCGGGCATGTCGTCAAGAAGCTGCGCCTTCTGGGTGATGCGCCCGCGGGCGGTCTCGATGTAGACCCAGTCGCCGTTTTTGATGTCGTACTGCGCGGCGGTGGCGGCGCTCATGGAGACCAGCGGAAAGGGATGCCGCCGGCGCAGCGACTTGATCTGCCGGTTGTTTGAAATGAAAAACGGCGTCGTGCGGCTGCCGGTGGTAAGGATCAGCGGGTAGTCTGCGAGCATGTCCGGGCGGCTGACCGGCGTTTCGGGCGGCTCATGCCAGGCAGGGAGAGGGTCGGCGCCGGCTTTTTCCAGGATGGTCGACCACAGCTCGAACTTGCCGGTGGGCGTGTGGAAGCCGCGCCGGCGGTAGGCGAGATATTCACGCTCCGGAGCGATCCAGCCGAGCTGTTTGAAGCGTTCAAAATCAACCCCGGCGTATTCCGGCCGGCGGCGTCCCAGCTCGGCAAGGATGCCGTCGAGGATCTCCCGCTGACTGTCCGCGCCGTAGTCAAGCCCCATGCGCCTGGACAGCTCCAGGAAAACCTCCTCGTCGGCGCGGCATTCGCCGACCTGCACGACCTTCTGCATGCAGAGCGCCGCGACGTCGCCGAATTCCGGCATGCAGAACACGCTGTCCACCTCGGGCCAGAGGGCGGCGGGCAGGATGATATCCGCAAGCTCGGCCGTCGGGGTCATGAAGAAATCCATATACACGAAAAAGTCCAGCGCACGCAGGCAGTCGAAGGTATGGCGGCTGTCGGCGACGGAGAGAAGCGTATTGTTCGCGCTCGAGATGAGGGCGCGGATGGGATAGGGCTTTCCGGTCCGGATAGCGTCGAGGGTGAAATAGGGGTGCGCAAAGAGCTTCGGCGAGGCCGTGCCGTTGCAGAGGGGATAGGGCCCGGACAGGCACTTTCCCGCCGTCTCCGGCGGGAGCCGGTCAAGGAGGATATCCGCTGTCGGCGCGATTTCCATGCTCTCCACAAAGCCGCCGGGGACGTCATAGTTTCCGGTCAGCGCCGGGATCATAAAAATGGCGCGGCAGGTCTGCACGGCGTTCGTGCTCTGCTCGACGGCGGTCCCCCATTCCAGCGCGAGGGGCTTGATGGAGGCGATGAGATGCGCGGCTTGCGCGATTTTTTCGGGCGGAAGCCCGGTGATCCGCGCGACGCGGGCAAGATTATATTCCGCGCAGCGGGCGGCAAGTTCGCCAAAGCCGTGGGTATAGTTTTCTGCAAACTCGCGGTCATAGAGCTTTTCCTGGATCAGAATGTTCAGGATACCGATTGCCAGCGCGCCGTCCGTGCCGGGGCGCAGGGGAAGCCACAGCTTCGCCGCGCGGGTCAGCTCATTGGGCTTGGGGTCGACGACGATGAGCGGGATGCCCTCTCTGACCGCGTCCCGAATGAGGAAGGTCAGCTCGCCGTCCGCACCGGAGATGGCCGGATTTGCGCCCCATACAAGGATGCCGCCGGGGCGGACGTCGCCGTAATAGTCCACCCCGGCGAAATGGCCGCAGCAGAGCTCGCCGGCGTTTTTGCGCGGGCCGAGGCAGATGAGCGCACCGGAGGAGGTGGCGTTCGGCGTGCCGAGGACGTTGGCGAAGCGCCAGAACTGGCTCAGGTGATGGCGGCCCGTACCGGAGATCAGCGCGATGCTTTCCGCGCCGTAATCGCGGATACAGCCGCTGAGCTTTTCGGCGATCGTGCGGTATGCCTCGTCCCAGGAGACGCGCTCCCATTGGCCGCTGCCCCTGGGACCTCTGCGGCGCAGAGGATGCGTGAGCCGGTCGGGGTGATACATCTGCTCGATAATGCTCATGCCCTTGACGCAGGCGCGCCCGCGGTTAAGCGGGCCGACGGGATCCGGGCGGACCCTCGTCACGCGCCCGTTCTCGACCGTGAGAATGTGCATGCAGCCGCCGTGGCATCCGCGGCAGGCCGCTTTATACTCAGCCATAGCCGGCCTCCTTATCCGTTATGCGGTGGGATTTGCCTCCGCACTGGGCTCCGGACTGCCGCCGGGACCGCCGCGCATGCGGTTCGAGTAGATCGTGTCCGTCATGTCGATCGAAACGGTGCTGTCGCCCATGGTGAGCGTATAGGTCTGACCGACCTGGAGGTCCGGGGAGGTGATGACGACGCAGTTGAAGCTGTGGGCGAACGCATATTCGCAGAGCGTTTGGCCGTCGGCGTCGCGGAGCGTGACCGTCGCGCCGTCCGGGCAGTATTCCGACTGCGTGTAGTAGATGGAGGGCTGGGAGTTTTCGGCAAGCTCCGGGGCTTCCATCATGCCGGAATAGCCCGCCGCCATCACCGTGCCGCCGGAGAAAATGAGCTCCCCGCGCTCGCCGGAGTCAAGCGCCGCGTCCCAGTTGGTGGAGGGGCCGCTGATATAAACGAGGCCGCCCTCGACATACAGGCTGCCGTTGGAGTCAAGGCCGTCGCCGCCGGAATCCACGATCAGCGTTCCGCCGGTGATGCGCAGCACGGGGATATCGCCCGTTTCCCCGGAGGCCTCGCCGGAGGAGAAGGGGAACATGCCGCCTCCGCCGTTTGCGTTCAGCCCGTCGTCTTTGGCGACGATGCAGACATAACCGGCGTTCTGGGTGATGGAGGGCGCCTCGAGGCCCTCATAGGCGAGCTGAATATCAATGCTGCCGCCGTCGATGGTGAGCGCGGTGTCGCTGTGGATGCCGTCGTCCCCGGTGCGGATGGTGAGCTCGCCGTCCGTGATCGAAATATCCCCGCCGCTGTGAACGGCGTCGTCCGCCGTGTCAAGGACAATCCGGCCACCGGTGATCACGATACCGGTTTCGGATTTGAGGCCCTTCTGACTGCCGTTGTCCGTTGTGTCCAGGTCCCAGGAATCGCCCATGTCGTCGGACGGGCCGCCGCTGGGGCCGCCCATCATGGCGGAATCGCTGGTTTTCATGGCTGACTCGTCGGCGCCGCCGCCGGTGATAATGTTCAGCTCACCTGCGGTGACGGTCAGGCTTTCGTCGGCCTGGACGGCGTCCTGCGAGGCGGTGATGTAGATCACGCCGCCGCGGATCGAAATGTTGGTTTTGCTCTTAATGCCGTCGTTCGAGGCGGTGACGGTAAGGGCGCCGCTCTCGACGGCGACGTCGTCGCTGGAGGCGATGCCGTTGTTGATGAAGCCGTTTACCGTCAGTGAGCCGCCGCCGCGGACCGTCAGCGGGCATTTGGCGCGCAGGGCCGCGCCCGAGGCGTTCTCATCCGAGAGGGCAAGTAGCTCTGTGCCGCTTGTGAGAGTGTTCTTCGAGCCATCCGCCAGCTCGACGACCGCCGCGCCCGCGGACTTGATATAGACGACCTCGTCGTCCCGATAGGCGAGGTCACAGCCGTCGAGGATCAGCGTGACAAGGCTGTTGCCGGCGGAGACCTCGATGCGGGCGTCGTCGGAGACGCCGCCGATCCGATAGGTACCGCCGGCGTCGATGGCTACCGTGCCGTCCTGCTCGACGGATGCGCCGGGACCGGAAATCCGGATATCCTGACCGGAAAATTGAATAACGGTTTCCTCGGCGGCGGGCGTTGCCTGAGGGGCTGCGGCGGAGGCGCAGCCGGGCATGAGCAGGAAGCACAGCGCTGCGCAGAACAGGGGAAGGATCATTCTGGGCTGCATATATAAAACTCCTTTGCAAAAAAGAAATCACCGGGGCGATGCGACGTCGCTCCGGCGATTTCTTATGGATTGAGGACAAAATGAAAAAGATGAAACTGTCTCTTGCAAGTATTATTTTAACGGCCGAGTATTACAAAAGAAAGTGCAAGAATGTTTCAAAATTATTAAATCCGAACTTTTTTGCGTTCATTTTGCTTTCATTCCAGTCCAAATCCCCACCAGAGGTCGTTCGGCATGGGATACGGGGGCGCGCTGTTCATGACGGCCAGCACATGGGGACGGCTTTCGCCGGGGCCGGCAAAAAACAGCGGCGTCCGGACGACATATTCCGTCGCGGGGCACCAGCGGGCTGCGGCGGCGACGGAACTCATGGCGTCCTTGCCGAGGTCGAGCAGCTCGCGGATATGGCACACGCCGTCACCGTCCGTTTCCGCGGCGGCAAGGCCGTTTGCCAGAACGAAAAACTCCGTGCCGGTCTCTTCCATGAGATCAAAGAATTCCATCGGGAAGGTGACATGGGGCATGCCGGCGAGAAGCTCCTCGCGCATGCCGGCGTATTTGAGGGCCGGGACACGGGCGGCGCCGCACGGGGGGATGCCGGATAACGCTTCCCGCGGAAAGCGTGCCTCGCGAACATAGCTCAGCGGCTTTGCGCCGGCGGCGTTTTCGTAGAAGGGATAGAGGCTTTCCTCTGCGGGCAGAACGGCGGCGGCGTCTGCGGCTTCAAGCGCCTTGGCGGCCGCAGCCCTGTATACCGCGCGGCCGATGCCCTGACCACGGTATTCCGGCAGGGTGGCGAGCGCGTAGGTATAGCCGGCGGTCATGCGGTTTTTGCGGTAGGGATTGAGTGTCTGGCCCGTGAGAATATACATGGCGGAGACGACCCTTCCGTCGGCTTCCGCCACGACGCAGGCGTCTCTGCGGAGAAAACGATCGAAGAAGCCGTCGATATAATCCCCGCTGTCGCCGAAGGCGAGCTGCCACAGCGCCTTGAGCTGCGGCTTGTCCGCGGCCTTCCAGGCACGAATCAAATAATCAATCATGTTCAATCACCACCGTATATTTTTCCACCATGTGATCCGGATAGTAGCTTTCCTTTGCCCGGCGCAGGGATTCGTGACCCATGTCGTCCTCCCGGTTGATCCACCGGATGGAGGGATATTTTGTGCGGATATAGCGCACAAATTCACGGTTCACCATGGCGTACGCCCCGTTGATGCCGGCATAGGCCTTTTCAAAGTGAACGACGAAGGTGTGGGCGCAGACAGGCTCGCCCATCGTGAAAGCGACGGGCTTGTCCCCGATGCGGAGAATACCGCCCGTAAGGCCGAGCGTGTCGTAGTGTTCAAAGGCGCGGCGGATCGCCCGGTACTCGTCGCCGGCCCCGGTGTCGCTGTCCTCGGGGTTCGCGGCGTTCCATGCGTCGAGCAGCGCCATGCATTCCGGGAAATTCGCGGGCGTGATGGGCGCAAACGTCCAGTTGTTTTCCGCCTCGAAGCGGTTTATATGGTTGCGCTTGCCGTGGAGCTTTTTGCCCGAAAGCGTGGCGAGCTTTTCCGCGCTGTAGATGTAGTCCCACAGCGGGCGCTCGGCCTCCACGGTGTAGCGGCGGCCCGCAAACAGCCCGGGCAGCAGGGGAAGATGCTCCCCGGTCACGCCGCGGATTGTAAACGGGAAGCCGTGCTCGGCGGCATAGGCTTCCATCTCCGAGAGAACGGGGGCGGGGTCGCCGGTGCCGACGGGCCATGCGAAGAACGGGGCCTCGTCATAGCAGGGGAGAACGATCACACGGTCGTTCAGCCGGCCGATGAGCTGATGGAAGGATTGGTCCCAGAGGTAGATGTTTCCGAAGTTGAAGTCTGCGCTCGAGGAGCCCTCCGCCCATACAAGGGGGTCGATCCAGGCCTTATCCTCGAGCGATACGGGGTGTAATTCGATCATGACAGTTTTTGAATCTCCTGCTGTAAATGCTTTAGATCAACAAAGGTCTCCGGCCTCTTTGACGGGTCGCGCAGCAGCGCGGAGGGGTGGTAAAGCGCCATGCACGGCCGGCCGACGGCCTCGAACCACTGGCCATGCTCGCGGGTGATCCGGAAATCAGGCTTGATAAACACCTGCGCCGCGATGCGCCCCAGGAACACGAGGAGCTTTGGGTCGACAAGCTCGATCTGACGGCGCAGCCATCCGATGCAGGCGTCCTGCTCGTTGGGCAGCGGATCGCGGTTGCGGGGCGGGCGGCACTTGACGATGTTCGCGATGTAGACCTTTGTCCGGTCAAGGCCGATGATCTCCATCATGGTATCGAGAAGCTGGCCGGCCGGGCCGACAAAGGGCTCGCCCTTCCGGTCCTCCTGCTCGCCGGGGCCCTCGCCGATGAACATGACGTCCGCCTGCTCGTTCCCGACGCCGAATACAAGGTTCGTGCGTGTGCGGCCCAGCTCGCAGCGACTGCAGCCGGCGCAATCGCGCTTTAAAGCTTCCCAGCTGTCCATAGGCGTACAAGCTCCGGGGTGATGATCTGGCTCCAGGTCTCCATGCCCGCGGCTTCCTCGGACAGGGAGGCGAGCGGCGTAAAGCCGCCCATGAGCTTTTCGGTCTCGCGCACGGAAACGCCGCCCGTGGTGGTCAGCGTGAAAAAGAAGCCGAGGTGGACGCTGCCGACGTCGTTTCCGTTGTCGTTTATGAGGCCGCGCAGGGTCAGCGTGCCGAAATCGGCGATGTCGACCTCCTCCTCGATCTCGCGGCGCAGGCAGTTCATGAGCCAGTCGCCGCCGGCCTCGTCGATCTCGTTGATGTGACCGCCGACGCCGAGGCTCATAAGGCCGTGGAGGCGGGCCTCTCCGCCCTTGCTGAGACGGCGCGTGGCAAATACCTCGTCGCCGCGCACAATGGCGACGTAGGGAATGATCTGTTTATAGGCGGGGCTTTCCTCCGCCGTCGGACGGGGCAGGAACAGCCCCTCCGAGGCGATCAGCTCCAGGACCTCGGCTTCGCGGCCCGTGATGAGACCGTTTTCAGCCACAATGTCCCCGAGGGAGGCGGTCTTTACGACCAATACGTTTTCCATGCGGATGCGCTTCCTTTTTCTTTAGTCCAGCTCGCTCTGGCCGGTGTAGAGCATGTAGTAGCGGCCCTGCTGCTCAAGCAGCTCGTCGTGGCTGCCGCGCTCGACGATCTCGCCGTGCTCGATGACGACGATGGCGTCGGCGTTGCGCACCGTGGAAAGACGGTGGGCGATGACAAACACGGTCCGGCCCTCCATGAGCGTGTCCATGCCCCGGTCGATGAGCTTTTCGGTGCGGGTGTCGATGGAGCTTGTGGCCTCGTCGAGGATCATGACCGGGTGGCGGGCCACGGCGGTACGCGCGATGGCGAGGAGCTGCCGCTGGCCCTGGGACAGGTTCTGTCCGTTTCCGGTAATCATGGTGTTGTAGCCGTCGGGCAGGCGGGTGATGAAGGCGTGGGCGTTTGCGGCCTTGGCGGCGGCAATGCACTCCTCATCCGTCGCGTCGAGCTTGCCGTAGCGGATGTTGTCCATGACGGTGCCGGTGAAGAGGTTCGTGTCCTGCAGGACCATACCGAGACTGCGGCGCAGCGCGGATTTTTTGATATCCTTCACGTCGATGCCGTCAAAGAGGATGCGTCCGCTGTCGATTTCGTAGAAGCGGTTGATAAGGTTCGTGATGGTGGTTTTTCCCGCGCCGGTGGAGCCGACGAAGGCGATTTTCTCGCCGGGCTTTGCCCAGACGGTGACGTCCTTCAGGACGGGCTTTTCCGGAACATAGGAGAAATAAACATCCTCCAGCCGGACGTTGCCCTGCACCTCGCGGAACTCGAACGAGCCGTCCTCCTGCGGGAGCTTCCAGGCCCAGAAGCCGGTGCGTTCGCCCTTTTCGGTCTCGGTGAACGTTCCGTCCTCGGTGCGGTTCACGGTGACGAGAGAGACGGTGCCGTCATCCTCCTCCGGCTCATGATCAATGACGGCGAAGATGCGTTCCGCGCCGGCAATGGCGGAAAAGAGGTTGATGGCCTGGTTCGAGATCATGTTGATGGGCATCGTGACCTGGCGGATGTAGTTCAGATACACGCCGAGGCTGCCGATCGTAAAGCTTCCGGCAAAGGTCATGAACCCGCCGAGGATCGCCGTCACGGCGTAGCAGATGTTCATGACGGCGTTCATCGTGGGGAAAATGGAGGAGCCGAGGAACATCGCGAAGATCGAGTTCTCGCGGTATTCGTCGTTCAGGCCGCCGAAGGCTTCCTTGGCGCGGTCCTCATAGTTGAAGGCCTTGACGACCTTGAGCCCGCCGAGCATCTCCTCGATATTGCCGTTCAGGACGCCGAGGGATGCCTGCTGTTTCTTGAAGAGAATTTTGGAGTATTTGCCGACGCCGTTCACGAGAAAGAGGGAAAGGGCGATCGTGACGAGAGTGATGATGGAGAGCTTCCAGCTCATCAGGATCATCAGCACGATCGTGCCGAAGAAGGTGATGATGCCGGAAATGAACTGCACAAGGCCCTGCTCCAGCGCCATCTGCACGTTGTCGGCGTCGTTCGTAAAGCGGCTCATCAGCTCGCCGTGGGTGTGCTGGTCGTAATACGTGATGGGCAGATCCTGCAGCGCCGAGAAAAGATCCTGGCGTATGGCGTTTGTAGACCATTGGGCGAGCGTCATGCAGGCGCGGGAGGTGAAATAAGTCGCCGCCGCACTCGCAAGGTAGATGACCGCGAGGATGAGGAGCTGCATCGCGAGCGCGGAGTAATCCTTTTCCGGCTGCGTGATGAGCGGCACGATGTAGTCGTCGATCAGCGGCTTGAGATAATAGCTTGCGATAAGCGAGCAGCCGGTGGAGAGAAGCATCAGGACGAGGATCAGGACAAAAAGGCCCTTGTTCTTTCCCGCATAGCCAAGTATGCGCAGGAGCGTTCCCTTTGTGTCCTTGGGCTTGCGGAAATCGCGTCCGCCGCCGGGGCCGGGACCGCCGGTGACGTTTTTGTAAATACGAGCGTCGTTTGTGTCGACGCTGTCGACAGCAATACGCTCCTTGAGCTGCTGCAGAATGGATTTGCGGGTCTCAGCCATTGGACAGCGCCTCCTTTACCTGCGAAGTGTAGATGTCCCGATAGATGGGGCTCGACTGCATCAGCTCATCATGTGTTCCGATGCTCTCGATGCAGCCGTTGTCCAGGACGATGATCTTGTCGGCCGTCGCGACGGAGGAGATACGCTGGGCGATGATGAACACGGTCGTATCCTTCAGCTCGCGATGGAAGCTTTCCCGGATGCGTCCCTCAGTGTCGGTATCCACGGCGCTGGTGCTGTCGTCCAGGATGAGGATGGCGGGGTGCTTGAGCATGGCCCGCGCGATGCAGAGACGCTGCTTCTGGCCGCCGGACACGTTCGTGCCGCCCTGCTGAATGAAGGTGTCGAGACCGTCAGGCATCTCGGAGACAAAGTCCCAGGCCTGCGCGTTTTTGAGCGCGGCAATAACCTCCTCGTCGGTGGCGTCCGCCTTGCCCCAGAGAAGGTTATCGCGGATGGTGCCGGTGAAGAGGACGTTGTTCTGCAGAACCATGCCGACGCCGGCCCGCAGATCCTCGATGCGGTAATCGCGCACATCGATCCCGTCGACCAGGATGCGGCCCTCCGCGACGTCATAGAAGCGGGGAATGAGATTGACCAGGCTCGACTTGCCCGAGCCGGTGCCGCCGACGATGGCGATGGTCTCGCCGGGGCGGACAGAGAAGGAGAGGTTTTTGAGGACCTCCTCGCCCGTACCGGTCTTGGAGTAGCGGAAGCCGACGTTTTCAAAGACCACGGAGCCGTGGTCCTGTGCGATGACATGCACGGGCGCGTCAGGCTTCGAGCGGATATCGGGCACGGTGTCGAGGACCTCGGCGATACGCTTGCCGCAGGCGATGCTGCGGGTGTACTGCATGAGGACCATGGAGAACATCATGACGCTCATCATGATCTGCGTCAGGTAGCTGATGACGGCGAGAAGCTGGCCGGACTGGATCTCGCCCGTGGCGACCATTTTGCCGCCGAACCAGTACAGGCACAGCGTCACGGCGTTTAGGATGATCGTCGCGAGCGGGCTCAGCGCGATGATAAGGCCGACCGCGCGCAGGTTCGCATGGGTGAGCTCATCGTTGGTTTTACGGAATTTCTCGCGTTCGTAATGCTGGCGGACAAAGGCCTTGACGACGCGGATGGCGATGAGGTTTTCCTGAATATCGGCGTTCATGGCGTCGAGCTTCTGCTGGACGAGGGCAAACAGCCGGTCGACCATGCGCATCACGCTGATGACGCCGACGAAGAGAACGGGGATCGCGATGAGGTAGATGAGCGCGAGCTTCCAGCTGTAAGTCATGACGATGCCGACCGCGACGATGAGCTGGAACGGCGCCTGAATAAACGTGCGGATCATCATCTGGACGGAGTTCTGAAGCTGACGTACGTCGCTTGTGGTGCGCGTTACGAGACTGGCGGTCGAGAACCGGTCAATGTCGCCGAAAGAGAACTCCTGGATGTGGTGGAACATGGCGATACGCAGATTGGAGCCGAAGCCGTTCGCAGCGCGCGAGGCATGCCATGTGCTGATGAGGCCGGAGATCATGCTGACGAGCGCCAGCAGCATCATGAACAGGCCGCAGCGGATGATATAGCTCCGGTCGCCGGAGGCCACGCCGATGTCCACGATATTTGACATGAGCGTGGGAAGCGCCAGTGTGACCAGCGACTCCAGCAGAACAAAAACCGGCGTCAGGAAAAGGGAATTTTTGTACTTCCCCCAATACCTGGTGAGAATCTTTCCCATAGGTAAAATGCAGCTCCTTTGATAAATGCTTTCAAATACACAGATATAATTATATCGGATGTTGTATGCGCAGATAAGAACAATTTGTAAATTCTGCCATCTGCTTATACCTAGGGTATATTACAACAATTAAAAATCAATGTCAATTGAAAGACAGGCCCTCAAACCGGCTGTCGGAGGCATATCGGAGCGGGACGGGCCATAGACTTGTCCCGTGGGGGTGATGGGATGTCGGAATGGGACGCGGCGGCCGCGCTGCTGCCGGAAACGGTACGGAGCGCAGCAGACCGGCTTTCGGGAGCGGAGAAGAACCGCTGTGAAGAGCTTCGCCTGCGGTGCGGCCGCCCTCTCATGGCGCGGCTGGATGGACGGGAACGCGCGCTCGGGAGCGTGCCGGTGACGGAGGCGGAGCTGCGTGCGGTGCTGGAGGGAGCGACGAGGTCCTCCTTTCATGCGGCGCAGAACGGGCTCAGCCGGGGCTATATCACAGCGCCGGGCGGCGTGCGCGTCGGCGTATGCGGCACGGCGGTCATGAGCGGCGGGGACATGACAGGGCTGCGGTCGGTCTCTTCGCTGTCCCTGCGCATCCCGCGGGCGGTGGCCGGCTGTGCGGACGGCATATGGCGGGAGATCACTGCGGGCGGTTTTTCATCGCTTTTGATTTTATCCCCGCCAGGCGGCGGCAAAACGACGCTCCTGCGGGAGATCGTCCGGCGGCTGTCGGAAAGCGGGCATGCCGTGTCGGTCGCCGATGAGCGCGGGGAGATCGGGGGAAGCGGCGGCTTTGATTTGGGGCCGCATACGGATGTGCTGACCGGGGCGCCCAAGGCGACGGCGGCGGGCATCCTGCTGCGTGCGATGAACCCGGCGGTGATCGCCATGGATGAAATCACCGACCCGGCGGACGCGCAGGCGCTTCTGTGGGCGGTCGGCTGCGGCGTGCGGCTTCTCGCGACCATCCATGCGTCGGACATGGAGGATGTGCGGCGGCGCCCGTCCGGGCGGATGCTGCTGGAGGCCGGCGCGTTTTGCCGGTATGTGAGGGTGGAAAATTTGAACGGCGTCCGACGTTACACGACGGGGGAGCTGGCGTGAGATTGTGCGGTGCGTTTCTGCTGGCGGCGGCCGGGCTGTGGTGCGGGCTGGCGGCCCGCGCGGGGCTTGCCGGGAAGGTGAAGGTCTGCGGGGAGCTTTGCCGCCTGCTGGAGCTTCTTGCGTTTGAGATCGGACGCTTTCAGACGCCGCTTCCGGATTTCTTTGCGGAGCGGGCGTCCTCCTTTGACGGGGCGGCGGGGGATTTTTGCCGGGCGCTGGCCGGGGAGCTTTCAAACGGCGGAAGCCTGTCGGAGAGCTGGCTGCGGCAAACGGCTGCCCTGCCGCCGGAGGAGCGGGAGATCCTGCGTCCGCTCGGCCATGTGCTCGGCGGCTACGGGGCGGAGGAAGAGGTTGCCGCCGTCGAAGCCGCGCTCCATCGGCTGGCACGGCTCCGGGAGACGCGGGCGCGGGACCTGCGGGAGCAGGGACGTGTCCGCGTGGGACTCTGCTCGGCGGCGGGCGTGATGCTGGCGGTGCTTTTGCTGTAAGGAATGACGAAGGATGCAAATGAATGTTGATCTGATTTTCAAAATCGCGGCGGTCGGGATCTTGGTGGCGGTGCTGAATCTGCTCCTGAGCCGTTCCGGGCGGGACGAGCAGGCGCTCATGACGACGATTGCGGGGCTTGTGGTGGTGCTGGTGATCCTTGTGCAGGAGATCGCGGGGCTTTTCGATCTCATAAAAAGCCTGTTCGACCTCGGATGACGCTGCTGTTAAAAGCCGTGGTCACGGGCATTGTCGGCGCGGTCCTTTCGCTTCTTCTCAAACGCTCCGCGCCGGAGCTGGGACTTGCGGTGAGCGTCGCCGTGAGCCTTATGGCGGCGGCGCTGGCAATGGAGCTGATATCCGGGCTTTCGGATGTGCTGGCGCTTGTGAAGGAGCAGACGGGGCTGAGCCCGGCGGTGGTGGGGCCGGTGATGAAATGTGTGGGCGTGGGCATCGTCACGCGCCTTTCGGCGGATATCTGCAAGGATGCCGGACAGAGCGCCGCGGCCTCGGCGGTGGAGCTGTGCGGAGCGGCCTGCGCGCTCGTGACGGCGCTGCCGCTTATACGCTCGATGCTGAAAATGATAAGCGAGATGCTATGAGACGACTGACAATTTTTCTGATAGCGGCGCTGCTCCTTTCCGTGCCGGCGCTGGCGGTGGATACGGATGATCTGGAGGCGGCGCTGCCGGAGTCCGCCCGGACGGTCCTAGGCGAGGTGACGGTGCAGGACGCCATGACCGGCGAGAACCTCTTCGACCGGCTTTTGAGCTGGGGCGAAGAGCGCCTGGGCGAGCTTCTTTCCGGCGCGGCGAAAAGCGCGCTGACGGTGCTGGCGGTGACGCTGCTGTGCTCGGTTGCCGGGGCCGTCAGCCCGGACGGGAAAACGCCGGGGTATATGCTGCTCGGCGGGGCGCTGGCGATCATGGGCGTCTGTGCCGGGGACATGAACTCTTTCCTCGGGCAGGTGCGCACGGCGCTCGAGGAGCTTTCGGATTTTTCGCGGGCGCTCCTGCCGTGCGTGGCGGGCGCCTCTGCGGCGGCGGGGCAGGGAGCCTCCGGAGCGGTGCGGTATACGGTCTCGGCGCTGTTCCTGGATGTGCTCATAGCCGCCGGGCGCAATGTGGTTCTGCCGATGATCTACGCCTACGCTGCGGTAAGCGCGGCCAACGCCGCCATGCCGGACGGCGCGTTGGGCGGGCCGGAGAAGCTGATGTCATGGGTCTGCACGACGCTGCTGACGGCCCTGACGACCGTGTTTACGATGTGCCTGACGCTGTCCGGCGTTATCGCGGGGCGTGCGGATAAGCTTGCCGGAAGCGTTGCCAAAAGCGCGATCACGGCGGCGCTTCCCGTGGTCGGAAAGATCGTCGCCGACGCGGCGGACGCCTATCTGGCGGGGGCGAAGCTCCTGCGCGGCGCGGTGGGCGTGTTCGGGGCCGCGGCGGTGCTGGGGGTGTGTCTCGGGCCCCTGCTCGGACTGGGGCTGCACTATCTGCTGTTCAAGGCGGCTGCCTGTGTCAGCGAGCCGTTTGCGGACGGACGCCTGTCAAAGCTCATCGGCAATATCGCGTCCTGCTACGGCATGGCGCTGGGACTTTTGGGCAGCGCGGGGATCATGCTTTTTGTATCGGTTGTGATCGGAACGGAGGCGCTGACGGGATGACGGCTTGGGTGCGCGGCGTGTTCGCGGCGTCGCTTTTGAGCAGCCTTGCCATGGCGCTGTCCCCGCCGGGGCGGGTGAAGGCCGTGACGCGCATGGTTTGCGGGCTCGTGTGCGCGCTGGCGATCGCATCGCCGCTGGTAACGCTTGACATGGACGCGGTGTCGGTGGGGCTGGAGGCGTATCGGGAACAGGCGCAGATTTGGCAGGAGAAGGGAGAGGAAGAGGGAAAAATGCTGGAACGCACATACATAGAAGAGCAATGCGCCGCATATATATTGGGCAAAGCGGAGGAAAGCGCCGCGGCTGTGGACAGCGTGACGGTGGAGGCCTGCTGGGACGACGAAGCCCTTTTATGGTATCCGTGGTCCGTTCAGGTGGACGGCGCGTACGACGCCGTACTTTCCCGGCTGATCGAGGGGGAGCTTGGCGTTCCCGCCGAACGGCAGAACTGGAGCGAAGATGGCGGATAAGGGAAAAGCTCTTTGGAAGAAGCTGTCGGAATTCCGGTACGTGCTGCTTGTGGCGGCGGTCGGACTCCTGCTGATCCTGTGGCCGACGGGGAGCACAGCCCCGGAAACGGCCGCAAGCCGGGAGGAGGAGCTGCGCGTGGCGGCATTGCTGTCGCAGATCGAGGGGGTGGGAGAGGCACAGGTGCTGCTGTCGGACAGCGGAGCGGTGGTCGTATGTGACGGCGCGGACAGCGCCTCTGTCTGCCTGAAGATCACCCAGGCCGTCAAATGCTATACCGGTCTGGGCGCCGATGAGGTGCAAATTTTCAAATCCGAATAATGGGAGGGTGTCAACGTGAAAAGAAATATGAAGAGAAACATCGTCGTTGCGGCGGTGCTGGTTTTTGTGGGAGCGGCGGTGTATCTGAACTGGTCGTACAACAGCCGCTGGGGCTCGGCCGACGCGGCCATGGTGGCGGCGGAGGATTCGGCGATGCTTGCCGCAGACGAGGAATACCTCGCCACCGCCGCGCTGGCGCAGGCGAATACGAACGCCTATTTCGACAAAGCCCGCCTGACGCGGCAGTCGAGCCGGGATGAGGCGCTGGCGCTGCTTGAGCAGGCCTGTGCCGACGAAGAGGTTTCGCAGGAGGTCATCGACGAGTCCATGCGCCAGATCAACGCCATGGCGGCGTGGGACCTGCAGGAGAGCCTCCTTGAAAACGAGCTTCTGGCAAAGAATTTCGCCGACTGCGTGGCGCTCGTTTCCGACGAGGGCGTGACGGTCGCGGTCCCGGCTCCGATGGAGGGCCTGACCGACGTGCAGGTGGCCCAGATCACGGAGGCGGTCATTTCCAGCACGGATTTCGGCGCAACGGAGCTGAATATCGTGGAAGTGAAGGATTGACGTAAAAGCGGAGAGATTTCTCTTTCCTTTTTTGCCGGCCCATGATATAATAGCTCCGTATTGTGAAACGGAATGACTTCAATACGGGAGGTGCCGTTATGGCGGAAAACTACATCACCAAGCAGGTAGAAAAGGGGACCATCAACATCGCGGAGGACGTGATCGCCGTTATGGTGAGCGCGACCGTGACCGAGGTGGATGGCGTTGCAGGCTTTGGTGCGGCTACCACGCCGGAGCTTGTGGAGCTGTTTGGGCGCAAAACCAACACGAAGGGTCTTAAAATCCGCTTTATCGACGATAAGGTCACGATCGACGTTATGGTTAACGTGAAGCTTGGCGGCAGCATCACCGACATTGCCCTGCGCGTGCAGGAGGCAGTGTGCCGCGAGGTGGAATCCGTTACGGGTATGTGCGCCGTTGTGAACGTCCATGTCACGGGCGTTTCGTTCGATAAATAATAGCCGCAGACAAAATCGGAGCCCCCTGGCTGTGGGGCTCCTTGTTGTATTTTCTATGGAGACAGAACGATGAAAAGAACCGCCGCAAGAGAGATTGCCATCCAGCTCGGGTTCGCCGTGGTTTCGGCGGGCCTGGACCCGGGAGCCGCCGTCGAGGCCTTTTTGGAGCCGGAGCATTACGAGAGCATGAAGGCCGAAGGGGAAATCTATGCCGAAAAGCCCTCGAAGAAGGATATCGCCTATATCACCGAGAGCGTCACGGGCGTCGCCGCGCACCGGGAGGAGCTTGACCGCCTGATCGGCCGGTATGCCAAGGGCTGGCGCACCGAGCGTATTTCCCGCGCCGCCGCCGCCGTGCTGCGCCAGGCGCTGTTCGAGATACTCTATATGCCGGACGTGCCGGACGCCGCGGCGATCGACGAGGCCGTCGAGCTGATAAAGGGCTATGAGGACGCCGACGTCGTCGCCTTTGTAAACGGCGTGCTGGGCGGCTTCTACCGCGTGGAGGTCCTGCGCGGGGAGCCGGATGAGGAGCCCGGGGACGGGGAGCGTGCGTCCGATGCGTGAGAGGGCGCTGAGCGTCTCGGAGCTGAACGCGCATGTAAAAGCCCTTGTGGAATCCGACCCGCTGCTGGGCCGTGTGACGGTTCGGGGAGAGCTGTCAAATTATAAGATCTACCCCTCCGGACACCATTATTTCACGATGAAGGACGCCGAAGCGAGCCTCAGATGCGTGATGTTCCGATCGAGCGCATCGAAGCTGCGTTTCCGCCCGGAGAGCGGCATGAGCGTCACGGCGACGGGGCGGATCTCGGTCTATCCGCGGGACGGCGCATACCAGCTCTATGTTTCCGAGCTGATGCCGGAGGGTACGGGCGATCTGCAGGTCGCCTTTGAGCAGCTCAAGGCAAAGCTCGAGGCAGAGGGCCTGTTTGATCCCGCCCACAAAAAGCCCCTGCCGGCCTTCCCGAAAACGATCGCGGTCATCACGAGCGGAGCGGGCGCGGCGGTGCACGACATCATCCGCGTTCTCGGAAAACGCTGGCCGGCGGCGAAGATTCTGCTGCTGCCCGTCCGTGTGCAGGGCGCCGAGGCGCCGCCGGAGATCGTCGGCGCGATCCGCTATGCCAACCGCTGGAGGGTGGCGGAGCTTATCATCACCGGCCGCGGCGGCGGTTCCATGGAGGACCTGTGGGCCTTTAACGACGAGCGCGTGGCACGGGCGATCTACGAGTCCGAGCTTCCGGTCATTTCGGCCGTGGGACATGAGCCGGATGTGACCATCGCGGACTATGTGGCGGACCGCCGTGCGGCGACGCCGTCCAACGCTGCGGAGATTGCCGGGCCGGATATCGTGGACGTCAAGGCGCTTCTGGCGCAGGACGGCATCCGGCTTGAGCAGGCCATGGGCAAAAAGCTCGATATGCTCTCCCGCCGGCTCCGGGAGCTTTCGGAGCGTCCGGCGCTCACCGACCCGGAGGTCTATCTCGGCGCCAAGCGCATGGCGCTCGATTTTGCGAGGACTTCCCTTGCTGCGGCGGGGGAGAAACGAACGGCGGCGGGCCGGCGTGCCTATGTGGAGCTGGCGGCGAAGCTCGATGCGCTCAGCCCTCTGAAGGTTCTGAGCCGGGGCTATGCCATCGCCGAAAACGAAGAGGGAAGACCTGTGCGCTCGGTGGACGACGTCCGCGTAGGCGACCGGGTCGCTGTAAAGCTGGCCGGGGGAACGCTCGGCTGTAAAGTGGAGGAGATCGATCATGGCAGAAAAAAGCTTTGAACAGTCGCTGGCGCGGCTGGAGGAGATCGTAAAGCTGCTGGAACGCGGCGACGCGCCGCTGGCGGAAAGCCTCGGCCTGTTTGAGGAGGGTGCGGGTCTTATCAAATCCTGCGGAAAGCTTCTCGATGAAGCTGAGCAGAAGGTCGTGCAGCTTCGCAAAAGTGCGGACGGCTCGCCGGAAGAGCTTCCGTTTGAATGATCGCCATGACGGAGCGGTATAACGAGCTGAAAAGCGCGGTGGACGCCGCGCTCGCGGGATATTTTCTTCCGGTCGGGGACGGCATGGACGGCCTGCGCGAAGCTTTGCGCTACAGTCTCCTGGGCGGCGGTAAGCGAATCCGCCCGGTGCTCTGCCTCGAGTTTGCCCGTCTGGGCGGGCTGGAAACGGAAAGGGCTATGCCGGTGGCCTGCGGCGTGGAGATGCTGCACGCCTACAGCCTCATCCACGATGACCTGCCCTGCATGGATAACGACGGGGAGCGCCGTGGGCGTCCGGCAAGTCATAAGCGCTTCGGTGAGACGACGGCCCTGCTGGCCGGCGACTGCCTCCAGGCGGAGGCGTTTGCCGCGGTCTGCTCGGCGGAGATCGGCGAGGCGGAGCGCTTTCGCTGCTGTCGGATTTTGGCCCGCGCGGCGGGGCTTGCGGGCATCTGCGGTGGACAGTATCTCGACCTCACGGGCGAGAATCAAACCGTCGAGGCGCTGAGTGCGACGGAGTTCGGAAAGACTGCGACCCTCATGGGCGCCGCCTGTGCGCTGGGCGCGGCGGCAGCAGGGAGCGTCGAAGCTGCTGCGGCGGAAGCCTTCGGCACGGCGCTCGGCATGGCGTTCCAGTGTCGGGACGACCTACTGGACGGCGACGGCTTCTGCGCGCTGGTCGGCGCGGAAAAATGCGCCGCCATGACGGAGGCGTATACGGAACAGGCCCTGGAACGCTTGGACAGGTTCCCGGACACTGCGTTTCTTCGTGCTTTAACGGAGGAGCTTTCCGGGCGCAGCGTGTGAGAAAAACAGAATATTCACAAAATCATGAATATATGCAAAATACACCTTGAAAAATAAGGTGTATTTTGTTATTATAGAAAGACAAATTTTGTGTGGAGCCATGAATATGGTTTATTTGGATAAAATTAACAGCCCGGAGGATATCCGGGCTTTGAGTGCGGAGCAGCTTGAGGTCCTGTGCGGTGAGATCCGGCAGTTTCTCGTGGAGAATCTGTCGAGGACCGGCGGGCATCTGGCCTCCAATCTCGGCTCGGTGGAGCTTACGCTGGCGCTGCACCGGGTCTATGACACGGCGAAGGACCGGCTCGTGTTTGACGTGGGGCATCAGTGCTATGTTCACAAGCTTTTGACCGGACGCAGGAACGGGTTCGAAAATTTTCGGGAGCTGGGCGGAATGTCGGGCTTCCCGAAGCCAAGAGAGAGCGAACATGATGCGTTCATAGCCGGGCATGCGTCGAACTCCATTTCCGTCGCGCTGGGCATGGCCCGGGCGCGGACGGCGCTCGGCGCGGATTACGATGTGGCGGCGCTCATCGGCGACGGGGCTCTGAACGGCGGCATGGCCTTTGAGGGGCTGTCCGACGCCGGACACAGCGGGGAGCCGATTGTGATCGTCCTGAACGATAACGGGATGTCCATCAACCGCGGCGTCGGCGGCATTGCGGAGATGCTCGGCCGTCTGCGGACAAAGCCCGAGTACATCAATTTCAAGCGCTGGTACCGCGGCGTTGTGGCCGACCGCCAGCCCCGTGTGTATCAGTTCACGCACAGGATGAAGCGCTGGATCAAGGAGCGCGTGATCCCGGACAATATGTTTGACGATTTCGGCTTCGAGTACCTCGGGCCTATGGACGGACACGATATCCCGAAGCTCGAACAGGCGCTGCGCTGGGCACGGGAGCAGAAAAGGCCCTGCCTCATCCACGTCATCACCAAAAAAGGCTTCGGATATCAGCCGGCTGAGCGGTCGCCGGCCCGGTTTCACGGCGTCGGAGCATTTGACCCGGTGAGTGGGGAAACCAAGATGTCGGGGCCGGATTTTTCCGCGGTGTTCGGAAGGACGCTCACGGAGCTTGCGGATGAGGACGAGCGTGTCACGGCCATCACGGCGGCGATGGCCGAAGGGACAGGTCTTCTTCCGTTCCGCCAGGCGCATCCGGAACGCTTTTTCGACGTTGGGATTGCGGAAGAGCATGCCTGCGCGATGGCGGGCGGTATGGCGGCACAGGGACTTATCCCGGTGTTTGCGGTGTATTCCACCTTCCTGCAGCGAAGCTACGATATGCTTATCCATGATATTTCGCTGATGGGGCTTCATGCCGTGTTCGGCGTGGACCGGGCCGGCATCGTCGGAAAGGACGGGCAGACCCATCAGGGTTCGTTTGACGTGTCCTATCTCTCGAGCGTGCCGGGGATGACGCTCTATGCGCCGTCCAGCTTCGCGGAGCTTCGTGCGATGCTGCGCCGGGCTGTTCTGGAGGAGACCGGGCCGGCGGCGGTCCGCTATCCGCGCGGCGGTGAGGGCCGCTACACGGAGGACCGCTCCGGGGAGCCCTGCGTATGCCTGCGGGAGGGAGCGGACGTGACCGTCGTGTCGTACGGCGTGGAGATCAACGAAGCGCTTGCCGCCGCGGAGCTTCTGGCGCGGGACGGGATCACAGCGGAGGTCGTTAAGATCAACCGGCTCTCTCCACCGGATTTTTCGGAGGTTCTAAAATCCGTCCGAAAGACTGGACGGCTGGTTACGGCGGAGGACGTCTGCCGTCCCGGAAGCATGGGGGAGAAGCTGCTCGCCGTCCTGGCGGAGGAGGGCGTTTCGCTCCGTGCCGTGCGCCGGATCGACCTCGGCGACGGCATTCTTGAAAACGGCGCGCCGGATGATTTGCGCCGAAAGACCGGTCTGGACGGCGCGGGCATTGCCCGGACGGTCAGGGAGAGCATGCATGCAGAAGATAAGACTTGATCAGGCGGTGTTCGACGCGGGCCATGCCGAGAGCCGCGAAAAGGCCAAGGCTTTGGTCATGGCCGGCTCCGTCTATGTGGACGGGGAGAAGCAGACCAAGCCCGGCATGCCGGTCGCGGCGGACGCGGCCATCGAGGTGCGCGGCGAAAAGCTTCCCTTTGTCAGCCGCGGCGGCCTTAAACTGCAGAAGGCGCTGACGGTGTTTCCGATCGACCCTGCCGGCTGCGTCTGCGTGGACTGCGGAGCCTCTACGGGAGGCTTTACGGACTGCCTGCTGCAGCGGGGCGCAAAGCATGTCTACGCGGTGGACGTCGGCTATGGCCAGCTCGCCTGGAGCCTGCGCTGTGATGAGCGCGTGACGGTCATGGAGCGCACGAACGCACGAAGCCTTACGCCGGACATGTTCCCGGAGCGAATGGATATGGCGGTCATGGACATGTCGTTCATTTCCCTGCATCTCGTTCTCCCCGCGGTGCGGACGCTGCTGACGGAGCACGGACAGGTCGTCTGCCTCGTCAAGCCGCAGTTTGAAGCGGGACGGGAGAAGGTCGGGAAAAAGGGCGTAGTGCGCGACCCCGCCGTACACCGCGAGGTGCTGGAGGCTTTTATCGCCCGGCTCGGCCCGATGGGCTATTCTCTGGCGGGGCTTGATTTTTCGCCAGTCCGCGGCCCGGAGGGCAATATTGAATACCTCGCGTGGCTCAAAACGGACGGGGAGAGCATAACGGCGGACTGCGAGGCCCTTGTCCGTCGGTCACATGAGGCGCTTGAGCGCTAGGAGCAAGACGATGAAGAAGATAGTGTTGTGTCCCAATGTTTCGCGTGACGCGGGACTGGAATTTACGCTGCGCGTCAAGGCCATGCTGGAGGGAGAAGGCCACCGGGTCGTGATCTCGCCGGTCTACGGCTCGGTCCCCGGCGTGGAGCAGCTCCCGCTGGAAGAGGCGCTCGTCGGTGCGGAAATGCTGGTAACGCTTGGCGGTGACGGTACGATCCTGCATCTGGCGCCGCTCGTCATGCGGTACAAAGTGCCGATCATCGGTGTGAACCTCGGTCATAAGGGCTTTCTCACGGAGCTGGATGCCGACAGCGTGGGGCTGCTTCTGGACGCGGCGGCGGGCCGGTATGAGCCGGTCTCCCGCATGATGCTGGATATCCGGATCCGTCGGGACGGGGAGGTCATTTTCTCCGACACGGCGATAAACGAAGCGCTTGTTTCCGGCATCGTGCAGAATGTACGGCTCACAGCCATGAGCGACGGAGAGCGCATACTGACGGTATCCGGCGACGGCATCATCGTATCCTCGCCGACGGGCTCCACGGCGTATTCCATGTCGGCCGGGGGCCCGCTGGTCGAGCCGAATGCGGAGAATATCATCCTGACGCCGATCTGTCCGCATATGCTGGCGGCGCGTTCCTTTGTGCTGTCCCCGAACCGTGTGGTAACGCTGGTGCCGCAGGAGCTGGAGCCGGGCAAGCGCTGCATCGTTTCGGCGGACGGCCGCGGAATGACGGAGCTCCAAAACGGTGATGAGGTCATCGTACAGAAATCGGAACACCGTCTCTGCTTCGCCCATCTGGGCACCAAGAGCTTTTTTGAGACGGCATTTGAAAAGCTGGGGGAGAGAGAATGAAAAGCGCAAGACAGAGTGTGATCCTGGAGATCATCGCCGAACAGGATATTGAAACGCAGGGACAGCTTCTCGAAGCACTGCAGGCCCGCGGCGTTGTCAGCACGCAGGCGACCGTCTCCCGCGATATCAAGGACCTGCGTCTCGTCAAGGATGTCTCGCCGAACGGTACGTATCGGTATACGCAGGCGGCGCATGACGAGAGCTCGGATTCGAACCGGCGGATGATGGAGATTTTCCGCGAGGGCTGCGTCAGCTTCGACCACGCCCTGCACACGGTGGTCATAAAGACCCTGCCGGGCCTTGCCTCCGCGGTGTGCGGCGCGGTGGACGCCATGTGGGATGAAAACATCCTCGGCACCGTGGCCGGCGATGACACCGGCATCCTCATCATGCGCAATGCGGCGGCGGCGGAACGGCTCTGCGTTCAGCTTCGCCGGAACTACAAGCGCTTATAAAGGAGACGGACCATGCTCAGAAGTCTCCACATCGAGAATATTGCCGTCGTGGAGCGGGCGGATGTGGAATTCCGCGAGGGATTGAATGTCCTGACCGGCGAGACCGGCGCGGGCAAATCCATCATCATTGATTCGCTGTATGCCGTTACGGGCGGACGCACGAGCCGCGAGCTTGTGCGCACCGGCGCATCGAAGGGCCTTGCCGCCGCCGTGTTCGACGCGGCGGGCGCGGAGCCGTGGTGCGAGGAAAACGGCGTGGAGGCGGAGGACGGTGAGCTGATCGTTCAGCGGGTCATCGCTGCGGACGGAAAAAGCACCTGCCGCGTAAACGGCGTTCCGGTGACGGCGGCGCAGCTTCGCACGCTGGGCGCGCTTCTGGTGGATATCCACGGACAGAACGATGGGCGCCAGCTTCTGGATGAGGGGCGGCATATCGACTATCTGGACGCCTTTGCGGGCGCGGGACCGGCGATGTCCGATTACCGCGCGGCCTACGAGGCGTACCGGCAGAACGAGCGGGAAATTTCCCGCCTGAGCCTTGACGGGGAGACCCGCCGCCGTCTGGCGGAGAGCCTCGCATACCGGGTGCAGGAGCTGGAAAAGGCGGAGCTGGAGGCCGGCGAGGAGGCGCTGCTGGAAGCAAAGTCGACGCTCCTGCGCAACGGCGAACGCCTGCAGGAGGCGTCCGGCGGTGCGTATGCCGCGCTGTACGGAGATGAGGCGTCCGCGGTCGCGCTGGCGGGCACGGCCAGGGGGTATCTGTCCCGAGCCGTGGGATACAGCGAGGAACTCGCGGCGGCGGATGCTTCGGTCAAGGAAGCGCTGGCCCTTCTCGAGGACGCCGCCGAGCGCATCCGGGATTTTCAGGCGTCCCTTGATTTCTCTCCGGAGGAGTTTGACCGCGTGGAGACCCGTTTGGCGCAGCTTCGGCGCCTGGAGAAGAAATTCTCCGTGTCCGACGAGGCGGAGCTGATCGAGCTTTACGACACGTCCGCCAAACATCTTGCAGAGATCGAATACGGCGACGCGGCGCTGGAAACGCTTTACCGGAAACGGGAGGCGCTGGAAGCCGACTGCGTCCGCAATGCGGCGGCGCTGCGCCGGGCGCGGCAGGACGCTGCCGAACGCCTCGCCGGGCGCGTGGAGCGCGAGCTGAAGGAGCTGTCCATGCCGTCAGTCCGCTTTGAAACGGTGATCACACCGCTGAGCGGTGAGCCGGGCTTTGGACCGAAGGGCGCGGATGAGGTCCTGTTTTTGATGAGCGCGAATGCCGGTGAGAAGCCGGGACGCATCTCGAAAGTCGCCTCCGGCGGCGAGCTGAGCCGCATCATGCTCGCGCTCAAGACCGTATTCGGGGAAAACGACCCCGTGCCCACCGCTGTGTTTGACGAGATCGACACCGGCGTGTCGGGCGTGGCGGCCAGCCGGGTGGGGGAGAAGCTCTCCAATATCGGCCGTGCGCGTCAGGTCCTGTGCGTGAGCCATCTGCCGCAGATCGCGGCCATGGCCGACGCGCAGTACAGCATCGTGAAGCAGGAGCGCGGCGGACGCACCTACACCACCGTAAACGAGCTGGAGAGGGAAGGGCGGCGCCGGGAACTGGCGCGGCTGATCGGCGGCGACAATATCACAGAGCTTACGCTGGCCTCGGCGGAGGAGCTTCTGGCGTCGGCGGACGCCCGAAAGAGATGATCGAAAAACTGTTAAACATATAAGGAGACGAATATGACGCTATATGACGAACTCGTAGCCCGCGGATTGATCGCGCAGGTGACGAACGAGGAAGAAATAAAAGCAATGATCAACGCCGGCAAGGCCACGTTCTATATCGGCTTTGACTGCACGGCGGACAGCCTGACGGCCGGCCATTTCATGGCCCTGACGCTGATGAAGCGCCTCCAGCAGGCCGGGAACAAGCCCATCGCCCTGATCGGCGGCGGCACGACCATGATCGGCGACCCCTCCGGCCGCACCGATATGCGCAGGATGCTCACGAAGGAAGATATCAGCCACAACGCCGAGTGCTTCAAACGCCAGATGGAGCGGTTTATCGACTTCTCCGACGGCAAAGCCATGATGATAAACAACGCCGACTGGCTGCTGGACCTCAACTATGTCGAGCTGCTTCGCGAGGTCGGCGCCTGCTTCTCCGTGAACAATATGCTGCGCGCCGAGTGCTACAAGCAG
>CAYOSI010000002.1:0-6321 GCA_964406615.1 uncultured Oscillospiraceae bacterium
GCGCTTCACCATGACGATTGGCACGGTGATGATTATTCTCTCCGCTCTGATTATGGCCTTCGGTGTGCATGACGCACTGAGCTTCGTGCTTGCCTTTGGCGTATTGGGCGGCATTGGCGTGGGTTTTGCCACAGTCGTTCCAATTCAGACCACGGTCACACAGTGGTTTGACAGACAGCGCTCCATGGCACTGGCCATCACTCTCACAGCCTCCGGTTTCGGCGGCTTTTTCGCTGCCCCCATTCTGACCGCTGTCATGAACAGCTGGGGCAGCTGGCGTGCAAGTTGGCTGCTGATAGCGGCAGCGTCAGCCGTGGCTCTTATTCTGGTTCTCACCCTTGTTTGCAACAAACCTGCCGATAAGGGCCAGCTTCCGGACGGTGGCTCAGCTTCGGAAAACAAAAACAGAACGCAAAGCTGCGTCTATCGCACTTCTGAAACCTGGACTTCCAAAGAGGCTCTGCGCTCCCGGGCCGTCTGGATGATTTTCCTCGGTGCCCTTGGCTTCTATGTACCATATATGATGATGGTGAGCCATGGCCTTGTACATCTGTTGGATATGGGTGTCGCCGACTCGATTGCCTCCCTGTCGGTAGGTACAATCACCCTCGCCAGCGTGGCGGGCCGTCTGCTGGGCGGCTGGGCCGGCGAGAAGGCGGAGCCTCCGCTGGTACTCGCGGACTCGCTGCTGCTGATGCTTGCCGGCAGCTTGTTTCTTTTCTTTGGTTCCGGCAGCTTTACCACAATGGCCTATGCCGTCTGTGTCGGCGTGGGCTTCGGCGCGGCTTTCGTATGCATTCCTAATCTTCTTTCGAACTACTTCGGCGTGAATGCCTTTGCCGGTATCTACGGTAGTCTCATGCCGCTTCTGACTGTTTTTTCCTCTCTCTCTCCCTATTTGGCCGGACAAATCTTTGACCACAGCGGAAGCTACACCGCGGCCTTTATCATGATTATAGGCGTAAATGTCCTTGGACTGATCTGCACCGCTTTCATTCGTCCGCCGCAGCGCAAAAATAAAAAAGCCGCAAGAACGTGAAAAGCGCCTCTATGCTGTATCATTTATTCTCCAAATACGACAAAATTAAAACAAACTCAAATTGCAAGTGCAAATTGAATACCTGTACGGTAAAAATTTATTGCTAAAACTCTGTCAAACAAAGTGACAAACAGTTCCTCCAGGGTGCGGTAGCCCAGCTTCCTGCGGGGCTGTCCGTTCAGCTCGTCAGCAGCAGAGAGGATGTACTCATTTCTTCACTCTGAAGGTGCTGTCCCTTCTCGTGTTCTGCTGGACCTGTGATATACTCTTGGCAGTCTATAGTGATTGTCTCCTTTGGCAAATGTGGTGTGGGAACTACGTTTTACCATGCGGAGAAAATCACTATGGATTTTTTCAAGTGTTCAACTTCATTATGCAATCGACCATTAAAATCCGTAACGAATATAACTCGATGGTTAGTCAATATCCCATTGTATTGGGCAGCCCTAATAATGTCGAGGCTGATGACGAAAAAGAAAGCATATTCATTGGGTACCTGCTTTCTAATAGTAACCTTTCGGTACGATTTATTATGTCTGGGATCGGGTTCGATACTGCTGACTTCAGAGCCATTACGAATAAGAGTATGAGCATAATTACCCTCACGAATAATAAATACCATCTCCTCCAAGAAGATGACTATATCGTTTATTCTCTGTTGATGAATGAGATGTGCGATGCAGAGTGAAGATATATGGTCGGCAAATACAAAGTGATAACCCTCTGTGCTAGAAGGCAACATCGTGGTCAGTGTAGGTCTTTTCGGGCATTCCAGTGACGATGAGGTATGTGAGGGCATGGACGAAGGAGCCATCACCCGCGCCAAGGAACTGCTGGATGACATGCACAAGCGCAAGATCGATATGGCGGACGAGATCTTCGCGATCAATGTCGGAGGTTATGTCTGTGACAGCACGAAATCCGAAATTGCCTATGCTGCTGCGACAGGAAAGAGGATCACTTACCTAGAACCGATTGAGGAGCAAATATGAGATCCAAGAGAACAACCACGCACTGGATTCGGAGGGCTCATCTGTTCAAACCAGACGAGTATGTATGGGCTGTCTGCGGCACATCTCGCGGGAAGGCATACAAGACCTGTCCCTCCTGCTGCGCTATCATGAGGAGTTCCAAATATGATCCATCTTGGGTCGATGGGGCGGAGTCGTTGTCTGCTATGCTAGACGAGGATTGGTAAGGCGGTGTGTTGTGGCTGGCCAGGTGAACGGTATCGAGCTATATTATGAGAAAACCAGTACGGGACGACCGCTGGTGATGGTACACGGAAACGGCGGGGATCATATGATCTTTAATGAAGCGGTAAACCCTCTCAAAACAGCTTCACATGCTACTGCTGGATCTACAGGACGTGGTGTTCTACGGCTTCAGCGACGACGGCATCGTGGGCCTTTTGAGCGCCGTCCGATGTCCTCGGATCACAACACTCGTCATCAGCGGTGCAAATCTTACAAGGGGGACCGGCACAATTTATAAGTATTTTACGGCTCGACTTGAAGGGAAAATAGCAGAGCTGATGCCGGGCCGGAAATCCGCAGGTATCCAAATCAAGGCCATGAACCGCGACAACGAATAACCGGCAGCATTAAAATGCCCCTGCTATACGCTGGCCGGCGGTCATGATACAGTGCGTATCATGACCGCCGGCCGGTTTTTCCGATTTAGCAAAAAGGCTTCTGTTTTATATGCCGCGTCTGCCGCCAAAGCCGCCAAAACCACCGCCGCCACCGAAGCCGTTGCCTGCGCCGTAGAGGAGCGAGGTCATCTCGATCGGCACGGTCTCGCTGCCGACGGTCAGGGTATAGGTCTGCCCCGCCGTGATCTCCGGGGCGCTGATGAGCACGACCTGGAAAGGCTCTGCGGCGGTATACTCCGCGATCACGCTGCCGCTTTCGTCGGTAAGTGTCACCGCCGTGCCGGCGGGCTGGGAAGCGCTGAGCGTATACAGAATGGAGCCCTGTGTGGAGCTTTGGTCAAAGTTTGCCTGCATGCCGGCCACGCCCGTGCCGATCACAAGGCCGCCGGAGATGCTGCCGCCGAAGTCATAGTCGAGCATGCCGTCGCCGGTGCCCTGCGGGCCGGTGATATAGATCTCGCCGCCCGTGATGAGCATGGTGCCGTTCGAGTCGAGCGTGTCGCCGCTGGACTTAAGATACAGCACGCCGCCGGAGATCAGAAGAGTTGCGCTGCCGCCGGAGGCATTGATGCCGTCGTCGCCCGCAGTGATGGTGATCTCGCCGTCCTCAAGCGTGATGCTCAGGCCTTCAAGGCCCTCGTAAGCCTCTATATCCAGCACGCCGCCGGAAATGGTCAGGGCGTTGTCCGCGTGGATGCCGTCGTCGCCGGAGGCGATGGAAATGGTGCCGCCGCTGACCGTGACGTCGCCGTTTGCGTGGATGCCGTCATCCGCCGTATCGAGCATGACGCTGCCGCCGCTGACCTTGACGCCGAGCTCGGCCTTGAGACCCTTGGCGGAATCGCTTTCGCCGCTCTCGTCCTGCGACTCTTCCCAGGCGTTTTCAGTCTCAAAGCTGCCGAAGTCACGCGCGTTCCAGTAATTCGTCTTTTCGGGGGCGTTCGCCTTACCTCCGCCGGCGAGAATGTCGATGCTGCCGCCCTCCACGGTCACGGTTGAGGAGGCCTGTATGCCGTCATGATCGCACTCGATGGTGATGCTGCCGCCGGCAATATAGATGTAGCCGTCCTCGGGGTCGTCGGTCTCGGCCTGCATGCCGTCGTCGCCGCTGCGGATAACCATGCTGCCGCCGGCGATGCGCACGCTGTCATTTGCGTCAAAGCCGTCCTTGGCGGCCTCGATGACATAGCTGCCGCAGGTGACCTTGAGATCGTCCTTGGCAACGACGCCGTGACCGGCCTGGCTGCTTACCGTCAGCGTGCCGAGGCCGTTCATGGTCAGATCGATCCGGGAAAAGACCGCGCCGTCCACCTTGTCGTCGTTCTGGGCATATTCGCCGGCGGAAGCCAGTGTGTTTTCCGAGCCGGCCGTGGTGGTGATAAAGAGCTTGTCGCCGGTCTTTACATAGAGCGCGGCGCTGCCCTCGCAGGTGACGGAGGCATTGTCCAGCACGAGCTGGGTCTTCGCGTCGTCGGGAAGCTCGACGACGATTTGCCCGTTTGTCAGCGTGCCGGTGAGGCGGTATGTTCCGTCCTCGGTGATCGTGATGACGCTGCCGTCAATGGAGACGCCCCCGCCGTCTGCGGAGGAGCCGCTGTCGGAAAGCGTAACGGTGACGTAATCGGCATAGTCGGTTTCATAGTCGCGGTCGGTGAACATGTCGGGATTGACGTTGACCGTCGAGGTGCTTTCGGCCGGCGCTTCCGGGATATCCGCCGTCTGCGGTTCGGCTGCAACGGCCGACGTCTGCGTGATGGGTTCCAGCGTTTCCGCCGCCTGTGCGCCGCAGCCGGAGCACAGTGCCAACGCCAGCGCGATGGACAGCAGCTTTGAAAGGTGTTTCATAAAAAAATCTCCCTGTGGTCTGTTGGAATGGATTTTTGGATTGTATGCGCATAGCATACCCCGAAAACCTAAAGCCGACTTAAAGACCGGGGGATTTTTCAATTTGCCTGCTTTCTTGCCTTGCCGGTGATGTGCTCGGGCGTGATCTCCAGCATGACCATCGACCCGGTCGATAGGCGGCAGTGCGCCGCGGCCTTATCGGCCATGGCCGGCGCAAGCCCGGACATCATGCGCATCAGCGCGTCCTGCAGCGCCGGGCCGCTTTCGATGATTCGTGCCCGGCCGAACACGATCACGCTGCTGTAATTGCTGGAAAATTCTTCCGCTATAACATCGTGCGCTCCGACGACGGTAAAGGACACCTTGTCGCAGCGGCGGACGCCGTCCAGCTTGTGACTGGACTGCGCGGTGCTGTGGATGTAAATTTTTCCGTCGGTATAGCCGTAATTGACCGGGACGCCGTAGGGATAGCCGTCGTCGCCGGAAACGCAGAGAACGCCGTAATCCTGCTCGCGGAGAAGCGCGGCGGCCTCCTCTGCGGTCAGGACGCGGTCTTTTCTTCGGGGTTCGCGAAACATACTCATCGTCTCCTTTTTACAAGAACGGGGAGGGCTGGTCCCTCCCCGCTGTTTATGCGTTCTTTTTGCCGAGATACGCTTCCTTGATGCGCTCGTCGGCGAGAAGCTCCGCGCCGGTGCCGGTCATCGTGATGTGGCCGGTCTCGAGCACATAGGCGCTGTGCGCGACCTGCAGGGCCATGTTTGCGTTCTGCTCGATGAGCAGGATGGTAACGCCCTGCTTGTTGATCTCGCGGATGATGTCGAAGATGCTCTTGACCACCAGCGGGGCCAGACCGAGGCTCGGTTCGTCCAGCATCATGAGCTTGGGCTTTGCCATGAGGGCGCGGCCCACGGCCAGCATCTGCTGCTCGCCGCCGGACAGCGTGCCGCCGAGCTGCCATTCACGCTCGCGCAGGCGGGGGAACAGGTCGTAGACCATGTTGAGGTCGTCGGTCAGATCGTCGCTGCGCAGGTATGCGCCGATGCGCAGATTTTCCTTGACGGTCATGTCGGGGAAAATGCGGCGGCCCTCGGGCGCCATGGTGATGCCGCGCTTGACGATGCTCGTGGGGTCCATGCCGGTGATGTCCTCGCCGCAGAAGGTGAGCTTGCCGGAGCGGGGCTTCACAAGACCGGAAACGGTGCGCAGGGTCGTGGATTTACCCGCGCCGTTTGCGCCGATCAGAGTGACGATCTGGCCCTCCTCGACGGAGAGGCTGATGCCCTTGACGGCCTCAATGCCGCCGTAGTTGACCTTCAGGTCTTCAATTCTCAGAAGCTCACTCATCCTCGGTCACCCCCAGGTAGGCATCAATGACCCGCTGGTCATTCTGGATGACTGCGGGCACGCCCTCGGCGATCTTGCTGCCGAAGTCGATGACGTAAATGTAGTCGGAAATCTTCATAACAAGGTCCATGTGGTGCTCGATCAGGAACACGGTCAGACCGTATTTATCGCGGGTCTCCACGATGAACCTGGCAAGCTCCTGCGTCTCCTGCGGGTTCATGCCGGCGGCCGGCTCGTCGAGGAGAAGCAGCTTCGGCTCGGTGGCCAGCGCGCGGGCGATCTCCAGACGGCGCTGCAGGCCGTAAGGAAGGCTGGTCGCCAGTTCGTCCCTGTACTGGAGCAGGTTCTGCTCCTCCAGCAGGGCGGCGGTCTCCTCGCGCATGCGGCGCTCCTCCTTGGCGGAGGTGCGGAAGGTGGCGGAGAACACGTTTTGCTT
>CAYOSI010000002.1:6331-151229 GCA_964406615.1 uncultured Oscillospiraceae bacterium
TCATGGACTTCCAGAGCCGGATGTTCTGGAAGGTGCGGGCGATGCCGAGATGCGTGATCTTATCCGGCGCCGGCGCGATAGCGGACTCGTGGATGTAGAGCCCGGCGTTTTCGCCCTTGTACTGCTTTTTCATTTTGCCGGTCGGATGGTTGCGGACCATGGGCGTGCCCATGAACTCGACAAGGCCGTTCGTCGGCTCGTACACGCCGGTGATGCAGTTGAAGGCGGTGGTCTTGCCGGCGCCGTTCGGACCGATCAGCGCGACGACCTTGTGCTCGGGAACGTCAAGGGACAGGTTGTTCACGGCGACGACGCCGCCGAACTGCATGGTGACGTTTTCCACATGAAGAACGAGCTTCTCACTCATGCCGCGTCACCTCCCTCGGCTTCGGCCTGGGCCGGCCGGGCTTTTTTTCGCTTGAGGCGTCGTATCAGGCCTGCAAAGGACAGCTCCCGGTCGCCCATGATGCCGCGCGAGAAGAACAGCACGACGACCATGATGATGACGGAAAAGACGACCTTGCGGAAGCCGTCGCGGAAGAACGGGACGCTCATGCCGAGGAAGGAGCCGCTGTCTAGGAAGCGGAGCCACCACTCGTTGCAGGCGATGAACAGGAACGAGGCGATGCAGCTTCCGGAGATGGAGCCGATGCCGCCGATGACAACGATGAGCAGGATCTCATAGGTCATAGCGGTCTTGAAGGCCGCGGCCTGGATCGTGGTCTGGTACATGGCGAGCAGGGCGCCGCCGACGCCCGCGAAGAACGAGGAGATGACGAACGAGAGCATCTTGTGCTTGAACAGGCTGATGCCCATGGCCTCGGCGGCGATCTCGTCGTCGCGGATGGCCTTGAAGGCGCGGCCGTAGCTGGAGTTGATGAGCAGCACGATCAGCAGGATGCAGATCATGGCGATGAAAAACGGGAAGATGGTCGAGAGCTTGAACACGGTGTCGCCGAAAGCGATCTTCATGTCGGAGAAGCTCGTGTACTTGCGGAGCAGGTTCGAGCCGTTCGTGACGACGCCGAGGCCGTCCCACTGGAACACGGCGCGGATGATCTCCGCAAAGCCCAGCGTGGCGATGGCGAGATAGTCGCTCTTGAGGCGCAGCACGGGGATACCGATCAGCGCCGCGAACGCCGCGGCGATCAGGCCCGCGAGGATGATGCAGACGATCGCGCCGAGGAAGGAGCCGAGGTTCGTGCCGAGGGCCTGGCCCAGCAGCTCCGGGATGGAGAAGCGGATCGCGCCGCCGTTAAAGTACTGGTACACGGCGTCATGCTGGTCCGCGGGGATGGAGAAAATGGCGTAGGCATACGCGCCGATGAGCATAAAGCCGGCCTGACCGAGCGAGAAAAGGCCCGTGAAGCCGTTGAGCAGGTTCATCGAGACGCATATGAGCGAATAGATCGCGCCCTTTTTCAGGACGGGGATCAGCATCAGCGTGAATTGGTTCTGGGGCAGGAAGTTATCGAGCAGGAACAGCAGGACGTACAGCGCCGCCAGGCAGACGACGGTGAGGATGCTCCCGGCTTTCTTTTCGGAAGGGGTCAGTAATGTTTTTTGCATGATCGTACCTCCCTCAGACCTTGTCGGTGGCCTTCTCGCCAAAGATGCCGGTGGGCTTGACCAGAAGCACGACGATCAGAAGAACAAAGGTGAAGGCATCGGAGAAGATCGTCCAGCCGGAGCCGAGCGATTTGATGATGTTCTCCACGATGCCGATGATGAACGCGCCGATAACCGCGCCGGGGATGGAGCCAATGCCGCCGAACACCGCCGCGACGAACGCCTTCAGACCCGGCATGGAGCCAGAGGTCGGGATGACCGAGGGGTAGTTCGTAAAGTACAGCAGCGAGCCGATCGCGGCGAGAAAGCAGCCGATGACGAAGGTCATGGAGATGACCGCGTTGATGCGGATGCCCATGAGCTGGCTCGTCTCAAAATCCTTCGATACGGCGCGCATGGCCATGCCGATCTTGGTCCTTTTGATAAAGATGACGAGCGCGAACACGAGAAGGATCGTCAGCACCGGGGTGACGAGGGTGACGACCTTCGTGGTGGCGGTGCCGATGGTCACGGAGTTCGACAGCCAGGGGATCGTGGGATAGATCTGCGCGAGGCCGCCCGTGAAGTACAGGGCGCAGTTCTGCAGCAGATAGCTCACGCCGATGGCGGAGATCATGACGGACATGCGCGGGGCGCTGCGCAGCGGCTTATAGGCCACGCGCTCGATCAGGAAGCCCAGGAGCACCGTGACGATGAGAACGAGCGGGATGGATATGTACATGGGCAGGGACGCGGTGGCGTAGACCATCACGAGACCCGCGACCATGAACACGTCGCCGTGGGCGAAGTTGATGAGACGCAGAATGCCGTAAACCATGGTGTAGCCGATGGCGATCAGCGCATACTGTCCGCCGACGGAGATACCGGCCAGGATATACGGCAGGTTCGTCTGGAAGAAATTTGCCATTTCAAACCTCCTTGTGAGAGCGCATAGCTCCGGTTCCTTCGCGGGGAAACGCAGCTATGCGCTCGCATAGAAAAGGGAATCAGCGGAGACGCTTTCGCGCCTCCGCCGGAACCCTGCGAAAAAATACGGATCAGCCGACGGTCTGCTGGGCGACGAAGTCCCAGACGCCGGTTTCGGTGTTCGCCACCTTGATGAAGGCGGCGTCACGGATGGCGTCGCCGACCTCGTCAAAAGCGATGTCGCCGGTAACGCCGGTGTAGGTGGTGGTGGGCAGAGCCGCCTTGACGTCCGCAGCGTCGGCGGAGCCGGCGTTCTTGATGGCCTCAAGAGCGGTGAAGTAAGCGTCGTAGCCCATGACGGAGACGGCCGCGATCATGTCGTTGCCGCCGTTATTGGCAAGTGCCGTGGAGTCGGAGTTCAGGTAGGCCTTGAAGCCCTCCTCGAACTCGGGATCGCCGCCCTCGGCATAGAAGGTGGTGCAGTAGATCTCGAGGTCGGTGCCCTCGGCAGCAGCCAGGATGACGTTGGAGTCCCAGGTGTCGGGCGCAGTCAGGGGGATGTCGATACCCTGCGCGGCGGCCTGCTCGATGATGAGCTGTGCGTAGCTGATGGAGGTGGGAGCGAAGATGACCTCGGCGCCGGCGTTCTTGGCGTTGGTCAGGTAGGAGGTGAAGTCGGCGTTGCCTTCGGGGAAGGACTCGGTGATGACCTCGATGCCGAGAGCCTCGGCGGCTTCGGTGAAGTAGTTGATAAGGCCCTGGTCATAGTCGTTGCCGAGCTGGCCGAGGCAGTAAGCGGTGGTGGTGACGCCAAGCTCATCGTGAGCGAAGTTGGCCTGAACGGTACCCTGGAACGGGTCCAGGAAGCAGATGCGGAAGTAGTGATCGTTGCCTGCGGTGACTTGGGGGTTCGTGCAGGTGACGCCGATCGCAGGGATATTGGCCTCGCCGAAGGTGTCGGAACCGGCAATGGCAACGGCGGAGCCGTAGGTGCCCAGAACGACGGAAGAGCCGGCGGCCACGAGCTGACTGGCGGCGGAAACGGCCTTGTCGGTGGAGGACTCGTTATCCACGATCTCCAGCTTCACATCGTAGACCGTGCCGTTGACCTCGACCGTGGGGGCCAGGGAGTTGGCATACTGGATGCCGAGCGCCTCCTGCTTGCCGCCGGCGCCGTTATCGCCGGACAGGGGCTCGTAAACGCCGATGACGATGGTGCCTCCGGCTTCGGTGGGAGCGGCTTCCTCGGCGGCCTCTTCGGCGGGAGCAGCAGCGTCCTCTGCGGGAGCGGCTTCCTCGGCGGCGGACTCGTCAGCGGCGGGCGCGGAGCTGGTGCAGGCAGCCAGCGCAAAAACCATGGCGAGCGCGAGAAGAAGTGCAAGAAGTTTCTTCATTTTGTTTTTCCTCCTGTTTGATGATTTTTGTCTGTCCGCCTTTGGTGGACAGATGTTTTCAATAAAAGGCATTTTACCACGAAAACCGCAGTATTTCAAGGCTTTCTCGCCGTTTTTCGGCTGTTTTCGCAGAACAATATTTAAATTTGTGAAGAAAGCCAAAAATTAGAGAAAGATGCGGGCCGATATTAGTGTTTTTTATGGTGAAAAACAAAACACGCCCGCTCGGGGGAGCGGGCGTGCGGAAGGAGCCGGGGGATCAGAAATACAGACCCGTGGACATGGGGTATTCGTAGAATTCCGCGCCGGCGAGGGAATAGATCCGCGCGACGAAGTACAGCTCGCCGCCGTAGCCGAGCCAGACGCGGTCCAGCTCCGCGTTGTCGGAAGAGACCGTGCGGTCGTACTGCTCCTGGTAGAAGTCCGCGAGCTCCTCGTTGGGCTCGGTGCCGTACATATGCTCGAACTCCTCCGTCATGACGGCGATCTCCGTGTCGCGGACGGCGGCGCTGTCTGCGTTCAGCAGGGAGAGGAGCTCCTCGCCGGTCAGGTATTGGCCGGTGGTCAGGTCGAGGTTGTACGGCGAGTAGTAGGAGCTGTCTCCGTCGTAGTTTTCGGCGACGACGATCGAGAGGACGCGGTCGTTTTTAGCGGCGTCGTAGTAGACGCTGCAATTTTCATCGTCCAGAAGGTAGCGGAAGGAGCCTTCGATGTCATCGTTTATGTAGGCGGCCCCGGCGCAGTCTGCGGTGATGCGGGGCAGCCGGCCGTCCGAGCCTTCGGCGTCGGTGACGAGCTCCTCAAGGCTCATGGCGGGCAGGTCGGCGTCAGGCACCTCCTCGACGGGAAGCTCGACAGGGACCTCCCCGCCGCTGTCGGTGGCGGAGGCGGGGGCCTCCGACTCGCTGTCCGGCTCCGCGGCGTCGGGGCTTTCGCCGGCGTCGGAATCGGACGCCGCGCTGTCAGCGGTGTCGAACACGTCGTCGGCCTGCACATCGTTGGTCTGCGCATCGCCGGCGTTCTGAAGCTGCGAGGCGATATCGTCCAGTGTGTCGGTCATTTTGCACGCGGACAGCGCCAGCAGGCACAGAGCGAGCATAAAAATGAGTATCCGTTTTTTCATGAGTTTCTCCTTTCCAAGAGACAGTTCTTGTAATGGCGGAAAGCGGCGGGAACGGCGTAGAGCTGCTGCCGGGCGGCGTCGTCTGCCCATTGGAAAAGCGCCGGCTCCGCGCCGCACGGGATGATGTAGCCGGTCATATGCCACTCGATATGGGAAAAAACGTGGATCGCGTCGCCGCAGGGCGCTGCGCGGAGGGGCCGGCAGCCCCATTCTTCGGCCTGCCGCAGCGCCTCGTCGGCGGTCAGCGTGCCGTCAGTGTTCGGAAACTCCCACATCCCGGCGAGCAGGCCCTTGCCGGGGCGCTTGCGCAGGGCGGCTTTTTCGCCGCAAAGCAGCAGAAACACGGTTTTCGGCTGGATGCGCCGGGGCTTTTTGTCCGGCATAACGGGATACGCGGTGGGATCGCCCGCCTTCTGCGCGGCGCAGAGCGCCCGGAGCGGGCAGGACGGACAGTCCGGCGAATCGGGTGTGCAAATGGTCTCGCCAAGCTCCATGAGCGCGGAGGTGAAGTCGCCGCAGCGTGCCGGGGGATATTGGACGCGCAGCGCTTCGCGGAAGCGGGTCTTGATCTTTGCCTCGCCGATGCTGTCGGGGCAGCGGGTCAGACGGGCGCAGATGCGCAAGACGTTTCCGTCCACGGCGGGCTCGGGCAGTCCGAACGCGATGGAGGCGACGGCCCCGGCGGTATAGTCGCCGATGCCGGGAAGAGCGCGCAGGGCGGCGGGATCTGCGGGCAGCTCGCCGCCGTATTCGGACATGACGCGCTGTGCGGTCCGGTGCAGATTGCGGGCGCGGGAGTAATAGCCGAGGCCCTCCCAGAGCTTGAGAACGACCTCTTCGTCGGCGGCTGCGAGCGCCGGGATATCCGGCAGCGCGGTCATAAAGCGCGTGAAATAGCCCTTCGCGGCCTCGATGCGGGTCTGCTGGAGCATGATCTCGGAGACCCACACCCGATAGGGGGTGATATTCTGCCGCCAGGGCAGCTCACGGGCGTTTTCGTCATACCAGGGCAGAAGCGCCCCGGCGAGGTTGTCCGGCAGCACGGCGCCGCCTCCTTTTTGCGGTGATGGTAGGTCTATTTAACCACTTTGCAGCCATTTGGTCAACCCGAATTTTGTAACTAAATGTCATTGGACATTGGGGGACGGCGCGTGTAATATACATGGTTAGAAAAAAGACGGACCTCCCGGTGCAGAGCTCACGGCAAGGCGGCGGATTCTTTCATCAGGTATTCGATTCCTTGCCGGATTCGGCAAGGTTTTTTTTCGGGCGTTTTGCGCCGGAGGGACGGAAATCCCGGTCCCTATCCGACAAAAACAAAAAGGAGAGAAGAAATGAACCTGATCTACGGAATCAAGGACAAGCCCAAGTTCGGACAGATCGTTCTGTTCGCCATCCAGCAGCTCCTCGCCATCATGGCGGCCACCATCGCGGTCCCGGCGGTTGTGAACAGCGCGATGGGCACCGACATGACCGCCTCCGCAGCGCTGTTCGGCGCGGGCGTCGGCACGATCGTGTATCTTCTGTTCACCAAGAGCGGCAGCCCGGTATTTTTGGGCAGCTCCTTTGCGTTCATCGGCTCGATGTGCACGGCGTTCGGCGGCGCCGCCTCCATGGCGATCGGCTATGCCGGCCTCATCATCGGCGCTCTGATCGCGGGCCTTGTGTATGTAATCATCGCGGTCATCGTCAAGTTCTGCGGCGTGAAGTGGATCGACAAGCTGATGCCCCCCGTCATCATCGGACCGACGGTCGCGATCATCGGCCTGAGCCTGGCCGGCAACGCCGTCGGCGATTTCATGCGGTCGAGCACCGAGGGCGGCAGCGTCTATGTGGCGCTCATCTGCGGCCTCGTCACGCTGGCGGTTGTCATGCTCTGCTCCACCTATGCCAAGAAGCTCGGCCGTCTCATTCCGTTTATCATCGGCATCCTGGCCGGCTACCTCTGCGCATCCCTGTTTGCGATCATCGGCGCCGTTACCGGCAATCCTGCGTTCACGGTCATCGACTACTCCGCGCTGACCACCATGGATTCCTTCGTGGCCCTGCCCGCGTTCAGCTTCACCAAGGCTGACTGGAGCGGCGTGACCGGCTCGTATCTTCTGACCCTCTTCGTCGCCTATGCGCCGGTGGCCTTCGTGGTCTTTGCCGAGCATCTGGCCGACCACAAGAACCTCTCCTCCATCATCGGCGTCGACCTGCTCGAAGAGCCCGGCCTGACCCGCACCCTGCTGGGCGACGGCGTCGGCTCCTTCGTCGGCGCGCTGTTCGGCGGCTGCCCCAACACCACCTACGGCGAGTCCATCGGCTGCGTGGCCATCACCCGCAACGCTTCGACCGTCTCCATCTGGGGCGCGGCAGTGGCCTGCATCATTTTCTCTCTGATTACCCCGCTGGTCTGCTTCCTGGAAACCATCCCGAGCTGCGTCATGGGCGGCGTCTGCATCACCCTGTACGGCTTCATCGCGGCCAGCGGCTTCAAGATGCTCCAGCCGGTCGACCTGAACAAGAACCGCAACCTGTTCGTGGCCTCCGTCATTTTCATCACCGGCGTCGGCGGCATGGTTATCAGCTTCGGTGCGGTGGAGATCCGCACCGTCGCCTGCGCTCTGATCCTCGGCATCCTGACGAATGTCATGCTCTCCAAGGAGGATGGGGACAGCGATAAGCCCCAGCAGGTCATCAAGTAATTCTTCTTCCCCAAAACCAAACCGGCGGGCCTCGGTCCGCCGGTTTTTATTACAAAGTTGTTATATTTCTGTAAAATCGGGCGGATTTTTTTGACAGAGAGCCGGGAGTGTGTTAAAATCGTCGAGCTATTATAAAGGATTGTATATTACCCAACGACAGGAGAATCAATCTTATGCTGGAATTCAAATTCGACACACAGCTTCTCATTGAGGGTCACGACCTGGACGAGGACGCAATCTTCGACCATATCGCGGAGACCATCCCCGGCGACAGCCTTCTTGCCGTCGGCGATGAGGATCTTATCAAGATCCATTACCACACAAACTTCCCCTGGAAGGTGCTGGAGTACGCCGCCTCTCTTGGCGATATCTACGACGTTGTCGTGGAGAATATGCAGCGCCAGGAGGACGGACTGCAGGGATGAGGCTTCGGATTCTGGGAGACGGACCCTTGGCGGAGCAGGCGGAGCGCCTTGCCTCTGCCGCAGGGATGGAGATCACCCATGACGTGCCTGACTATATTCTTCCGGCGACGGAGGATGACGCGGTGCTGAACGCGCTGCGCGGCGATAACGTGCTGTTTGACGCAGACGCATGGAGGCTCTGTTCGTCCCGTCTAGCGGCGGATGCATTCCTGCGGGAGCACGGCGTCCCGGTCCCGGCGTATTTCCCCGGAGGCTCGGAGCCGTATATCGTGAAGCCCGACCGGGGCAGCTTCGGCTTCGGCATCTGGGTCACGGACGACTACTGCGAGGTGGGCGGTGCGGTGAACGCGGGTTTCGTCACGCAGGAGGAGCTTCACGGCGATGTCTGGTCCGCGGCGGTCGTGGGGACGCCTGGTGCGTACACGGTTCATGCTCCGGCGAAGCTCACCTTTGACGGACGCCGTCGGCGCACGGCGGCGGAGGTCGCGGAAGCGCCGCAGGCAGAGGCGCTGAAAGAGACCGCTCTTGCCGCAGCGGACGCCGTCGGCGTGCGCGGCGTTCTGGAGGTGGAGGCAATCTGCCATCTCGGCGTGTGGAAGGTCATCGACCTGAACGCCCGGCTGCCGATGCTGACGCCAGACGCGCTGGTTGCGAGCACCGGCGTGAACCTGCTCGAAGAGCTTATCAAGCTGAAATAACGCGAAAACGGCCTGTGGAAATTCTCCACGGGCCGTTTCTTTATGAATTTGATTCAGGGTTATCGGTCAGCCCAACAAGGTAATCGAGGCTGACGCCGTAATACTGCGCGAGCTTGACAGCCAAGTCCAGCGGAAGAGGCCGCTCACCGCGCTCGTATTTGGAATACAGGGACTGGTCGCACATAAGACGCTTCGCCACCGCGGCCTGTGTCAGGTCGTGATCCTCCCGAAGATCACGGATTCTAAGACGCATTTTTATCACCGCGTTTACTATAACCAAGGACAGATCGTCCTATTGACTTTTTGGACAATATGTCCTAAAGTGTGGGCGGGTGATAAAATGGAGAAATATAAAGCAATGTATTTTCGTTTGCTCCGAGCAACAGAGGATGCAATACAGGCGCTTATTCAAGCGCAGCAGGAATGTGAGGAAATGTATATATCTTCCTCTGAGGACGAAGAAATGCGACAGGAGCCATGAGGTTCCTATCGCATTTGTATCGGTTATGAGATCAGATCGCGCACCTCGCAGACAAGCTCGCCGTCGCGCACATCCAGTATGAGCGTCGAACCGGCAGTCAGGCCACCGGAGAGGATTTTCCGCGCGATCAGCGTTTCCGCCTTGGCTTGGAGGTAGCGCTTGAGCGGTCTTGCGCCGTATACGGGGTCGAAGCCGTGTTCGATGATGTGCATTTTGGCGGCCTCGGTAAACTCGAGACCAAGCTCCCGGTCCGCCAGCCGCTGCCGCAGGGCGTCGGTGAGGATGTCGATGATATGGGTGAGGTTGTCACGGGTCAGGGGCTTGAAGAACACCGTCTCGTCGAGCCGGTTCAGGAACTCGGGGCGGAACGTGCTGCGCAGCTCGGCCTCCACCGCGTCCTTGGCGGCCTGCGTGATCTCGCCGTTTTCGTCGATGCCGTCAAGCAGATAGGGGCTGCCGAGGTTTGAGGTCAGGATGATAATGGTGTTTTTGAAATCCACCGTCCGGCCCTGCGAGTCGGTGATGCGCCCGTCGTCGAGGATTTGCAGCAGGATGTTGAAAACGTCCGGGTGTGCCTTTTCGACCTCGTCGAAGAGCACAACGGAATAGGGTTTGCGGCGCACGGCTTCCGTGAGCTGACCGCCCTCGTCATAGCCGACGTACCCCGGGGGTGCGCCGATCAGGCGGGAGACGGAGAACTTCTCCATGTACTCGGTCATGTCGATGCGCACCATGTTGTGCTCGTCGTCGAAAAGCGCCTGCGCGAGGCTCTTGGCAAGCTCGGTCTTGCCGACGCCGGTCGGGCCGAGGAACAGGAACGAGCCGATGGGCCGGTTCGGGTCGGCGATGCCGGCGCGGGAACGGAGGATGGCCTCCGTGACAAGACGCACGCCCTCGTCCTGTCCGACGACGCGCTTGTGCAGGATGTCCTCCAGATGCAGGAGCTTTTCGCGCTCGCCCTCCATGAGCCGGGAGACGGGGATGCCCGTCCAGCGGGCGACGATGCCGGCGATCTCCTCCTCGGTCACGGTGTCGTGAACGAGGGAATCGGCCTTTTTGCCGGGGGCGTTTTCGGCGTCATCGAGACGCTTTTGCAGCGCGGGCAGCGTCTCGTATTTGAGCCTGGCCGCGGTCTCGTATTCGTAATTCTGCTGGGCGCGCTCCATGTCTGCGGCGGCCTTTTCGATCTCGGCCTTGATGGTCTTGACTGCGTCCACGTCGGACTTTTCGGCCTCCCAGCGGGCTTTCATGGCGTTAAACTCTTCCTTGCTCTCGGCTAGCTCGGAGCGCAGCTTTTCGAGCCGGTCGAGGCTCAGCCGGTCGGTCTCCTTTTTGAGCGCCATCTCCTCGATCTCAAGCTGCATGATGCGGCGGCGGATGTCGTCGAGCTCCGAGGGCATCGAGTCGATCTCCGTACGGATGAGGGCGCAGGCCTCGTCCACGAGGTCAATGGCCTTGTCAGGCAAAAAGCGGTCGGTGATGTAGCGGTTCGAAAGGGTCGCCGCCGCCACCAGCGCCGCGTCGTGGATGCGAACGCCGTGGAAGATCTCATAGCGCTCCTTGAGGCCGCGCAGGATGGAGATGGTGTCCTCCACGGTTGGCTCATCGACCTGGACGGGCTGGAAACGGCGTTCCAGCGCGGCGTCCTTTTCGATGTACTTGCGGTATTCGTCGAGCGTGGTCGCGCCGATGCAGTGCAGCTCGCCGCGGGCCAGCATGGGCTTGAGGAGATTGCCCGCGTCCATGGAGCCCTCGGTCTTGCCCGCGCCGACGATGGTGTGCAGCTCGTCGATAAAGAGGATAATTTTGCCCTCGGATTTTTGAACGGATTCGAGCACGGCCTTCAGGCGTTCCTCGAACTCGCCGCGGTATTTCGCGCCGGCGACCAGCGCGCCCATGTCGAGCGAGAAGATGGTCTTGTCCTTCAGGCCCTCCGGGACGTCGCCGCGGACAATGCGCTGGGCAAGCCCCTCCGCGATGGCGGTCTTGCCGACGCCCGGCTCGCCGATGAGGACGGGATTGTTTTTTGTCTTGCGGGAGAGGATGCGGATGACGTTCCGGATCTCCAGGTCCCGGCCGATGACCGGGTCAAGCTCGTTCTGCCGTGCCCGGGCGACGAGGTCGGTGCCGTACTTTTCGAGCGCGTCGTAGGTGTCCTCGGGGTTGTCGGTGGTGACGTGTCCGGTCTTGACCTTCGCCAGCTCGGCGGTGAAGCCGTCGCGGGTGATACTCTGCTCGCGCAGAATGGGCTTGATGGCGGGGGTTTCGTGCGCGAAGATGCCGAGCATCAGATGCTCGACGGAGACATACTCGTCCTTAAGCTTCTGTGCAATCTTCTCCGCGAAGTCGATCACCTTGCCGAACTCGTTGGAGGGATAGACGCTCTGCGAGCCCTGTACCTTGGGCAGTTTGCCGATGGCGGTGTCGAGCGCGGAGAGCATCGCGTCGCAGTCCGCGCCCAAGCGGGTGAAAAGCGTCGGAATAAGACCGCCG
Organism: uncultured Oscillospiraceae bacterium; assembly: GCA_964406615.1. GTDB lineage: Bacteria > Bacillota > Clostridia > Oscillospirales > Oscillospiraceae > CAJOIG01. The sequence goes on from CAYOSI010000002.1 coordinate 18,111, forward strand.
TCTGTGTCGAGGAGCGCATACAGAAGGTGCTCGGGCGTGACATATTGGTTGTCGTTTTCCCGCGCCATTGCGGTTGCGGCGTTGATGGTTTCGATGGTTTTTTGCGTGAGCTTTTCGCTGTTCATAGGATCACTTCCCATTTTATAGTATAAATACGTTTTACAAAATAATGCTGCCGGCACGCAGCCACCGGATATATTCGCTGCGCACGCCCTCCGCGGTGAGGCTGCCGGCAAGATAACCTTTCATCAGCCGGTCAAACAGACGCACATAGGCGCTGATGGCGCCGGCGATGTCGTTGGTGGAATAATCCCGCCCTGCGGAGAGGGCAATCGTGCGCGTGAAGCGCCCGTTATAAAGGGCGTATTCCGTCGGGCGGGGCAGGTATCCGGCGATGAGCTCATCCTCGATGGCTTTCCACAGGCGGAAAAACGTATCCATCGCGGTAAGCAGACTCTCCGACTGGGTGCGGAACACGACGGAGAGCTCGCCCAGTGCACCGGAGCGGTCGCGGTAGAGCTCGACGGAGTATTTGACGGTCGGGCGGTAGCGGTACTGTAGGCTTGACTTCATGCTCATGGTCGAGGCATTCGGCGCAACGAAGGGAACAAGCTCCCGATCGGCGCTCAGAAGCTCGCCGATCTGCTGAAAAATGTCATTGATGCGGCGCTCCGGCGTGATGAGGTCCACGTACTCCGCCAAAATCTGGTTGACGAGCGCGGAGCGGTTCGTGCCGCGCCGATGCGCCAAATTATCGATCTCCCGAACGACATCATCCGAGAGCGTCAGACTGTATAAGGTCTTTTTCATAGGTAATTTTCACCTCGAAACTAGAATAGCACTGAATATAAGTTTTGTCAAGCGATTTATATAAAATTAAGAACAAAAGAAGCGGGAACATGCCGTTCTCGCTTCTTCAAAACAAACTTACAGCCGGATGGCGGCCCAATAGCCCTCCAGCATGGCTTCGCGGGTCTTTTTGGGCTTTACGCCGCGCAGGCAGTCGCCGACGGCGATGACCTGCGGCGCAGAATAGAACAGGCTCTCGTAAGCGTCCATATTGGAGCGCAGGCCGAGGGCGTAGATGACGGAGTCCGCCTCAATGACAACCTCGCCGCCGGTTTTGTCCGCGGTTTTGACGGTCCTGCCGTCCTCAATGGCGGTGACGCGCAGCCCGGCACGGACATGCAGGCTCGGGGTTTCGGCAAAGGCCTGCATCATGCCCTCCTTGTGCATCCAGTTGGCTTCGGGCGCGATCTCGTCGAGCATCTCGACGATAGTGACCTCGTGCCCGGCTTTCGCGAGGAAGAGCGCGGTCTCGCAGCCGATGAGGCCGCCGCCGAGGACGGCGACATGGTGACCGAGCTTGTCAAGCTGGGTGTAGGCGACGGTGGCGTGCTGCACGCGCGGGTCGTCAAGGCCGGGAATCGGGGGCTTGGCCGCGAGGGAGCCGGCGGCGAGGATGACGGCCTCAAAGCCGTTTTCGGCGACAAACTCCGGGGTGGCCTCGGTGTTCAGCAGGATCTTCGCGCCGGAGTTCTCCGCCATGTAGATGAGATGCTCTTTGAGGCGGTACAGGTCGATCTTGAGATCGTCGTAGTCGGTGAATTTGAGGAAGCCGCCGAGCGCACCGGACTTTTCGCACAGGGTCACGTCATGCCCCCGCTTTGCCGCGGTGGCCGCGGCCTGCAAGCCGGCGGGGCCGCCGCCGACGACGAGGACCTTTTTTGCTTTTTCAACCGGCTGGACAAAGTTGCGGTAGCGCAGTTCCCGACCGGCGGAGGGGTTCACGGAGCACTGGAAATGCTCGCCCGTGTGCATACCGGTCAGGCAGTCGAGGCAGCGCAGGCAGGGTGTGATCTCCTTGACCTTGCCGAGTGCGGCCTTTTCGGGGAAGTGCGGGTCGGCGATCAGCGTGCGCGCCATGGCGACGATATCGGCCTGACCGGAGGCGAGGATTTCCTCGGCCAGCTCGGGAGTGTTGATGGCGCCGAGCGTGACCACGGGGGTCTTGACGCCCGCAGCCTTTACCGCGGCGGCGTATTTCACGTTCACGCCGTGGGGCAGGAACATCGTCGGATGGGTGCGGACGGCCTGTGCCTCTTCGGGGTCGAGGCCGGCGGAGACGTGGATGAAATCGACCTTGCCGTCGATCATTTTGGCGAATTCGACCGCCTCCTCGATCTGCAGGCCGCCGTCGATCTCCTCGCAGCCGGACATACGGTACTCGATGAGGAACTTGTCGCCGACGCGCTCACGGATGCGGTCGATGACCATGAGCGGGAATTTGGCGCGATTTTCCAGCGAGCCGCCGTAGGCGTCGGTGCGCTTGTTGTAGTACGGGGAGAGGAACTGGCCGAGCAGCCAGCCGTGACCGCCGTGGATGAGGCACATATCATAACCGGCGCGCTTGAGAAGCTCGGCGCAGCACGCGAAATGCTCTGCGACATCGTCCATGTCCTTCTCGGTCATGGCGCGTACCTGCACGCCGTCCCAGTCGCGGTAGAAATCAACGGGACCGATGGGCTCGCCGCCGTTGTTTGCGTCCGGGGAGGCGTACATGCCGGCGTGGTTCAGCTCATGCGAGGCGATCGCGCCGCCCTCGTGGATGGCCATGGCGATCTCGGAGAGATAGGGCAGGACGGCGTTGGGCCTGGTGTAGTCCAGATTAAAGCTGCGGGGGTTGGACGCGGCGTGCTCCCGGTCGACGGGCGTGTCGCCGAGCGTGACGACCGCTGCGCCGCCGCGGGCTTTCTCGGCATAGTAGGCGATCATGTCCGGCATGGGATAGCCGTTTTCGTCCATCTGGCAGATCATGTTGGGCGCGGAGAAGATGCGGTTGCGGAACGTAAGCCCCTTTACGGAGAAGGTCTCGAAAAGGTGCGGATAGTATTTGTTCATGTGAGCGGCCTCCTGTCATGTATGGTTCTGACAATAGAATACCCCCGGCCGGGCCGGGGGTAAAGACGGATTATTTTGTATCCCCTCCAAAGAAGGCGGCGAGGTGGGCTGTGAGCCGTGCGGCGCAGTCCTCGCCTGCGTTTGTGCGGCGGCAGGCGGTCAGCCGGCTTTCGATCCCGAGCGGCAGGGCGTTCATGCCGTCGGGGACGGCGAGGGAGCCGAAGCGCCGGTCGGTGACGGCGGCGTATCGGCCGGAGGCCATCCGCTCCCGAAGCTGGGCGAAGCTTTCCACGAGCAGGACGCCGGACGGCGTGAAATCTCCGAAAGAGGTCTCCTGCGTGGTAATGGCTCGGTTCTCGAGGAAGCTCCGGGGCCAGCCGGGGCATACAAGCAGCGAACAGGATGCGTTGTCCGCGGGGAGCAAAAGGCAAAGCTCCTCCGCGCCGACGGCACGGACCTCAAAGCCGCGGTTTACCGGCGCGTGTCCTCCGCTCCACAGCGCAAGATTGACCGTTCCGGCCTCCAGCGCCTCCAGAAGCTCGTGGTTGGTCATGACCTGTACGGCGGCTTCGCCGTCGAAAGCGTCGAGCGCGTCCTTCAAAACGCCGTCCGCATCCAGCCATTCGGAAAGACCGACGACGGCGGTGTTCCTGCCGGCCTCATAGCGCTCGCGGGCATAAGCGGAAACGGCTTCGAGAGAGCTCGCGGCGTTTTCAAATAACTGCCAATAGGCCCAGCCCTTTGCGGTCAGCTCCCATCCGGACGGGTCTCGGCGGAACAGTGTGGCGCCGAGCGCTTTTTCGAGCGCGGTCAGGTGGTCGGAAAGCGTCTGCGGCGCGTAAAAGAGCGTTTCGGCCGCATCGGCGACACTGCCCTCCCGGGCGACGGTGATGAAGCAGCGCACCTGCGTGTCGGTGACGACGCCCTTCGGGACGGCGTCCGTGCCCTCGGCGGCGAGCTGCTCCGCGCCGCTGTCGAGCGCGCGGTACCAGGCCAAAAAATCCTCGCCCCCGGCGGTCAGCTCCACGCGGTTTGAGCGCCGGACGAAAAGCGGTAAGCCAAGCTCCTCCTCGAGCTTTCGGATACTGTAGCTGATATTCTGCTGGGTGGTGGAAAGCTCCCACGCGGCGATGGAAAAGCTGCCCGTGCGCTGTGCAGCGGCAAAAGCGGCGAGCATTCGGTCGTTCATAGCATACCTCCGAAGAGAAATTAATTTCAGTATACCACAACAGCGGCCGGAAATGGTATAATAAACCGGCCATGGAATCTGAAAGGAGAGCTGAACACAAGCCGCGTCATGGACGCGCAATATGGCGGGGATAAAAACACAAACGCGCCTCGGCGCAGAGCCGGCTGGTAGTCCGACCGTACTCGCGAGAGTATAAGTAGCCCTCCCTCCTTGGGTCGTCCGTTCCCCGCCCGCAGTCTTTATCAAGGAGGGGTTCGTTATGGACACAACCATTTGCCGGCTTACGGTGTTTTTCGAGGAGCCGTTCTGGGTGGGCGTTTTCGAGCGCATATCCGAAAACGGGCTTACGGTATGCAAGGTGACGTTTGGCGCGATGCCGAAAGATATTGAGGTACTGGAATTTATCCGGAAAAACTACTATAAGCTGCGGTTCAGTCCGGCTGTCCGTATGGAGGTGCGCAAAGCGGCGACGAATCCGAAGCGGATGCAGCGCGAGGCGAAAAGACTCGCGCAGAACCCGGGTATCGGAACAAAGTCGCAGCAGGCGCTTCAGATGCAGCGAGAGCAGATGAAAACGGAGCGTAAAATGCGCAGCAAAGCCGAGCACGAGGCCGGGCGGCAGCGCCTGTACGAGCTGAAGCAGCAGAAACGAAAAGAAAAACATAAGGGGCGGTGACGCCCCGGCTTTCAGATTCCACACCAAAAATGCGCCTCGTTGCGAGGCGCATTTTGCATATAAGTCAGATCGTGGCCGGCGTATAGTCACCGGAGAAAACCTCGACGGCGGGGCCGGTCATGAAGCAGTGGCGGGTGACGGGGTCAAAGCGGATGTGCAGTTCGCCGCCGAGCAGGTGGACGAGGACGGCAGCGTCCAGCTTGCCGGACAGAACGCCTGCAAAGACCGACGCGGTGGCGCCGGTGCCGCAGGCAAGCGTCTCGCCGGAGCCGCGCTCCCAGACGCGAAGCTCGATCTCGTCACGGCTGAGGATGCGGATAAACTCGGAGTTGACCCGATCGGGGAAGCGGGGATGCGTCTCAAAGGCGCGGCCGCAGCGGTCAAGCGCAAGCTCCCCGGGGGTCCCGGCGCCGAGGGCGGGATTGTCCTCGAGGAAGTACACCGCGTGCTTGCTGCCGGTGTCCACGCCGACGAATTTTAGCGCCATGCCCTCGACGGTGATATCCTCCGGCAGCTCACTTGTCAGCCGGGGAGCGCCCATGTCGACGGTGACGCGGGCGACCTTGCCGTTTGCCGCCTCGAGCGAGATGTACTTGACGCCGTCGCGGGTGTCGATGGACGCGGTGAGCCGATTGGCGGGGATGATGCCGTGGTCGTAGATGTATTTTGCGACGCAGCGGATGGCGTTGCCGCACATGTCGCCCTCGGAGCCGTCGGCGTTGAACATGCGCATATAGGCGTCGGCGTTTTCCGCGGGGCCGATGAGGATCAGGCCGTCGCCGCCGACGCCGAAATGCCGGTCGGACATCTCGCGGGCCAGCGCGTTGGGGTCGGCCACGGTCTCCTCAAAGCAGTTGATGTAGATATAATCGTTGCCGCAGCCGTGCATTTTGCAAAAGCGCATCAGAGAAGGTCCTCCATTTTACGATAGATGGCGCGGATGGCGGCTTCATAGTCCCCGTCCTCGACGCCGACGATGATATTCATCTCGCTCGAGCCCTGATCAATCATGCGGATGTTGATATCCGCGTCCGCCAGGGCCTGGAAAATGCGCGCTGCGGTGCCTTTGGAGCGGACCATGCCCTCGCCGACGACGGCGATCATGGCAAGCCCATCCTGAATGGAAAACGCCTCCGGGTCGAGGGTCTTTTGAACGTCGACCAAGATCCCGTTGCGCGCTTTGCTGAACGCCTCGGTGCTGACGATGACGGACATGGTGTCGATGCCGGAGGGGCAGTGCTCGATGGCCACACCGTGCTCGGCGAAAATCTGCAGGAGCTTTGCGCCGAAGCCGATCTGCGCGTTCATCATGGACTTCTCCACCATGACGCCGGTAAAGCCCTTTCGTCCGGCGACGCCGGTGACGACACGCCGCCGGGCATGCTCACCCAGCGCGGAGACGATCATTGTGCCGGGGTCCTCGGGGCGGTTCGTGTTTCGGATGTTAATGGGGATGCCGGCCTCACGCACAGGGAAGATCGCGTCCTCGTGCAGCACGGAGGCGCCCATATAGGACAGCTCGCGCAGCTCGGTATAAGTGATCCAGTCGATGACCCGCGCTCCCTCTACGATGCGGGGGTCGGCGCAGAGCATGCCGGAGACGTCGGTCCAGTTTTCATAGAGCCGGGCGTTTGAGGCGCGGGCGACGATCGAGCCGGTGATGTCGGAGCCGCCGCGGGAGAAGGTGTGGACCGTGCCGTCGGGCAGCGCGCCGTAGAAGCCGGGAATGACGGCGTGCTCAGAGCGCGCCAGCCGTTCGCCGAGCGAACGGAAGGTGCGTTCGGCGTCGAAAACGCCGGCTTCGGTGAAGAAGATCGACTCGGCGGGCTCAACGAAGTCGTAGCCGAGATAGGCGGCGATGATGCGTCCGTTCAGATATTCGCCGCGGCTGGCCATATAGTCCGCGTCGGGCGCGGCGCTCAGACGGCGGCGGAGAAGCTCAATCTCGGCGGCGAGGTCGAAAGCAAGGCCGAGCTCCCGGATGATGTCGGCGTAGCGCGCCTCGATCTGGGCCAGGACTCCGGAAAAATCCGCGCCCTCGGCGGCGAGGTCATGGCAGCGGTACAGAAGGTCTGTGACCTTGGCGTCGCCGTCGCCGCGTTTTCCGGGGGCCGAGACCACGACATAGCGCCGGGCGGGGTCGGCCTGAATGATGGCGGCGGCTTTTCGGATCTGTGCGGCGCTCGCCAGAGAGCTGCCGCCGAATTTAACGGTTATTGTGTCCATGCGTTCTCCCTTTGTGTCAGTTATGGGTGCGAAGATAGGCCTCCGCGACCGCCGCATGAGCTGCGGCGGCAGTCACGACGGCGGCGTCGTCCGGCAGGAAGCCGGCGTTATGCAGCGGCAGAGGACAGCCCGCGCCGATATGGTAAAAGGAGCCTGGGCGTTCCAGCAGGAAATACCCAAAATCCTCGGTGGTCATGGTCGGCTCGGCAATGGTGTGGACCCGGCTGCCGCCGAAAAGAGCGCGGAACGTAGTTTCCGCAAGGCGGGTCATGCCGTCATCGTTTACGACGCCCGGATAGCTCTCGATCAGCTCGATCTCCGCCGATGCGCCGAAGGGGGCGGCGGCGATGCTGACGGCGTCGCGGAACAGCGTCCGCATCCTTGTGCGGGTATCCGGCCCCAGGGTGCGCAGGATGCCGGTAAATTCCGCTCGATCGGCCAGAATGTTGCCGGCAGCGCCGGCGTGGAAGGTGCCGACGGTGGCAACGCTCCTTTCCTGCGGGAAGCGGTCCGGCAGCGCCAGGACTGCGGTGACGGCGGCGGCCGCCGCGCCGAGGGCGTCGACGCCCTTTTCCCGCTCCGCACCGTGGGCGCTTTGTCCACACATGACGACCCGGAACATATCCGCCGCCGCGTAAAATTTACCGTACCGAACGGCCATATGTCCCGCCGGAAGCGCGGGCGAAACGTGTCCGCCGAAAACCGCGTCCACGCCGTCCAGCGCGCCGGCCTGTATCATGCGCGCGGCACCGCCGCTCCCTTCCTCGTCGGGCTGAAACAGAAACACGACCGTACCGGGCAGCTCCGCCCGGTGGGCGGCGAGGAGCTTTGCCGCGCCGAGGACCGAGGCGGTATGAACGTCATGCCCGCAGGCGTGCATGACGCCGGGGCGCTCAGAGGCGAACGCAGCGCCGGTGGCCTCGGTGATCGGAAGCGCGTCCATGTCGGCGCGGAGCGCGGCGGTCGGTCCGGGCAGCGCGCCCCGGAGCCGGCCGACCACGGCGGTGCCGAGCATCCGCTCGGTTTCGATGCCGCAGCCTTGCAGGAACGCTTCGACGCGGGCTGCGGTTTTGAATTCGCGGTTTCCAAGCTCCGGCTGGCGATGAATGGCGTGGCGCAAATCGGAAAGCTCTTCCGCCAGCGTCTGCGCTTCGGCCAGAAAATCGAACGCCATTACAGGGTGCGCAGGGCGGCCTCGAGCGCGGTTTTCTGGGTGGTCCCGGCGTCCTTCATCTTAATGACGCGGGCCGGACAGCCGGCTACGACGGCGTCCGCCGGGACGTCCTCGATGACCACCGCGCCGGCTGCAACGACCGCGCCCGCGCCGATGTGAACGCCCTCGATGACGACGGCGTTCGCGCCGATGAGAACGCCGTCCTCCACGACCACGGGAACGGCGGAGGCAGGCTCGATGACGCCGGCCAGCACGGCGCCCGCGCCGATGTGGCAGTTTTTGCCGACGGTAGCGCGTCCGCCGAGGATCGCGCCCATGTCGATCATGGTCCCCTCGCCGACGACCGCGCCGATGTTCAGGACCGCGCCCATCATGACGACGGCGTTCGCGCCGATGGAGACATGCTCGCGGATGATCGCGCCCGGTTCGATGCGGGCGGGGACGTCCTTCATGTCGAGCAGGGGTACGGCGCTGTTGCGGCGGTCGTTTTCGATGACGACCTTCTCGATGCGGCCGGCGTTTTTCTCCAAAAGGACGGAAAGCTCCTTCCAGTCGCCGAATACGATCTTGTCGCCGGCGCCGAACACGTCCGCGTCGCCGTAGTCGATGGGTTCGCGCTCTTTGATATACAGCTTTACGGGCGTTTTTTTCTCCGCCGAAGCGATGTACTGAATGATCTCCTGTGCGTTCATGTGCTCCTCCTCATGATACGATGTCGCGCATGTCGTAGAGGCCGGGGGCTTTCCCGAGCAGGAAGGCCGCCGCCGCAAGGGCGCCCTCGGCGAAGAGGACGCGGTTTTCCGCCTCATGCCGGAGGGTGATGGTCTCGTTCCCGGTGGAGATGATGATCTCATGGGTGCCGACCTCGCTGCCGTAGCGCAGCGAGTGGATGCCGATCTCCGAGCCGCGCAGCCCGTCCTCCCGGCGTCCGACGAGAAGCTCCGCGCCTGCGCGGACCTCCTGGAGCCGGCGGGCCAGCAGCAGCGCCGTGCCGCTCGGGACGTCCTTTTTCTGGTTGTGGTGCTTTTCGACGATCTCGATATCCGCAGCGGGGAAAACCGCCGCCGCCTTCTGCGCGAGGTCGGCCAGCAGCGCCACGCCGATGGACATGTTCGCCGAGAGGAACACGGGGATCGTCTCCGCGGCCCCGCGGATGAGCGAAAGCTCCTCCCCGGTCTGTCCGGTGGCGGCGAGGACAAGGGGAAGGCGGCGCTCCAGGCAGCCGTCGAGAAGCTCCTGCGTGGCGGCATGGCTCGAAAAGTCGATGACCACGTCCGCCGCGCCGTCATACTGCCGGAGGGTGGGATAGGTGCCGGCCTGGCTGTCGGTGTAATAGCTGGGGCTTACCCGCGCGGCGAGGGTATGCTCGCCGCCCTGGGTGATGAGCTCGCTGAGAATGCGTCCCATGCGGCCGTTCGCGCCGGTCAGGATAATATTCATAATATGCTCCTCTCAGTTCAGAAGACCCTGCTGCACCATCAGCGCACGGAGCCTCTGCCAGGGCTCCTCCTCCATGGGGGTAAGGGGCAGGCGGAGATAGTTCTCGCACAAGCCCATGGCCGCCATTGCGGCCTTGACGGGGATGGGGTTCACCTGGGAGAACAGGGCGTTTATGAGGGGCAGCAGCTCGCGCTGGAGCGCGGCGGCCCCGGCGGTATCGCCGGCAAACCAGCGGTCGCACATCTCGACGGTGCGGGCGGGCAGGATGTTCGACAAAACGGAGATAACGCCCATGCCGCCGATGGACAGCAGGGGCACGACCTGGTCATCGTTGCCGGAATAGATGTCGAGCCGGCCGTTCAGGAGGGAGGCGGTCTCCACGATCTTGGATATGTTCCCGTTTGCCTCCTTGATGGCGGCGATATTCGGATGCCCGGCCAGCGCCGCGTAGGTCGACGGCTCGATGTTCACGCCCGTGCGGGACGGGACATTATAGAGGATGAGCGGCTTTGTGGAGGCGTCCGCAATGGCGGTGTACATGGCGATGAGGCCCTTCTGCGTGGCCTTGTTGTAGTACGGGGTGACGACGAGCAGCGCGTCTGCGCCGGACTCGCAGGCGTGACGGGACAGCTCGACGGCGTAGGCGGTGTCGTTCGAGCCGGTGCCGGCGATGATGGGCACACGCCCGGCGGCACGCTCGACGGAGAAGCGAAGGACCTCCTTATGCTCCTCGTCGGTGAGGGTGGAGCCTTCGCCGGTGGTGCCGGCAATGACGAGGGCGTTGATGCCTTGTTCGATCTGCCAGTCGATCAGACGGCCGAACGCGCCGTAGTCAACGCCGTTTTCGTTCAGCGGGGTAATGAGCGCGGTCGCCACGCCGCGGAAAATGGGCTCGTTTCTCATGGTGGTTCTCCTTTGGAAAATAGTTTACCGCGTATTGCAACCGGATAATTCAGATGAAAAAACACAGTCGATGCAATTGCATTGGCTGTGTCCTTAATCCTGCATGTCTCCCCGGCAGAAGCCGAGCCGACTGCAATTAATACATAGCGCTCCGCAAATGCGGCAGTCAAACGAATCTTGTTCGTTTGCCCAGGTGAAATCCGCATTTTCACCTTCGGCAGCGGCCCCTTTCCGACCGGCAACGGCTTTGCGATGCCTCTCCACCGGCCATACTCTTGACAACTGCGCCTCTATCCTTTAACTGCAATATTTGGCTGTAACCTAATATTAGCAAACATACGGCGTCAAGTCAATCCTTAAATCAACACAAGAATCAGGGGGCTTTTGGGGAGAAAACTCGCTTATATTACAAATTGCACCGCCGTGCGCCGGCCGATTCGCACGAAAAAGCCGTGCGGCAGTTGACCGGAGCATGGAATAAATGGTAAACTGTCAAAAAAACCGGCCTGTCCCGGCGGGCCGGTCGGGCCAAAGGAGGAACCATGACAAACGAAACAAAACGGCTCACCGTCCTGAACGGCGGTGTGGAGGTGCCCTATGCCGAGGGGCAGGCTTACGATCGGTGCGTCGAGACCGCGCCCATCGCCATAGAGCATAGCTGCGAGCTGTCGGCGGATAAGCCGCTGCCTTACCGCACGGCGCTTCTCATAACGAAGGACGGCGTTGCAGAGGACCGGTCTGTGACGGCGGCCGTGCAGGGCGGGCGCTTTGACGGCGTCTGCGCCGACGGGATCGCGGTCGATTCGCGGAGCGACGATTTCAGCGCGGTGATCGTGGACGGCGGAGCGTATACGCTTAAAAACGCAAGGATCTCCATGCCCACGGCGGGCCGCGGCGAGAACGTCTGCGACTTTGCGGGCCTCGGCTCGGCCGTGGCGGCGTTCAACGGCGCGAAGGTCGAGCTTAACCATTGTGAGATCGCGACGGAGGGCGTCGCCAAATGCGCGGTCTATGCCGATAACGGTGCGGATGTGCTCATCCGCGATACGAAGCTGTCCGTCATGGGCGGCAAGCTCTACGACGGCTATGTGAACTCCGCGGACTTCAACTTCATGGTGGCCACGCCCTGGGTGCTTGGCATCATGGGCAACGCCCGCGGCACGAACATCATGGGCAACAAGACCACGATGGCGCTCGTGGATTCCGACGTGAAGGCCCGGAACTGGGGCGTTCTGTCCACCGATAACGGCGAAGGCAACCTCCTCGCGGTCATTGACTCCACCCTGACTGTCGTCGGCGGCGAGGAGGACCGGAAGAACCCGTACCACAAGACGTACGGCAGCGGTTACGGCACCTATATCCTCGGCTGCGACGAGGACTTCCGGGGCGTGACGATAAACGCCGGCACCTACGTCGGCATCGCCCGCGACGGAAACGCCGTGTACCGCTCCTCGCGCGGCCCGGTCCGGGTCGTCTCCGCCGGGACCGGCGAGACGCTCTATGAGGGCGAGGGCAAGGGCGCGGTCTCCCGCCTGCACTCCGATGCGTTCGGGATTATGGCGCACGACACGGCGGAGCTGACGCTGACGGACGGCACGGTCATGACGACGGAGAACGCCGCGTTCCTGCTGCGTGCCGGCGGCGTGAAGATCCGCGTCGAGGACGGCGCGCAGGTCCATGTCCGGGACGGCGTTCTCGTGCAGGTCATCGACGACGACGATGCGACGGTCGGCGTCAACTGGCACGGCGAGAAGGAGCTGGAGTTTCATACCGAGTTCCGCGAAAAGGAGGGCTGGCCCAGCGAAAACGGGCAGATCAGCTCCCATATGCCGCCTCCCGACCCGTCCGATATGCCCCCTCCCCCGCCCCCCGGCGAGGAGATGCCCGCGCCGCAGTTCGACGTGCGCTTCACCGCCGCGGACGTGACGCTGACGGGCGACCTGTATAACGGCTCCGGCTACTACGGCCAGCCGGCCAAGCAGCTCTACGTCACGCTCGGCGACGGCGCTTCCCTGACCGGTGCGATCTCGGCGACGGAGACGATCCATATCGACGAAAATGGAAACCAGAACACCGCCTTTACGAGCGAGCAGTATTATTACCTCGGCCACGTGGCGAACCGCGCGTTCTTTAACGGCGACAACGCCGTGGAGGTCGTGCTGGAGCCCGGCTCGGTGTGGAATGTCCGGGGCGAGGGCATCCTTACCTCCCTCACCGTTCGGGACGGCGCGGCGCTGAACGGCCGGGTATCCGTCGACGGCGCGGAGCTCATCCCCGAGGCCGGCAGGACCTATACCGGCCGCATCGTTGTGAGCGCGCAGTAAAAAATGTAAAAGCATACCCGGAACGGAGCCCGTTCCGGGTATACTTTTTATGTGTGGGTCAGATATAAAACAGCTTTCGCGCCTCTTGGCGCAGCTCCCCGCGAACGTCGGGATGGGCGATGCCGATGAGCGCCAGCGTGCGCTCCTTGAGGGACAGGCCGCGCAGATGCGCGACGCCGTATTCCGTGACGATGTAGTCGGCGTAGTTCCGGGGGATCGTGACGCCCGCGCCCTGCGTGAGCATGGGGACGATTTTGGAAACGCCCTTTTTGGTCTTGGCCGTGAAGGCCATGATGCTCCGTCCGCCGCGGGCGTGGAGCGCGCCGTAAACGTAGTCGAACGCGCCGCCGGAGCCGGAGATGATCCGCGGACCGATGCTCTCGGAGCAGATGTTGCCGGTCAGGTCCATCTCGATACAGGTGTTGATGGATACCATGTTGTCGTTTTTCATGATAATCATGGGGTCCGCGCCGTAGACCGCCGGTACGATGCGGCAGGCGTCGTTCTCGCCGAGCGTTTTATACAGCGAGGGCGAACCTCCGGCGAAGATGAACAGGTGCTGGCCGTGCTTGAAGTTTTTGCGTGCGCCGGTGATGACGCCGGCGTCGATGAGCCTGCCGATGGTGTTCGTCGCCATCTCGGTGTGCAGGCCGAGGTCGTGCAGGTCGAACATTTCGTTTGCGATGGCGTTCGGCAGCGAGCCGATGCCGATCTGGAGGCAGTCGCCGTCGCGCATGAGGGAGCGGACGTTTTTCGCGACCTGCACCTCCTCGGGTGTGGGCGCAAGGTCGGGGATCTCCTGGATGGGATAGTCCACCTCGACGAGCCGGGTGACGTCGTGGATGTTGATCTCTAGACCGCCGCGCACCCGGGGCAGGTTGGGATTGACCTCCAGCACGATCTTGTCCGCGCAGGCATAGGCCGCATCCTCGAACATCATGGACAGGCCGACCTGCAGGTTGCCGTGCTCATCCATCGGCGTGGCGGCGGCGATGAACACGTCGCAGGGGAAATGCCCCTGTGTGAAGGTGGAGTAGTCGCACATATCCGCCGGGATAAAGGTGGCGTTTCCGGCGCGCATGCCGTTTACGAGGTCCTTGCCCAGGAAGAAGGAGCCGGTGTTTATGTGGCCGTCCATGCCCGGCGTGGTGACGAAGGGATAGACGCCCTCATGGCCCTTAATGCATTTCACGTCCGTGACCCGGCCCGCGATGGTGTGCATCTGCGACAGAATGGCGTCCGGTGCGTTGCAGGCGGCGGCAAAGGCGACGACGTTTCCGGACTGGATAACGTCCAGACAGTCCTGCACGCTGCCCTTCCGCGTTTCGTAGATCGCCAGATCGTTCGTTCTCACTGAAATCATCTCCTCCATGCGATAACGTTTCCATTATAATCAATCGCCCCGGCGATTGCAAGGGGGCCGCGGCGGCGGATTTGTCATAGTATGGTAAGGCGGATTATACAGACCGGAAAATATTTGTCAAAATGACGGTTGCAGTACGCGCATAAAAGGAGTATAATTCACCACACATGGACAAATGATTTTATAAGGAGGACATTTTTGTGTCTAAGGAAAAGCACTCCCGGTTTTATCTTGTGGACGGGGACGCCCTGCCGGAGGTATTCATCCGCGTGACCGAGGCCAAGGAGCTTCTGGACACAGGCGTCGTGCAGACGGTGGCGGAGGCCGCCGCCCAGGTGGGCATTTCCCGTTCCGCCTATTATAAATACAAGGACTCCGTTCTTCCCTTCCAGGATCTCGGCCGGGGCCGGATCGTCACCTTCCAGATCATGCTGCGGCACCAGATGGGCGTTCTGTCCTCGATGCTGGGCCTGTTCGCCGGAACGGGCGCGAATATCCTGACCATCAACCAGGGCATCCCCACCGACGGCACCGCGCCGGTGACGATTACGGCGGACACGGCGGATATGGATATCTCCACGGAGGAGCTGCTTGGGCGCATCGAGAGCGTCGAGGGCGTTATCCGGGCCGCCGTCGCCGCAGGCTGATAGGGAGACGGACGAATGATATACTATGCAATCCTGGGCTATGGCACCGTTGGGAGCGGCGTGGCGGAGGTCATGGCGGAGCAGAGCGGCAAGATCGCCCGTGTGGTCGGCGAGCCGGTCGCGCTCAAGTACATCCTCGTGCGCCATGCGTACCCGGACAATCCGTATGCCGATAAGATGGTGACGGACTTTTCCGTCATTGAAAACGACCCGGAGGTTGCCATCGTGGCCGAGGTCATCGGCGGCGCCGGCGCGGCCTATGACTACAGCAAGCGCGCTTTGACGGCGGGCAAGAGCGTGGTGTCGAGCAACAAGGAGCTTGTCGCGCTCCACGGCGCGGAGCTGAACGAGATCGCCCGGGAGAAGGGCGTCAATTACCTCTTTGAGGGCAGCGTGGGCGGCGGCATCCCCGTTCTGCGCCCGCTGACCCGATGCCTCGCGGCCAACCGCGTCGACGAGGTGTTCGGCATCCTGAACGGCACGACGAACTATATCCTGACCGCCATGGACACACAGGGCCAGGGCTTTGAGGAGGCGCTGAAAAAGGCGCAGGAGCTGGGCTATGCCGAGGCCGATCCCACCGCAGACGTGGAGGGCGTCGACGCCTGCCGCAAGACGGCGATCCTGGCCGACCTCGCATTCGGATACAACATGGACCCGCTGTCGATCCCGACGAAGGGCATCACCGCCATCGTGCCGGCGGACCTGGAGCTTGCGCATGCGCTGGGCTACGGGGTCAAGCTTCTCGGGCACGCCATCCGGACGGAGGGCGGCTGCTGCGCTTTTGTGGAGCCGCATCTCGTGCCGCAGAGCCACCTGCTCGCGAATGTCAGCGGCGTCATGAACGCCTGCGTGGTGCGCGCAAGCGCCGTCGGCGAGGTCATGTTCTACGGCCCGGGCGCGGGCAAACGCCCCACGGCGAGCGCGGTCGCGGCGGATATCGTGGACGCGGCGCAGCATCGGGAGCGCCGCAGGGACACCGACCTCGGCGTCCCCGGCGGGAAGCTGGCGCCGGCCTCGGAGCTTGTGAGCCGCTGGTACGTGCGGGCGGCCGCGCTGCCGGACGCGGTGCTGGCGGCGTTCCCGGCGGCAAAGCCGGTATACGGAGCCAGCCAGGAGTGCGGCTTTATCACCGGGGCCATGGACCGCGCGGCGCTGGAGGCGAAGCTGGCGGATATGGAGGTCGGAGCGATCCTGCGCGTGCTGGACTGATAGAAGGAGACATTTTTGAATGCTGATCGTACAAAAATTCGGAGGCTCCTCCGTGAAGGACGCGGAGCGCATCCGGCATGTGGCCCGGACCATTGCGGAGACCTTTCTGCTGGGCCATGACGTGGTCGTCGTGCTCTCCGCGCAGGGCGATACGACGGATGAGCTGCTGGAGAAGGCGGCGGAGCTGAACCGGGACCCCTCCAAGCGGGAGCTGGATATGCTTCTCACCACCGGCGAGCAGCAGTCCGTGGCCCTGATGGCGATGTGCCTTGAGAGCATGGACCTGCCCGTGACCAGCCTGAACAGCTGGCAGGTCGGGCTCCGCACGGACGCAGCCTACGGCAGCGCCCGCATCCGCCGGGTGGAGACGGAGCGTCTGCGCCGGGAGCTGGACCAGCACCGCATCGTGCTGGTGACGGGCTTCCAGGGCGTCAACAAATTCGACGATTACACGACCCTCGGCCGCGGCGGCAGCGATACGACGGCGGTGGCGCTGGCGGCGGCGCTGCACGCCGACCGCTGCCAGATCTATACGGATGTGGAGGGCGTTTACACCGCCGACCCGCGCAGGGTGCCCGGAGCAAGAAAGCTCGAAGAGATCACCTACGATGAGATGCTGGAGCTGGCGTCCATGGGCGCACAGGTCCTTATGAACCGCTCGGTAGAGCTTGCCAAGCGCTACGGTGTGGAGCTGGAGGTGCTCTCCTCCTATGTGAGAGCGCCTGGTACAAAGGTCAAGGAGGCTGCGAAAAGAATGGAAGAGATGAAGATCACGGGCATCGCAAAGGACGAGAAGGCGGCCCGCATCACCGTGGCAAAGCTGCCGGACCAGCCGGGCGTAGCGTTCCGGGTCCTGAACGCGGTGGCCAAGGCCGGCGTCAACGTGGATATCATCATCCAGGCAAACGGCCGCGACGGCGCAAACGACATGAGCTTTGTCGTTTGCGAGGAGGATATGGAAAAGGCCTCCGCCGCGCTGGAAGCGAGCAAGGCCGCCATCGGCTTTGACCACATCTCTGTCGACCGGGACATTGCCAAGGTCAGCGTAGTCGGCGCGGGGATGATGTCCTCGGTCGGCGTGGCTTCGCTGGTGTTCGAGGCGCTGAACGACGCCCGGATCAACATCCAGATGATCTCCACGAGCGAGATCAAGATCTCCTGCGTGATCGAACGCGCCGCCGCCGATCGCGCGGTGGCAGCCATCCACCGGAAATTCTTTGAAAGCTGAGCCGCGCAGCGGTCTATATTTTGTGGTTTGCGCACCATCCCGAACTAGGGATGGTGCGTGTCGTTTTTTGCCGAAATTTGGTGTTGACAAGGACCGGAATGCATGATAAATTGTTTCTAGTTTGTAATAAGTTGTAACTTTTATCTACAGAGCCAGAGGTGACGCATATGTTGGAGACGGGTATGAGCTTGGCCGACGCGATGCAGGAGATGACGGCGGATCAGGCCGTAAAAATGGTACGGGAGCTGTGCGCGCAGCTCGTGAACGAGGGCACGGATTTCCACGGAAATGTCTGGCCCGGGAATGTGGAGCTGTCCGGGGAAGGAACGGCCGTTCTGGGCCGGACGACGGATCAGCCGGCCGGTGAGCGCAGCGCGATGCAGGTGGAATACCTGGCGCCGGAAATGTTCTGGGACAATGCCGGCGAGCCGGCGTCCGACGTCTATGCGCTGGGCATGATGCTGTATACCGCCTGCAACGGCGGCTATCTGCCGTTCCAGCCGAAGGGCGGCGCTTTGACGGAGAAGGACCGCTCCGGTGCGCTCCGCAAGCGCATGAAGGGCGAAAAGGTCAGCGCTCCGGGCGGCGTGAGCCGCGAGCTGGCGAGGGTCATCCGCAAGGCGCTGGCGTACGAGCCGGAGGACCGCTATCAGTCGCCGGCGGAGCTGCTTTCCGCGCTGAGCGAGACGGATGAGGCTCTCCCCTCACCGGAATACGACGAGCTGGCCGCGGTCGGTATGGAAGCGGCTGCTGCTGCCGCGGAGCTTCGCCATGCCGCAGAGGATGAGCCGGCCGTCGAGGAAGAGGCCGTGGAAGAGCCGGCGGCTGCGGAAGAGGAAAATACCGAGGCGGAAAACGAGCAGCCTGCGGCGGACCACCAGGATGAGCCGGCCGAGGCGCCCGCCGCGTCCGTTGAGGAGCCGGAGGAGAGGCGCTATTCCGTCCAGAAGGATTTTGAGAAGACCAAAGACCGGAGAACGGCGGCTGCGCCGGTCTCCCGCCGGAAGAAAAAGACCTCCCCCGTCATTCCCATTCTGTGTGTGGCGGCGGTTGCGATCATCGCGGGCGTGATCTATTACGGGCTCTCTCATCGCACGGCCTCGGATGAAATAACGCCGGGCGCCGAGCCTTCCGAGCCCTATGTGGTGATCCCGGCGGAGAGCCCGGAAACGACGCTCCATCCGTCGGCGCAGGATGAGACCGAAACGACGCCGCCCCCGGAGGCGACGGACAACGCCGATACCGCGGCGGAGGCGGAGGATGAGGAAGCCGTTACGGGCAGCGCTGTCGTGGATGGCCAGGAGGTCACGCCGGTCAGCGATACGGTGTATGTGACCGGCGCGGGGGTCAACCTGCGCACCGGCCCGGGTACGGCGTATGAGGTCAGCCATACCGTTCTGCGCGGCACGGAGCTGAAGCGTACCGGTACGGTGAACGGCTGGAGCCAGGTGCAGTATGAGGGCGAGGAGTATTATATCTCCTCCAACATGGTCTCCACCGAGGACCCGAACGGCGAAAAGACGCCGGAGAACGACGAGACGAACGAGAACGATACCAACACCGGCAACAACAGCAATACGAACAGCAACAATAATACAAATACGAACACGAATACCAATACGAATACCAACAGCAACACCAATACGAACACCAGCACCAACACCAACACCAACACGAACACCAACACCAACACCAACAGCGGCGGTACGTCGACGTCCCCGAGCGTGAGCGTGACCGCGACGCGCGATGTGGTGAAGGTCACGGACAGCGAGGTCAACCTCCGCACCGGCCCCGGCACCGGCTATTCGGTCGTCACGACCGTTTCCAGCGGCACGGAGCTGCAGCGCACCGGTACGGCGGACGGCTGGAACCGCGTGGTTTATCAGGGCCAGGAGGTTTATATCAGCGGCAATCTGACGGAGGCGGTCACCGGCTCGGCGGTGTCGAATGTCGTCGGCACGCTGAAGGTGACCTCGGACGTGAATGTCCGCAGCGAGGCCAACACCGACAGCAGCATCCTCGGCGTTGTCAAGGCCGGAGCCACCCTTCCCACCACCGGCATCACGGACGGCGGCAAATGGTACCGCGTGTCCTACGACGGCAAGGAGGGCTATGTGAACCGCAAGCTTGTGTCGGTGGAGGATCTGGCCCTGGTGACGAAGGACAGCGGCACCGTGACGGTGACAACCGCCGCCAATGTCCGCAGCGGCCCGGCAACGGACTACACGGTGCTCGGCGTTGCGCAGGAGAATGATACGCTGACCGTCACCGGTATCACGGACAGCAACTGGTATGAGGTGTCCTATGACGGCAAGGTCGGCTATATCGCCTCGAACCTGGTCAAAAAGTAACAGGGCAGTATAAATGGACCGGCGCCGCGGTGGCTGATACCCTCCGCGGCGCCGGATATGTTCGGAAAATTTTTCGCACGTTCATGCTTTTTTCATAAGTGCGTAGTATGATAATAGCGTAGAAAAACACGGGAGCGGGTAAGCCATGGCGGGAATGAACGACCGAAACGAATACACACCAGAGGAAAAACCCTCTGCGTACAGCGACGCTTACTTTCGGGAGGCGCCGCAGGGTGGTCGTGCCTGCTATGGATACAGCCCGGCGCAGTGCTATGCCCATGCCTCGGAAAACAACGGCGGGGCGGGCAAAAAGCGCGTCGGCATGGCGTCGATGGTGCTCGTCTGCATGGCCCTGCTGCTGGCGCTCGGACTTATGGCGTTCGGCGGGATGCTGCTGTTTCTCCGGGCCGACGCCAGCGAGGAGCCGGAGCAGGCCAGCCGGGAGCTTTACGAGGACTATTCGGCGGCGGAGACAGCGGATGACTCGCCGCTCTCCCTGAACCGCAGCGGCGGGGAATCGCTGCGTGAGCTGTCGGCGGAGGAAATCTATACCATCGCCTGCCGCTGCACCGTGGGCGTGACGATCCCCGGATACGCCCAGAACATCTTTGGTCAGACGAGCGAGTCGACCGTGAGCGGGACTGGCATCGTGCTGAGCGGGGACGGGTATATCCTCACCAATTTTCATGTCATTGAGGACGCCTATGACGCGGGGGCGTCCATTTGCGTTATCACCTATGAGGGCGGCGAATACGAGGCCGAGGTCGTGGGCATCGAGACGGACAGCGACCTGGCGGTGCTCAAGGTCGAGGCCGAAGGGCTGTCCGCGGCGGTGTTCGGTGACTCCGACAGCCTGCGCGTGGGCCAGACCATCTACGCCGTGGGAAACCCGCTGGGCGAGCTGACGTACACGATGACGAGCGGGATCGTTTCGGCGCTGGACCGGCGCGTCACGACGGATGTGAACGTCACCGTGAATATGTTCCAGATCGACGCCGCGGTGAATAACGGCAACTCCGGCGGCCCGGTGTTCAATACACTCGGCCAGGTGATCGGCGTGGTCACGGCGAAGTATTCGCAGTACGGAATGGAGGGCCTGGGCTTTGCCATCCCCGTGAACGACGCCTGCGAGATCGCCTCGGAGCTGGTGGAAAAGGGCTATGTCTCCGGCAAGGCGTATCTTGGCCTGACGCTTGCCACGATCTCCCCGAGCGTGGCGCGGTATTATGACCTCGTCGAGGGCGTGTTTGTCTACGATGTGGAGGCGGATAGCTGTGCGGAGGCGGCCGGGCTTCAGTCCGGCGATGTTATCACGGCGATCGACGGTGTGCCGGTTCTGACCGCCGACGAGCTTGCGCAGGCCGTGAAGCAGTATCGCGCGGGCGACAGCGCCGTGCTGACGGTGTTCCGGGGACAGGAGGCCATTGCCGTGACCGTGGTGTTTGACGAGGAGCTTCCGGCGGAGAGCGTGACCGAGCCGGCGGTCCCCTTCCCGGACGACGGACTGGTTTTCCACGAGGACTGACTAAAAAGAAAAAGCGGCCGGAGGGGATGACTTCCGGCCTGAAAAATGTCGTTATTTTCGTGCCTTGCTGCGGCACAAAAGTCCTCGCTTCGCTCGCCGCAAGCCCTGTTTTGGGGCATTCAATCCCATTCGAGGCGGGCTTTGCCCCCTCGAGCTCCCCCGGCATACTTAACCTCCCCCTTTGCCGCAAAAGGTTCTTCGACAAACGAAAGCAGCCGTGAGCAGATGCTCATGGCTGCTTTCGTATCCTGTTGGAGAGAGCTGTTGATTACAGGCCCTTCTGCGCGTTGACCTTGATGCCGGGACCCATGGTGGAGGCGGTCACGCAGCTGCGGATGTACTGGCCCTTGGCGGCGGCAGGCTTGGCCTTGACGATCGCGCCGATGAGAGCGTCATAGTTCTCCTGGAGCTTTTGGGGACCGAAGCTGACCTTGCCGATGGGGCAGTGGATGATATTGGTCTTGTCGAGACGGTACTCGATCTTACCGGCCTTGACTTCGTTGATGGCCTGGGTCAGGTTGGGGGTCACGGTGCCGGCCTTGGGGGAGGGCATCAGGCCCTTGGGGCCGAGGACCTTACCAAGACGGCCAACCACGCCCATCATGTCGGGGGTGGCGATGACGACGTCGAAGTCGAACCAGTTCTCGGTCTGGATCTTCTGAACGAGATCCTGACCGCCGGCGTAATCGGCGCCGGCTGCCTTGGCCTCCTCCTCGCGCTCCGGCTTGCAGAACACCAGGACGGTGCGGGTCTTGCCGGTGCCGTGGGGCAGGACGATGGCGCCGCGGACCTGCTGATCCGCGTGACGGCCGTCAACACCCAGCTTCACATGCAGCTCGACGGTCTCGTCGAACTTGGCCTTGCTGGCCTTGCAGACCAGATCGAAGGCCTCGCTGGGGTCATATGCAGTCTGTTTATCAATGAGCTTGGCGCTCTCTTTATAATTCTTGCCTCTGAACATTCAAATTTCCTCCAATAGATGTGGTTGAGCGGAAGTTTTCCTCCCACATAAACGGGTAAGCCTACTTACCTCAGTCGCCGACGAGAACGCCCATGCTGCGGCAGGTGCCGGCGATCATGCTCATGGCGGACTCGATGCTGGTGCAGTTGAGGTCGGGCATCTTCTGCTCTGCGATCTTCCGAAGGTCCTCCTTGGAGATGGTCGCGACCTTGTCCCGCTGGGGGACGCCGGAGGCAGTCTCGATGCCGCAGGCCTTCTTGATGAGAAGCGCCGCGGGGGGCGTTTTGGTGATAAAGGTGAAGCTGCGGTCGGCGTAGACGGTGATGACCACAGGGATCATCATGCCCATATCGCCCTTGGTGCGCTCATTGAAGTCCTTGGTAAACTGGCCGATGTTGATACCATACTGGCCGAGCGCGGGGCCCACGGGGGGAGCGGGAGTCGCCTTGCCCGCCGGGACCTGGAATCTGACGTATCCAACTACTTTCTGCGACATAGTTATTTCTCCTCTGATCCTCTAAAAAGAGGTGTCTAAATTCAATCTTCCTTGACCTTTTCGATCTGATCGAGCTCGAGATCGACCGGCGTCTCGCGACCGAACATGGACACGATCACGCGGACGCGATCCTTGGCCGGATCGAGCTCGTCCACCGTGCCGAGGAAGCCCTCGAGCGGGCCGTCCAGGACTTTTACGGTGTCGCCGACATCGAAGCCGATCACGATCTCGTGACGCTCCATGCCGAGGTCCAGCACCTCCTGCTCGGTCAGGGGAACGGGCTTGCCGTCCATGGACACAAAGCCGGTGGAACCGCGGGCGTTGCGGACAAGATGCCAGCTCTCGTCGGTCATAATCATCTTCACCAGCACATAGCCGGGGAAGGTCTTGCGGTTATAGGTCTTATCACCGTTGTCGGTGTGTTCGGTGACAGTCTCCATGGGGATCTTGACCTCCAGAATGAGGTCCTCCATGTGACGGTTCTCCGCGGCCTTCAGAATGGACGCGGAAACGGTATTTTCATAACCGGAGTACGTGTGGACCACGTACCACTTCGCATTATCTGCCATTGTTACGCGAAAATATTGATGAGAGCCTTGACGACGGCCTGTGCAGCGCTGTCGAAGCCCCAGAGGACGACGGCGCACAGCACGATCATGACGATCGCCACGACCGTACCCTTACCGGTCTGCTTCGGGGTGGGCCAAACGACCTTTTTGAGTTCGCTCTTCATCTCGCGGAACCACTTTTTGATGCGGGCGAAGAAGCCCAGCTTCTCATCCGTCTTTTTGACGGCTACCTTAGCGGTGGCGGGAGCGGCAGATTTCTTTTCTTCAGCCATTGTGATCTGCGCCCTCCTTACTTTGTTTCCTGATGCATCGTGTGCTTACGGCAGAAGCGGCAATACTTTTTAAGCTCAAGTTTGTCCGTGGTGTTCTTCTTGTTCTTGAACGTATTGTAGTTCCTCTGCTTGCACTCGCTGCAGCGTAGCGTGACCTTGATTCTTGCGTCAGCTGCCATTTTTTTCGGCACCTCCTTGTTTTATTGCCTCCCTGTTCCGGCCATAACGGGTTCTCCCGCCCGGACGGCAGGTACATAACATAGTATCACGAGGAAGCTCGGATTGCAAGCATGAATTTCAGATTTTTCCTGTATTTTCAAGGTTTTTATTGAGTTTGCGGGTAGGATATGGTATCCTGCGGGCAGAATGGTTTTGAAGGAGCGGCCAATATGAGGATCATGGCTATTGATTACGGCGATGCGCGGACGGGGATCGCGGTGTCGGATGCGCTGGGGATGATCGCCGGCGAGACCTTTGTCATTACGCAGTGGGACCCGGCGGCGCTGTCGCGCACAATCGTGGAGGAGGCCGCCAAGCGCGGCGTCGGAACGCTGGTGCTGGGCCTGCCGAAAAACATGGACGGCACCGAGGGTCCGCGGGCGGAAAAGGCTCGGGCGTTTGCGGAGCAGCTCAAAGCCGACGGCGCCCCCGCGCTCGTCCTGTGGGATGAGCGCCGCACGACGGTGGATGCGCATCGCATCCTGCACGCCAACGGCAGGAAGGAAAAGAAGCATCGCCAAAATGTGGACGCCGTCGCGGCGGCGCTGATTTTGGAGGGGTATCTGGGAACGCTATGACAGTCATTTATGCAGAGCCCTTTGGGGTCACGGCGGCCGGCGGGACGGTCACCTGCTATACGATGAAAAACGGCTCGGGCATGACCGTGAGGGTGCTTGATTACGGCGCGACGATCCAGAGCGTATTCGTACCCGGCCGGGACGGGAAGCCGGTGGATGTGGCGCTCGGCTATGACGATATCGCGGGCTATGAGGCGGGGAGCTGCTGGATGGGCTCGTTCGTCGGCCGGTATGCAAACCGCATCAAGAACGCCCGTTTCGTGCTGAACGGAACGACCTATGAGTTGACAAAAAACGCCGGACCGAACCATCTGCACGGTACGTTCGAGCGGCGGATCTTTGCCGGGACGGTGGAAAAGGACCGCCTTGTGCTGCGCTACACAAGTCCCGACGGCGAGGACGGCTTCCCGGGGACGCTTGCGGTCACAGTGACCTTTTCGCTCCGGGACGACAACACGCTGGCGCTGGATGTGCGGGCCGTCACGGATGCGGACACGGTTGTGAATCTGATAAGCCACACCTATTTTAACCTCGCCGGGCAGGGGACGGGCGACGTGCTGGCACACCGTCTGACGGTCCCGGCGTCGCGGTTCGCGGAGGCGGACGCAAACACCGCCCCCACCGGCCGGCTGCTGCCGGTAGAGGGCACCGCAATGGATTTCCGGGCGGAAAAGGCCGTGGGCCGCGATCTCTTTGCGGCGGAGACGCAGCTCGTGCAGGCCCGCGGCTATGACCACAGCTTTGCGCTCGATAAGCGTCCCGGCGTGTTTGGCCTTGCCGCGTCGGCGTATGCGCCGGCGACCGGGATCGCGCTGGAGCTGTGGACGAGCCAGCCGGCGCTGCAGGTGTATTCCGGCAACTTCGTGGACGAGGACGCTGCGCCCCGCGGAAAGGACGGCGCACGCTATCCACGCTACGGCGGCCTGGCGCTGGAGGCGCAGCGGCATCCGGACAGCCCGAATCAGCCGGATTTCCCGTCGTCCGTGCTTCGTGCGGGCGGGGAGTATCATGAGCTTACGGAGTACCGCTTCCGTGTGCGGTAAAGGACAGCAAAAAAAAAGACCGACCCGTGAGGGCCGGTCTTTTTTGGTTGGTACGGGATCAGAACTGAAGCTCGTAGCCGGTGAACTCGGCGGCGGCGGACAGAACGGTCTGCGCAGCCTCGACGTTGCCGTTGGTTTCGGCAGTAGCCATGGTATCGGTCTTCTTGGCCTCCATGATGACGGACCACCACTGATCGAACTCGTCAGCGGTCATCTCGGCAATCTTGATGCCATAGCTGTCGGTCAGGGTTGCGGCCTCGCTCTCCAGCGCGGAGGTGTAAACCTCAACAGAGTGAGCGGCGGTGGCGTCGACGGCAGCCTGGATCGCATCCTGCTGGGCGGCGGACAGACCGTTCCACCAGTCGAGGTTGACGGTCATGAAGTTGCCGGCGGTGTAGGTGTTGTCATACATCCAAGTAGTGGTGACTTCGGCCACGCCATCCTGCAGCATGGAGGTGGAAGCCATCTGGGTGGCGTCGATCTTACCGGACTCGAAGTTCTGATACAGCTCCCAGGGCAGAACAGCCTCGACGGTGAAGCCGAGCATGGAGAACTTGGCGGCCTCCATATTGCCGAAAGCGCGGGACTTGGCGATCAGGTCGGTCAGGTTGTCGAAATCGAAGTTCGCGACGAAAGCGTTTGCACCGCCGGCAAGGGCGCCGAGGTACTTGACGTTGTTCGCGGTAGCCTCCGCTTCGAGAGCCGCGGCGGAATCGGCGTTGCCCTTCAGCAGGTAGTTGAAGTAGTCAAGCGCGTTCTGAACGGAGTCGGGAGCGAAGTCGGGAACGCCGCAGAGAAGGGGCAGCTTGTCGGCGTGGGGGTTATGGCCGAGAGCGGTCATGTTGACAGCGCCGTCGGCAACGCCGGCAAGCGCGTCGGCATCGGTGAACAGCGTGCCGCCGTAGTAGACGGTCACGGTGATGGCGCCGTCGGTGGCGGACTCAAGGGAGTCTTTGAAATAGGTGACCAGTTCGCCGCCGGTAGAGGTCTCCTGGAAGGTGGTGGAGAAAGAGATCTCCAGAGGATCGACCGCAGCGGCATCCTCAGCGGGGGCAGCCTCCTCGGCGGCATTCTCAGCGGGAGCGGCCTCTACGGCGGGAGCTTCGGCGGTGCCATCGGTGGGAGCAGACTCCTCAGTCTGTGTGCCGCAGGCGCACAGAGCCAGGACCATGACCGCAGCCAGAAGCAGGGCAAGAAGTTTCTTCATGTTTGTTCCTCCAATTGGTAGAAATATTGATAAAGGGGCGTTCCCTTATATCCAGGGATGAGGCGCGTTATCCGAGCAGTCCCGGCAGCCAGGTGACGATGCCGGGCACGAAGGCGATCAGCACAACCATGACGACCTCACAGATGAAGAACGGCCAGACACCGGAGAATACCTTCGACGGACTGACGCGCAGCGCGTTCGAGGTGGCGAAGACGTTCATGCCGATGGGCGGGGTCAGACCCGCGATCTCCATCATGAAGCAGAGGCTGATGATGATGGCATAGGGGCTGTAGCCCAGGGAGCAGAGGATCGGGAACACCACGGGGACCGTGATGATGATGATGCTCATCATGTCCATGACGCAGCCGCAGAACATGTACAGGACCATGACCAGGATGAACACGATGAATGGGGGCGCGTTCAGGTTGGCAATGGCGTTGGACAGGTAGCTGGCAAGGCCGGACAGGGACACGAAGCGGGAGAAGATCTGGCCGCCGATGATGATCGGGAAGATGCCGGCTTCCATCACCGCAGAATCGACGATGCAGTTCCAGATCTGCTTGGCGGAAAGGCGCTTGATGAAGGCGTACACCAGCACGGCCACAGCGCCCACGGCGCCGCCGACGGTGGCGGTGAACCAGCCGAGCATCGTGCCGCCGATGATGAGGCCGAACAGCAGGATGATGGGGACCAGGAAGCGCAGACCGGTCAGGCGCTCTTTCCAGTCAACGGCCTCGGTGGACTTGGGGGGCAGGGCGCCCTTGCGGATAAGGCCGACGATACGGACGGTGATGCACAGGGCCACGGCGGTCAGAAGACCCGGGACGATACCGCCGGAAAGGGCGGTGCCCACGGAGATCGCCATGCTGCCCTGTCCGGCCACCTCGATGGGACTCGGAGCGATGATGCAGAACATCAGGATGCCCATGGAGGGCGGGATCAGCGTGGAGAGCGCGCCGGAGGCTGCGATGCAGCCAAGGGAGAGGCGGTCGTCATAGCTGCGCTTACGGAGCTGAGGCAGGCTCAGCTTGCCGAAAACGATGTTGCCGGCGATGGAGGAGCCGGAGCACGCGCCGAATACGGCGTTCGAGGCGACGACGGTGAACAGAAGGCCGCCCTTGACGCGCTTGAGCCAGGACTCAAGGCAGTTGAACGCGCCCTCGGCTACGCCTGTTTCTCCGACTAGTGCACCGACGAGGGAGAACAAGGGCAGAACGGCGTAGTTATAGTTTGCGCCGAGGTTATAGATGCCGGAGGTGAATTGCGTCAGCATCATGACGGGGTTGCCGTGCATGATGACTACAAGACCGGCCAGAGAGGCGGTCAGCATGGAGATGAACACGGGAATGCCGCAGAAGACCATGACCATCATGATAAGGAAGAAGATGATACCGATCAGGGCGTTGCTCATAGCTCTGCGCCTCCTTCCTCAAGCTCCATGGTGGCATCGGCTCCCGGAGGGCCGTGCTTTTCATCGGGGTAAAGATACACGCTGGGGTTCACGCCGTCGTACTTCCAGAAGCGGATCATGCGCACGAACGCCCAGCAGAAGGAAAGACCCAGCAGCAGGAAGCCGACGCAGTGGCAGACGGTGAAGGGCCACACGACCCAGGAATCGGCCGTCGTGCTGATGCGGGCGTGGTTTTTGAGGTTCTCGGCGAGGGTGATGAAGGTGCCGCGATAGCTGATGAAGAAGCTGATCGCCGCACCCAGGACATGACCGATCGCCATAAAGACCTTTTCGAGCTTCGGCGCCTTCTGAATGAGAAGGTCGATGCGGGTGTGGCCTTGGTCGAGCGTCACATAGCCGGCGGCCAGAAAGACCAGGGGAATGTGAAAATACTGGATGATGGCGGTCGAATTGGGGATGCCTTTTGCCCAGGCAACGCCGGCGCGGCCCAGCTTTTCGCCAATGACGTTGATGAACGCCACAAGCATGATGATGATAAGCGCGGCGGCAGACAGCCAGCAGAAGAAACGAAGGATGTTCCGGATGATGCTGTCCACACGCTTGAAGCTGGTGAAATCATCGTCGCCGATGCGGGCTGCGGGCGTTTCGCGTTCGGGTCCGTTGCTCAATGCCAGCCCTCCTTTTTGTGTTAAGAATGTGTTAAATCATTTTCATATTATATCGAAATCTACCGTTTTGTCAACAGAAAACGAAGCGGCAGATATGATTGATATAACGGCCGGGATATGTTAAAATAAAATGAGTACCTTTTAATAAGCTTAAACCGCGAATGGAACAGGAGATGCTATGTCAATGAACGCTTACGAGCTGGAACGGAGTCTGGCTGCCGAAGTCTCCAAGGTCATTGTGGGAAAATCCGCGCAGCTCCGTCTTATAATCGCCGCGATCCTTGCCGACGGCCACATTCTGCTGGAGGATTTGCCCGGCGTCGGCAAGACCACGCTGGTGAAGTGCCTCTCCGCCGCCCTCGGCTGCGAGGCCAAGCGCATCCAGTTCACCCCGGATCTGCTTCCCTCGGATGTGACGGGCATGAATATCTTTGACCGGCAGACCGGGGCCTTCCGCCGTCTGCGCGGGCCGGTGGTCACGAATCTGCTGCTCGCGGATGAGCTGAACCGCGCCATTCCGCGCACCCAGTCGGCGCTTCTGGAGGCCATGGAGGAGAAGCAGGTAACGATCGACGGCGAGACCGAGAGGCTGCCCGTGCCGTTTGTGGTGCTCGCAACGCAGAACCCTGTGGAGTCCGAGTCCACCTTCCGTCTGCCGGCGGCGCAGATGGATCGTTTTCTGATGTGCCTGTCGATGGGCTATCCCACGCCGGAGGAGGAGCTGCAGATGCTCCGTCTGGTGGGCAACGACATTCCGTTTGACACGGTCCGGGCCGTGACGGACCCGGAGGAACTGTGCCGTTTGCAGCAGGAGGTGCAGGCGGTGCGCGTGTCCGACGAGGTGGCGGCCTATATCGTGGCGCTCACGGACCGGACGCGCCGGAACGCCGACCTGCGTCTGGGCGCCAGTCCTCGTGCCACGCGCGCGCTGTACCGTGCGGCGAAGGCGCTGGCTGCGGTATCCGGGCGTGACTTTGTGACGCCCGACGATGTGCGGGAGCTGGCGCTCCCCGTTCTGAGCCACCGCCTGATCCCGAGCGCGGATGCGGCGATGGGAGGGCGCTTCCCGGCGCAGACGCTTACCGCGATCCTGGAGGAACTGCCCGTGCCGCCGGACAAGGAAGGACTTTTTGACAGGACGAATGGATAACAAACGCGAAATCGGCTTTCAGTCCACCCTGCTCGTGTCCTACGGCGTCATCATCGGCGCCTTTGTCGCGGCCGTTCTGGCGTGGTGGATCGGCTTGTCGGGCGTGGGTGTTCTGCTGATGGCGCTTGCGGTGACGGGGCTTGTCAGCCGTCTGTGGGGGCTTGGCTCTCTCCGGGCGATGGAGGCCACCGTCCGGCCGGAGCGGGAGACGCTCTCCGTCGGCCAGAGCGTGACGGTCCGCTATACATTAAAAAATAATAAGGCGCTGCCGCTCGTATGGGTGGAGCTGCTGCAGGACGTTCCCGTCCGGGACTGCCTGGCGCCGGACGAAAGCTTCACCCGCCGCGCTTTTTCGGAGGCGGAGACGGCCCATACGGGCCGTGCGGAGGCCTATCTGCGCCGGCTGTCCTTTGTGATGGGGTACAGCACCCTGGAGTGGGATACGGAATGGACCGGGATGCGCCGCGGCGTGTATCGGCCGGGGGACCTGGTGCTGCGCTCCGGCGACGGCTTTGGGCTGACCCAATCCGCGGGCGAGGTATCCGGCCTGCACGGGCGCTCGCTGATCGTGTGGCCCCGGCTGGTGCCGGTGGAGACATGGCCGTTTCTGCGCCATGTGTGGACGGGGGCGGCCGGCCGCAGCGGCTGGGCGGAGGACCCCACGGTCATGCGCGGGGAACGGGCGTACCAGCCCGGGGACCCGTGGAAGCGCATCGACTGGCGCACCGCCGCACGGACGGATGAACTGATGGTGCGCCAGTTTGACACGATCACGCCGCTGAGCGTGCTGTTTATTCTGGACGCGGCCTCGCTGGAGGACGCGGAGGAGGGCATCAGCATGCTGGCAAGCGTGATCCACGCGCTGTCCGCGAGCGGGATCGACTGCGGTCTGGCGCTTCCGGAAACGGCGGCGCGCAAGCCGCTGCTGCTTCGCGTGGAGGACCCCGCAGTGACGGAGGCGGACTGCATGCTCGCCCTGACGGAGTTTGAGGCGGAGACGGCCACCGAGCGCTATGACGAGAAGAATATCATGACCGCGGCGGTCTCGACGGGCCAGGTCTGGATCGTTGCGCAGGGGACGCGGAGCCTGGGCTGCGCCCGGCTGGCGGCCCGCATTTCGGAGACGGGCGTACGCCTTCTGGCGGCGCGGCGTGAGGATGGCGGCGTTTCGATGTCCAAGGTGTATACCTTCGACGAGCTGCGTCGGAAGGAGGCGGCGACATGAGCGACCGGGCCGGGTTTTTTGCGGGCCTTGCCGATATCCTGACGGCGATGTGCGTTTATTATGTCGTGGCGGGCATCCTTATCATGAGCGACCGCGGCTGGGGCCTGCACCTGTTCTGGCTTTTGCTGTGCGCGGCGGTCTGTGCGTTCGTGTTCGCGGCGCTGCTGAAAAGGCCGCGGGGCGTACCGCTTTTGACGGCCGTGACCGGCGGCCTTGTGCTGGCGTCGCTGGGTGTGTTCCTGCTGGCGTCCCGCACGCCGCCGCGATTCGGATACGTGTTCATGCTGTGCATCGGCGCGGGCATGGCGGCGGGGCTTCCGCTGTATTACTGTCTCCACCGGCCGCAGGTCATGCGGCATCTGAACCATCTGGAGGTCCTGATCCTGGCGGTGCTGGGGCTGCTGCTGGCGAAGGAAGCGCTGGGCATTGACAACGCCACGGTGGCGCTCATGCTGGCCGTCCTCCTCATGGACGCGGCGGCGGCGGTGGGACTGCGCATGTCCGACGGCGAGTCGGAAGGTGACAAGGACAGCGCCTTTAAGGCGACGCTGGTTGCGCTGGCCGGCGCGGTCGGGCTGGCCCTCCTGATCGGCCTGATGACGTGGATCTTCTCCCGCAGCGGGGATGTGACCGGCAGCATTCTTCACGGCATTGGGGCTTTCTTTGCCTCCGTCGGCGGGGCGGTCGAGCGCTTTTTCGCGTGGTTTGCCGAACGGGTCTACCGCCGGGAAGCATTTGACGCGGTCGAGCTGGACACCGCGCCGCCGTCCGTGGCCGGCGCGGAGCTTGCACAAGGCGGCGTAGAACTTTCGGCCAATACGACGGCGGTCGGCGTTGTGCTGGTGGTCCTGGTCATTGCGGCGGCGGCAGCCGCGGCGGTGCTCCTGCGCCGACGGAGGGTCGGCCGGCGCGAGGTATCCGCTTCGCTTCCGGGCGGCGCGGTGGTGCGGCGCACCGGCGGCGGGATGGACATCCTGTGGCGGCGGCTCTGCGCGGCGCTGCGGTTTCAGTGGACGGCGTTTGTGAACCGGGATACGCCGGGCGGCGTTCTGCTGTTTCTGGAGCGGACCGGACGCCGGCTGCGGCGGCCGCGGCAGCCGGGCGAGACCATGCGGGCCTTTGTCCGGCGCATGGACCCGTCGGGCGGCCTGGAGGAGCTGTCCACGGCGCTCGATCGGGAATATTACGGCGGAGCGCCCGGGACCTTGGGCGCAAAGCGCTGTCGGGAGCTGAGACGGTACATTCGGCGCTCGGTCGGAAAGGCGGTACAGCATGGGTAAATTCACTCTGGTCGTGAATGGGATCACCCGAAAGGAATATTTTGCGGCCTGCCGGGAAAACGGGCGGCGGATATACCGGCTCCTGGCGGGAGCTATGGTGGTGATCTGCGGCGCGATCATGCTGGCGACGGGCGATTTCAGCCTGCGTGCGTTCCTCGGCCCGGCAGCCGTGTTCCTGCTGGTCGCCGCCGGCTACGAGCTTATGACGCGGCTGGGCTATAAGAACCAGTTGGAGGCGCTGGATCCGCCGATGGTGTATGATTTCCACGGCGGCTGCTGGAAGGTAACGATCGGTGAGCAGACGGTGGAGGTCGAGTGGAAAGCCACGCCCCGGCTGCGCAAGACAAGGACCTGCCTGTTCCTCTATAACGATGATGTGACCTGTAATCTGGTCCCGCGGCGGCTTTTGACCGACGAGCAGGTGCTGTCGCTGGAGACCTGGTATAAAAACACCCGCCCGCTGGCAAAGGCATACCGGAAGCAGCAGGAAAAGCTGCGCCGGGAGCAGTACAAAAAGGACCATCCCGGCCGGCGGCTCGGACGCACCGGCCCGGTATGGGGGCCATGGAAAAAACGATAAACAGGAAAGGTGATGTGATATGGTTAAGACCGCGGTTTTAGTCTCCGGGGGAGGCACCAATCTGCAGGCGGTGATGGATGCGCACCTGTTCGGGGAGATCCCGAACTGTGAGTTGACGGCCGTCATTTCTTCCGATCCCGAGGCCTATGCGCTGATCCGGGCCAAGAGCGCGAATATCCCGACCTATGTTGTTGATCGTTCCCTGTTTCCGAACAGCGCGAGCTATTCGACCGCGCTGCAGCAGAAGCTTGAGGACCTGGACATTGAGCTTGTGGTTCTCGCGGGCTACACCCTCCCCATCGGCGGCGCGATCCTGCGGGCCTATGAGAACCGGATCGTAAACACCTTCCCGAGCCTGCTCCCCGCGTTTAGCGGCTGCGACGGGAACACGCTGGCGCCCTATGAGGAGGCGCTGCGTGCCGGCGTGAAGCTCTCCGGTGCGACGGCCTACTTTGTCACGGCGGAGATCGGCGGACCGATCATTCTCCAGCAGGCGGTGGAGGTGTGGGAGGGCGACACGCCCAAGACCCTGCAGCGCCGCATCATGGAGGAGGCCGAATGGAAGATCCTGCCCCGTGCGCTGGCGATGTACTGCCAGGGCGAGCTCCATATTGAGGACGGCGTCGTGCATGTCGACGGAAACAAATAAAAAACGGCAAGCAAAAAGCATCTCCCGGACAGGAGATGCTTTTTGTTTATAGTTAAGGAAGAAATTACTCTACGAAGTCGTCGCCTTCGATGTAATCCCAGGCTTCCATGGCGGCCATGCGTCCGGAGTTCAGCGCCCAGCTCATCGTGGAGCCGGGGTTGTAGAAGCAGTACTCGCCGCCGAAGATCACGTTGGCGGTGTCGGTGCCGCAGGCAAACAGGCCGGGGATGGGATTGTCGTCCGACTCGCGAAGGACCTTCATATCGTGGTTGACCTTGATGCCGCCGAGAGAGCCGTAGCCGGAGGGGAAGTGGCGGGCGACATAGAACTTATCGCCGGTGATCGGGCGGAGCCAGCGGGCGGGCTTGCAGAAGTCCGCGTCGTAGCCGCCGGCGAAGCTGTTGTAGCGCTCGATGGTCTTTTTGAGGGTCTTGTAGTCGATGCCGGTGACCTCGCAGACCTCCTCGAGGCTGCTGCACTCGTAGAAGTTGTTCTCCTGGGGAGCGTCCTCATCCTGGTACTGCACGCCGTTGTCGGCCATAAAGACGGAGTTTTCGGCGGCGGACTTGACGCCGGAGAAATAAAGCTCCTTCTCGTAGTCCCACTTGTTCAGGTCCTTGACCGCATGATGGTAGGTGATGTAGTCAAGCCCATGCTCCTTCATGTAGTCGATGCCGTCCTGGCCGATGATGGAGAAAGCGCGGTGGCCGGCCTGCGCGTTGATGGCGTTGCCGGTGAAGGTGGTGTTGTTCATGATCTGCTCGTTAATGATGCGCTCGCCGTGGATGTTCACCATGATGGTGGAGGGCTGGCGCATGACCTCGGACAGGGTCTTGAACACGTCGGTGGTGCCGGGGGTGTTGTAGGTGACCTCCATGGAGACGGGAGCCTGCACCGCGCCCACCTTCCAGGCCATCTTCATGCCGTCGCCGTCCAGGCCGGGAATACGGAAGGTGAACATATCCTTGCCCCAGGTGAAGCCGAGGTACTGCTTGATCATCTCCACGTTGTTGCCGATGCCGCCGGTGCCGATGATGACGGCGTCCGCGAGGCACTCGACCTCTTCGCCGCTCTCATCCACGGCAATGACGCCGAGAACCTGGTCCTTGTCGCCCATGATGAGCTCGCGGACGGGAGTGCGGAAGTGGAAATCGACGCCCATGGAGTTGGCGTAATCGGTCATGAGCTTGACCATGTGGCTGGCCTGACGCTCAGCGGGCTTGTTGGCGCCGGGGAGCTTAATCATGTGCTGGGTGCAGTGGCTGTCCTGGAAGTACTTGTAAGCGCCCAGGATCTCCACGCCGAAGTTCTCCACCCATTCCACGGTAGAGGCGGTGGTGTTCAGCCAGCGGCGGACGGTCTGCGCGTCGGCCTTCCAGTGGTTGTACTCCATGATGAACCTGAAGGCGTCGTCCTTCGACCAGTCGTTCACCATCTGATCGCGCTGAACATGGGACTCGACGGCGAAGAACGCCATGCCCATGTTTGCGGCGCCGCCGGTGGTGCCGCTCTTCTCAAAGACGACGACCTGCGCGCCCTTTTCGGCGGCCTGCGTAGCAGCCGTCAGGCCGGAGAGGCCGCCGCCCACTACGCAGATATCAGCTTCCAAATGTTTCATTGGTGTATCCTCCTGAAATTTTTTAAAAGGGGCCGATGCAGCATCGACCCCTGTTGTGTGGACGGAATTATTCGGGGAAACGGATCCAGCCGTCAAGATCCTTCATGATGGTCTCGGGCAGCTCCAGATCGGTGCCGTCGGGCATCTTGCCGCAGACCTTGGTGGCGCCGCCGCCTTCGGTGGTGCCGACGAGGATGCCGCGGGCGCCTTCATAACGGCCGGTACCGCCGACGATGACGTTCACGAGAACGTCCTGACGGGTGTACTCGCTGTTATAGACGATGCACTTGTGCGGGTCCAGGCCGCGGACGGCGAACATGCCGTCCCAGGCGTAGATGTCGCCGTCGGGCAGACGATAGATGCAGAACAGATCGGTCTCGAAATTCTCCATCCAGTCCTCGGTGAAGAACTTCTCCAGCGGGAACTGCTTGGCTTCCTCGCAGAAGTTGTCGGGGAGGTTCGCAACGCCCCAGTATTCGCTGGGCCCAAAGGGGTGGAACCAGCCGATGCCGGCGTGGATGGTCATGCCGCCGTTCGGCCATTCGTTGTAAACGCCGTAGCCGGCATGGTAGTTCATGCGGACATGCTCAACGGTGCCGACTTCCTTCTTGGTCAGCTCACCGGTGGGCGTGCCGCAGGTGGGCGCGGGCGCGGGAGCGGCCTCTTCGGCAGCGGCTTCCTCAACGGGGACTGCCGGCTCCTCCGCGACGGGAGCGGCTTCCTCAACGGCCTCGGCGACAGGCTCTTCTGCCTTGGGGGCTTCCGCAACGGGAGCAGCAGCCTTTTTACGATTAAAAAGTCCCATGTTATTTCTCCTTATGTAGTGCGTAAATAGCGATTACTCAGCCTTCCTGGGCCTTCTTGGCGAAGTCACGGTCGGCAGCCATGGCGTCGGGGACGCTCTTGAGCATAACGGTGGCGATGAGGCCGATGATGATAACAACAACGCAGATGCCGTAGGCGGCGACGCCGTGACCGCTCTGGATCATGGCGGCCATCATGTAAGAAGCAAGAGCGGAGGGGATGAGCTGGAACGACATGATGATACGGTTGGCGGACTGATACTCACGACGGCCATACGCATAGGTGATGGAGGCGGGGTGCATGGTGGGAACGCCGCCGGTCATGCAGGCAACGCCGAAGCCCCAGAATATCTCCATGACGACATTGCCGCCAACGGGCATGAACATCAGCATGCAGACGGGGATCAGCTCCGTGATGCCAAGGGCGATGGACGCCTTGATGGTGCCGAACTTATCGTCGATCCAGCCGAAGACATAGCTCATGAAAATGCCGAGGATGGCGCCGACGGACAGCCATGTGGTGGCCGCGAGCCAGACGGTGGGAGCGGGGCTTACGCCGGACAGGAAGTCGGGGTCAAGGCTCTGGAAGCGGACGGCCATGGAGCTCATGCAGCAGTTGATGATGAACTGGAAAGCGCCGTAGGAGACGATGAGGAGCCAGGCGCGCTTCTCGGACAGGACCTGCTTGACGGTCATGTGGATATCGTCGCTGTGGTCCTCGGAGAGAGGGGCGTGATCCGCGCCGTCGGGATACAGGCCGACTTCCTCCGGCGTGTCGCGCAGGAAGAAGCGGACGCAGATGGCGATGACGACGAGGACGACGGAAATTCCAACATAGAAGAAGCGATAGTCGCCGTTCCAGGTCTTGGCGATGAGATTGGTCATGCCGCCGACGCCGACGACGGAGAACAGCGGGGAGCCCAGGGTGATGATGCCCAGGACACGGCCGCGATACTTGACGAACCAGTTCGCAGCGAGCTGGAAGCCGGCCATCTGGAAGCACATGCAGACGCAGCGGATAACGAAGGTGGACACGGTGTACAGCCCGAAGTTGCCGACGCCGCCGTTAACCGCGAGGCCGTTGGCGGCCACGATGCCGATGCAGCCCAGAGCGCCCAGCGCGATGCAGGGGATCAGGGTCTTGCGGACGCCGTACTTCATAAACAGCGTGCCGTAAACAAACGTCAGGACGATGCAGACAAACTCCGCAACCGTACGGCCGAGCTGGACCTGGGTGGCGCTCCACGCGCTGTAGCTGGTGATAATGTTGAGGTGGTCGTTCTGCAGACCGGAGTACATGAACATCAGGACGATGCCGAGGATGTTGAACGCAATGACATATGCGCCGAATTTTTTGTTTTTTAACATTTACGCTTTCCTCCTAATTTGTTTTCCTTTTTTATGTTGGGTAGTGCTCAGCCGACCTTCTTCTTGCCGAAGGAAAGCATAAGGATAACACCGACAACGACGATGACCAGCGCCATGGTGATGCAGATGCTGGCCCAATTGTGGGCGTCGGGATCGTAATTGGGGTTGGCAACGGCGGTTTCGGCCTCGTCGGCGGGGACC
Source organism: uncultured Oscillospiraceae bacterium (assembly GCA_964406615.1). Taxonomy (GTDB): domain Bacteria; phylum Bacillota; class Clostridia; order Oscillospirales; family Oscillospiraceae; genus CAJOIG01. Next base: position 55,568 of record CAYOSI010000002.1, read on the forward strand.
TCCTCGGAAGCGGCCGCCTCACCGGAGGCAGCGGGCTCGGCGGAAGCGGCAGGCTCGGCGGAGGGTTCGCCGGAAGCGGCGGAAGCAGGCTCCTCAACGCCGTAGTAGTAGACGGCATTGCCTTCGGTGGCCGCTACGACGTCGCCGCACTTATCGCACTTCCAGGTGCCGTAGGAAGCGAAGCTGCCGTCGTCGTTCTGGACGGCGTCGTACTGGTAAGTATAGCTGTGGCCGGTAGCGGGCTCCAGGACCTCGCCGCACTTGGTGCAGACGACAGCGGTGTCGCAGGTAGCGGCGGCGGCGCTGGGGCTGTGGCCGGTAGCAGCGGTCTCAAAGGTGAAGAGCACGTCGCCGGTATTGCTGTCAACGTAAGCGCTGACGCCGGGCTCGGTGCAGGTCGCCTCCTGAATGACCTGCAGCGTGTAGTGAGGCGCAGTCGTCTCTGCCGCCACGGCAGGGGCTGCTGTCTCGACAGCGGCTGCCGGTGCGGCTTCGCCGGATGCGAACGCCGGGCAAACCAGAACCGCAGTCATGAGGACAATCGCAAGAATTTTCTTCATAGTTCGTTTCTCCCTTTTCTAAAATGGATGAATGCACCTTGAATTGTAACATATCTTTGGCAAAATGCCAACCCATTTTGTGTTAAATTAATAATTTTGCAAATAGTTTTGACGATGATAACAATTTGTTAAACTTCTGGGCGGAAATCGGTAATAAAAGACAAAAATCAAGGGCAGATTCTGTGAAATATATCCGAAAATACCGATTTCCCGGCGGGAAAGAGGGAAACGGGGCGCCGAAAAAATTTCCGGGTGAAAACAGCGCCCCGTCCGTCGGACGGAGCGCCGTTGTTTCATTACGATCGGCCGGAGCGCCGCAGCCGCGGCAGCCAGTATGTTTTGCCGAATACCAGCGCTTCGGCCAGCAGGCACATGGGCAGCGCCATGAGCACGTCCACCGCGGAATGCTGCTTGACGAAGCAGGTGGCGGCGCTGATCAGGATGACGGCGATGACCACGAACACCTTCCACGGCACGGAGGCGGCGCGGTCCTTGAGCCATACGGAGGCGAGGCCGAGCGAGTAGCCGACATGCAGGGACGGGCAGACGCCGGTGCTGGTGTCCACGGAGTAGATAAAGGCCATCAGCCGCGTCAGGACGTTGTCGCGCAGGAACTCGTCCGGGCGCAGATCCTGCCGGCTGGGATAGAGGACGTAGCAGGTCATTGCGATGATCTGGGTGATGATGATATAGGTTTGCAGGCTCCGGAAGCTCTCGACGTCGTACAGCAGATAAAACGCCAGCGAGCCGAACACGAACACATACCAGAACACATACGGGATCGCGAAATACTCGCAGAACGGGATGAGGTCGTCCAGCCGGCAGTGGATCGGGTGGCAGCTTTCCGCGGGGATCAGGTTCTCCGTCAGAAAGTACATGATAAAATAGCCGACCCAGCCGAGCAGGAGCAGCAGATGGGAGAATTTCGGGTCGGTCAGACGGGGCAGGCGGAAGCCGCGGTAATCAACGAGCGTTCTTTTCATGGCATTTGTCCTCGGCAGGGATGCTGGAGGGATAATCCCGCTTGGGGATGTTGCGGTAAGGGACGACGGTGTGGGGTGGAAGCGCCTGCGCGAGCTTTGTGATCTCGTCCATGAGGCCGGTGCAGATGCGGGCCCGCTCCTCGCCCATGGGCGCGTCGGCGCGGAAGCGGATGGGCTTGCCCAGCACCATTTTTTTCAGGTACGGCGCGATGTACAGAGGGACGAAGGCCAGCTCCTGCCCGGTCTTTTTGTAATAGAAGCGGGCGATGTCGATGAATTTGTCCTGGAAATCGTAGAGGATGTTGTTGTGCGGCGCGTCATGCTCCGGGAACACGACGACTTTTGCTCCCTCCTGTAGGCGGCGTATCGTCTCGCGGAAGGTTGTGATGATGCGCGTGTCGCGGTAGACCGGGATGGTATTGGCGTTGTTGAACACGCAGACCGACAGCGGCGCAATGATATAGGACAGGAGCTTATAGAGCCAGCGGACGGATTTCGGCTTCTGCGACCAGAAATCGGCGTAGGCGTAGCCGGGGACTTCCTTGAGGTGCATCATCTGCCCGGCGCACCAGGTGTACCGGTTGCCGGGCATATACAGCTCGCAGGCGATGGGGCCGTACATCTGCGTGTGGTTCCCGACGATCAGGGCCGGCTCGTCCGGGAGGTTTTCCGCGCCGACGAGCTCCATCTTCGGGGAAAAGAGACGGACGAACCATTTGAGGATTCGGTAAAGAACGGATGTTTTTTTGGTGTTCATGGGATCGGAGGTTCCTTCCGTGCATAGGTTTGTGCCCATTATAATCCCCTCGTCGTGAATTTGGCAAGTATTACCCCTCGTCCCCGAGCTGCGCAAAAAGCTCGCCGTCGATGGCGCGGATATCCGCAAACGGGATCGTTTTGCCGCCGAGCAGCAGAAGCCCCGCCGGCTCATCAATGCGCTCGGGCGTTCCCTCGAGCGTCCGGAAAGCGCCGCCGGCCTTGCGCTCATCCGGGAGAAAGTACCGCACGCGGACCGTCGGGGCGTCGGCCATGTGCGCCCGGAGCAGGCGGAGCCGCCGGTCGATGAGCCGGATCTGGTCCTCGTCCGGCTCGGTCCTGGCCTCTGTGAGCCGCGCCGCCTCCGCGATCACGGCCTCGTACCCGGTCAGGGCCGCGAAGGGCGAAAACTGCGCGGCGCGGTCGGCCCTCGGCATCGGCGGGTGGACGGAGGATACATGATGCGGCCGGTCAATGATGTCGTCGTAGCGGTGAGAGGCGCTCATCAGGCTTTGTGACCTCCGATCTGCCGGTTTCGGTCCCGGCCGGTTGCGCCCTCCTGATAGCTGGTGCCGTGGAGGATGGCGTTTTTTCCGTATTTCCGCTTGATGGAGAGCATGGTCTCCTGGAGCCGCCGTTCCCGCTCCAGTACATCGCTCTCATCCGTTTGTTCGCCGAAGTCCGTGAACAGGTCGAGCTGCCGGAACTCCGTTTCCGCGGCCTCGGGCGCCGGGGCGGCGTGATTGGCGACGACATACATCCGACGGACCGGAAGCGCAGGGTCGGCGATCCGGTCAAACAGCCGCAGGGCCGCGTCGCAGATCCGCCTGGTCGAGGAGGTATATTGCCCGATGTTCTCGCTCCCGTGCGCGGATTTCGGCGCCCGGCGCCCGTAGCGATCTGTCTCGACCTGTCCGGTGTAGGACGCCGTCGCGCCGGCGGTGTCGTAGCCCACGGTCAGCACGATCTGATCGGTAACGAGGCGGTTTTCCACGAGATCGAAAACCAGTCCCTCCGCCATCTCGCGAATAATGATCCGCGCCCGCTCAAAGGGGTAAGGCTCGGACAGCACCTGCCCGACGCTGATGCTGCGGCTCTCCGGCTTGTAGCTTTTGATGTCCCGGATGGTACACGGCTCCCAGCCCCATGCGTGGTCGATGAGCAACTCCGCGTTTATGCCGAAAAGCTTATACAGGAGCTCCTCGTTATGGTACGCCCCCGCGCTGCCCAGCGAGCAGCGGGCGATGTCGCCCATGGTGTAGAGGCCGTTTCGCTCGAGCTTCTGCGCATAGCCCGGGCCCAGCCGCCAAAAATCGGTCAACGGCCGGTGGTCCCAGAGGCATTCGCGGTATTTCCGCTCGTCCAGCTCCGCGATGCGCACGCCGTCCTCGTCGGCGGGGATGTGCTTGGCCCAGATGTCCATGGCGATCTTGCACAGGTAGAGGTTCGGGCCGATGCCCGCCGTGGCGACGATGCCGCAGGTCCGCAGCACGTCCCGGATAAGCATCCGCGCGAAATCGTGGGCCGTGCGCCCGCGCAGATACGCCGTCGCGTCGATGAACACCTCGTCAATGGAATAGACGTGGATGTCCTCCGGGGCGACATATTTAAGGTATACGCGAAAGACCTGGGCGCTGTAATCCATATAGTGCGCCATGCGCGGAGCCGCGACGATATAGTCAAGCTCCAGGGACGGGTCGGCGGCGAGGGCCTCCGCGTCCGACGAACGGCCGGTAAAGGCATGCCCCGGCGCGGCCTGCCGGCGGCGGGCGTTTAGGAGCTTTACCTTCTCCACCACCTCGAACAGCCGTGCCCGGCCGGGGATGCCGTACGCCTTCAGCGGCGGCGAGACCGCGAGACAGATGGTTTTCGTCGTGCGGCTCTCGTCCGCGACGACAAGATTCGTCGTCAGCGGGTCCAGGCCGCGCTCCCGGCACTCCACGGAGGCGTAGAAGGATTTCAGATCAATTGCGATGTACGTCTTTTCGTTCATAGCAGAAATTTCGGACCGGCCGCGTCAGCGCAGGACACGTCCGACGATTCGGAATACGGCCTCGGGAGATACCGGACGCGGCGCGTATTTTGGGTTATACGAAAGGAGGACCGGCTGCCTGCGGACATGGCCGAAGCTGTCCGTAAAGGCCTCCGGGTCGTCCGGCTCCCGCTCGCCGTAGGCCTTGATGTAGCCTTCGCCGTCGTAGACAAAGATACCGACCTCGCCCGGACGGAGCGTGTCGCAGGGCTGCACCCAGACGATCTGGCCGTCGCGGTAGACCGGCTCCATGGAATCACCGGATACCCGCAGACCGAATTCCGCGCCGGCCGGCACGGAGGCCCGGGGGAAGGCGGTCATCTCACGGCCGTCCTCGCCGAGGAACATGCCCGTACCGGCGGAGACCGGGAGATAGTATACCGGCATGTCGATATATTCAAGCGGAGCCGTCTCCGCGGCCGGGGCATAGCGCCCGGAGGCGATCAGATCCGCCTTGTAGTCCGCAAGCTTCCGCCGGCCGGCGGCGTTCAGCTCCGGCGCCGTGTCCAGCAGGTCCCGGATGTCCAGCGCAAGGCACACGGCCATCAGTTGATAGGCGTTCGGGACCGTTTCGCCCCGCTCCCATTTGCTGAGGCCCTTGTAGGAGATCGCAAGCGCATAGTCCGCAAGCCGCCGGCTCAGCGCCTCAAGGCTCATACCGGCGTCCCGCCGCGCCTGCGCGATGCGTTCGCCGACGAGGTTTTCCGCCCGCGCCGCGGTCATGTCCCGCGCCGCATGGTCCTTTTTCACAGCAACCACCCCTTTTGTCTCTATATTATCCCCTGTCCATAGAATTGTCAACAATTTTTCTCTTAATAAGAGAATTTGTGCGGGCGTCTTGGAAAACGCCGGGGAAGTATGGTATTATTTAAAAAAGACATAGGAGGGCGATGAAATGTTTGCTTTCAACCATGTGAATTTCAATGTGCTGGATCTCGACCGCAGCCTGCGGTTTTATAAAGCTGCGCTGGGCCTGGAGCCGGTGCGCACGAAGGAGGCGGCGGACGGCTCGTTCAAGCTGGTGTTCCTCGGCGACGGCCGGACCGCCTTTCAACTCGAACTGACCTGTCTGACCGACCGCAAAGAGCCGTATGACCTCGGCGAGGGGGAGTTCCATCTGGCGTTTGCCGTGCCGGATATGGCGGCTGCCCATGCGAAGCATGAGGCGATGGGCTGTATCTGTCTGGAGAACGAGGCGATGGGCGTGTATTTCATCGAGGACCCGGACGGGTACTGGATCGAGATTATTCCCGAGCGCTGATGGGGGTGCGGATATGAAGCTTGTATCGTGGAATGTAAACGGGCTGCGGGCCTGTGTCGGCAAGGGGTTCGAGGAGTCCTTCCGAAGGCTCGATGCGGATATTTTCTGCCTGCAGGAGACAAAATTGCAGGAGGGGCAGATCGAGCTGGCCCTGCCCGGCTATCATCAATATTGGAACTACGCCGAAAAGAAGGGTTATTCCGGCACAGCGATCTTCTCGCGCACGGAGCCGCTGAGCGTAACGCGCGGCATCGGCGTCGAGGAGCACGACCATGAGGGGCGCGTGCTGACGGCGGAGTATGAGGATTTCTATTTTGTCTGCGTCTATGTCCCGAACTCCCAGCGGGAGCTGACAAGGCTCGATTACCGCCAGACGTGGGAGGCTGCGTTTCTGCACTACGTTCTGGAGCTGGAGCAGAAAAAGCCCGTGATCTATGCCGGGGACCTCAATGTCGCGCACAAGGAGATCGACCTGAAAAATCCCTCCTCCAACCACCATAACGCCGGGTTCACGGACGAGGAGCGCGCCTGCCTCACGCGGGTGCTCGACAGCGGCTACATCGACACGTTCCGGCATTTTTATCCCGATCTCGCCGGGGTGTATTCATGGTGGTCGTATATGTTCCGCGCGCGGGAGAAGAACGCGGGCTGGCGCATTGACTACTTCATCGCCTCGCAGAGGCTCGAGGACCGGCTCGTCTCCGCGGCGATCCACGGGGACGTCATGGGCTCCGATCACTGTCCGGTGGAGCTGGTCATCCGGTAAGCGTTGATTTTTTCCCGGCGGCATGGTAATATTTAAATTTGTGTAATAACGAATGGATACAGGCAGGTATTTCTATGGCCGATTTGCGACAGGAGATCCAAAGGCGCCGCACCTTTGCGATCATCTCCCACCCGGACGCCGGTAAAACGACGCTCACGGAAAAGCTTCTTCTCTACGGAGGCGCGATACAGCTTGCCGGCGCGGTCAAGGGCAAGGCCTCGGCGCGTCACGCCGTGTCCGACTGGATGGAGCTGGAGAAGCAGCGCGGCATCTCCATCACCTCCTCCGTCATGCAGTTTGAGTACGACGGCTGCTGCATCAACATTCTCGATACCCCGGGACACCAGGACTTCTCCGAGGACACCTACCGCACGCTGATGGCGGCGGACAGCGCCGTCATGGTCATCGACGCGGCCAAGGGCATCGAGCCGCAGACGCGCAAGCTCTTCAAGGTCTGCGCCATGCGGCATATCCCCATATTCACCTTCATCAACAAGCTCGACCGCGACGCACGCAGCCCGTACGACCTTATCGAGCAGCTCGAGACGGAATTCGGCATCGGGACGTATCCCATGAACTGGCCCATCGGCAGCGGCGCGGACTTCAAGGGCGTGTATGACCGCAGGGAGAAGAAGATCCTCGCGTTTACCGATTTCCACCGCGGCGCGAACCGCATATCCGCCGTCGAGTGCGATCTGACCGATACCGCCCGGCTGGACGAGCTGATCGGCCCCCGCCTGCGCGAGGAGCTTGTGAACGACGTGGAGCTGCTGGACGGCGCGGGCTTTGACTTCGACCTCGAAAAGGTCCGCAGCGGCGGACTGTCCCCCGTGTTTTTCGGCTCGGCGCTGACAAACTTCGGCGTGGAGCCGTTCCTCAAAAGCTTCCTCAGGCTCACCACCTCCCCCCTGCCCCGGCGGGCGGAGGAGGGCCTTGTCGACCCGTTCGAGGACAATTTCTCCGCGTTCGTGTTCAAGATCCAGGCGAACATGAACAAGGCCCACCGCGACCGCATCGCGTTCATGCGCGTTTGCTCCGGCCGGTTCGAGCGCGATAAGGAGTATTACCATGTGCAGGGCGGCAAGACGCTGCGCCTGGCGCAGCCCCAGCAGATGATGGCGCAGTCCCGCGAGATCATCGACGAGGCCTATGCCGGCGATATCATCGGCATCTTCGACCCGGGCCTTTTCTCCATCGGCGACACGGTCTGCTCCAAGGCGCACAAGGTCCGCTATGAGGGCATCCCGACCTTCGCGCCGGAGATCTTCGCGGCGGTCGAGCGCATCGACACGATGAAGCGCAAGCAGTTTGAAAAGGGCATGATGGAGATCGCGCAGGAGGGCGCGATCCAGATCTTCCATGCGCCCGGTACGGGCCTCGAAGAGGTCATTGTCGGCGTGGTCGGCATTTTGCAGCTCGAGGTCCTTGAGTATCGGCTGAAAACCGAGTATGGCGTCGATGTGCGCCGCCGCGCTCTTCCCTATCAGCATGTCCGCTGGGTGGAGAACACGGACATGGACCTGTCCCGTCTGAACCTCGGCACGGACAGCCGCTGGGTGCAGGATTTCCGGGGCAACAACCTGCTCGTGTTCGGCGGACAGTGGTCCATCCGCTGGGCGGAGGAGAAAAACCCCGGCCTTGTCCTCCGCGAATTTAAGCAGGACGGATAAAAACAGTCGTCCCCCGCACGCCGGTGCGGGGGATTTTCACGTTATTCGGCTTCTTCTTTTTCAAATGTCTCCGCGGCCTGCGCGAGATACTCGGTGACGGGAAGGTGTTGCGGGCAGGCTCCCTCGCATTGACGGCAGCCGATGCAGTCGGAGGCGCGGCCGTGGCCGCGGACGGCGACGGAGTAGTAGAAGCGGCTCGACCAGTCGTGGTACCGCCGCACCGTGTTCAGGCAGGCGAACAGGTCGGGGATCGGGATATCCATCGGACAGCCCGGCACACAGTAGCGGCAGGCGGTGCAGGGGATGGTATTCTCCGCGCGCAGGATGCCGCGGACCTTGTCGATCGCGGCGCGTTCCCGCTCGTCCAGCGGGCGGAAGTCCGCCATGAAGGAGAGGTTGTCCTCCATCTGCCCGAGGGTGCTCATGCCGCTCAGGACCATATACACGCCCTCGAAGGAGGCCGCGTACCGGATGGCATAGCTTGCGGGGCTACCCCCGTCCAGCGCCCGCAGTATATCCGCCGCCTCCGGCGGAAGATCGGCCAGCGCCCCGCCCTTGACCGGCTCCATGACAAGCACCGGCTTGCCGAAGCGGCGGCAGACCTCGTAAACGGCGCCGCTCTGGATGCTGGCGCTGTCGATGTCGGCGTAGTTGAGCTGGATCTGCACGACCTCGATCTCCGGGTGCTCCGTCAGGATCTTCTCCAGCATGGCGGCGGAATCGTGGAAGGAGATGCCGATATGCCGGATGCGGCCCTCGTCCCGGAGCTGCTTCACGACCTCGAACGAGCCGCAGCGCCGGCACTGCTCGTATACCTCCGAGGTCACGGCATGGATGAGATAGAAGTCAAAATACGTCACGCCGCAGGCCGCAAGCTGCGCTTCAAACAGGGGGAGGATATCCTCCCGCCGTGTGTAGCAGCTCCCGGAGAGCTTGTTCGTGAGAATAAAGGAATCCCGCGGATAACGCTTCACAAGCCCTTCGCGCAGCGCCGTCTCGCTCATTCCGTCGAGGTAAACATGCGCCGTGTCAAAGTAGCGGAAGCCCTCCGCCATGTAGCGGTCGATCATCCGCTCAAACTGCGCCTGGTCCACCTTCCCGTCCGCCATGGGCAGACGCATGCATCCGAAGCCGAGCTTTTTCATTCGGTCACGCTCCTTACCGCGGGCATGGAGCCCCGCGCCTCACATTGTATCATGAATGCTCTCAAAATAGTGTACCAAATTCACGACGATCTCCTTTTCCCGGGGGTTGAGGGAGGCAAGGGAAATAAGCTCGCGGTCATCCAGCCCCAGAAGGAAGTCCATCGTCACATGGAAGTAGGCGGCCAGGTCCATGAGCGACTGCATATTGGGGTTGCTGATGCCCATTTCCCATGCGTTTACCGCTGCGCGTGTGGCGTTGAGAGCCTTTGCAAGCCCGGCCTGGCTGAGCCCCTCCCGGCTGCGCAGATAACCGATCCGTTCACCGATCTGCATATACTTCACCTCGTGTCAATGATAGTATGCAGTTGAAGATATATGTTTATCAATTGATGTATATAATTATTGACATTTTCTGTCATGTCATGTATAGTTTTGTTGACAGGACCGCTTGGCCGGGGCGAAACGGCCGCGGCCTGTGCGGCGGGGTTCAATCTTAATAAAAAGGTAACACTCCGGCCCTTGCAATTCCCGGCGGAGATGATATGATAAAAATAGCGTACCGGATGAAACAAAATTCCTTGGACGTGCGTCTTATAATAAGAAATATTTCGTTTTGGGAGGGCTGTATGAAAAGGATTTTTTCCATTGTGACCGCCAGCGCGCTGGCGCTGGGGCTGCTTTCCGGCTGTGCGGGCGGCAGCGGCGGCGAGGCCGTCTCTGTGGAGGCGGTGAGTCTGATCACCGGCGTGAATATAGGCGGCATGGCGGACAGCTATGCCGGAAAGGTCGTCTCCGGCGAGACGGCGGAGGTCAAAAAGGACGCGGACAAGACCGTCCTCGAGGTGCTCGTGGAGGAGGGCGACATGGTCCGTGCGGGCGACGTGCTGTTTTCCTATGATACCGAGGCGCTGCAGCTTTCGCTGGATAAGCTCTATCTTGACCGCGAGAGCTTTGAAAACACCATCGCGGCGGCGGAAAACGAGATCGACGAGCTGGAGCAGCAGCGAAAAAACGCTTCCTCCGATCAGCAGCTCAGCTATACGCTTCAGATCAACAGCCGCGAGGCGGATATCCGTGAGGCGGAGTATAATATGGCCCTCAAGGACAAGGAGATCCAGGCCATGGAGGACTCCATGGAGAACACGGAGATCACCTCCCCCATTTCCGGCCGTGTCATGAGCGTCGGCAGCACGGATGATACCGGCGATATCACGGGCGACACGACCGGCACGACCGATGCGTTCATCACGGTGATGGACGTCAGCGCCTACCGCGTGGAGGGCCATGTGAACGAGCTCAACCGCGGCGCGGTTTATGAGGGCATGCCGGTGTGCATCCGCTCCCGCGTGGACGAGACGGTGGTCTGGCACGGCACGATCACCGAGATCGACTGGGAAAACCCCGTGAGCGGGAACAACAGCAATAGTATGTACGCCTACTCCGACGGCGACGAGATGACCAACTCCTCCCGCTATCCGTTCTATGTGACGCTCGACAGCACGGATGGGCTGCTGCTCGGCGAGCATGTCTATATCGAGCCAGAGCTGGGCGGCGATACGTCCGGCGGGCTGATGCTGCCGGCGTGGTATATCGTGGACGAGAGCTATGTCTGGGCGGCCGACGAGCGCGGCAAGCTTGAAAAGCGCAGCGTGGAGCTCGGCCTCTATGACGAGGACATGGACCAGTATGAGATCCTGTCCGGCCTGGATTACAGCGACTACATAGCGTTCCCGGACGAGACGCTATCCGAGGGCATGGCCGTGACATATTACGACGAGACCAGCTTCGGCGGCGACGAGGCCGGCGTCGAAGGCGAGGAGATCGGCTTCGAGGAGGAGCCTGTCGGTATCAGCGAGGACTTTTATTCCGAGGACGCGGGGCTGCAGGAAGGCGCGGTGGGCTGATATGCTGCTCGAAATGAAGGATATCTGCAAGGACTACCCGCAGGGTAAGGAGGTCGTGCATGTTTTAAAGCATGTCGAGCTCTCGATCAAGGAGGGGGATTACCTTGCGATCATGGGGCCGTCCGGCTCCGGCAAAACCACGCTCATGAACCTCATCGGCTGCCTGGACGTGCCCACCAGCGGCACGTACACCCTGAACGGGGAGGATATCTCGAGCGCGGGAGAGAATCAGCTCGCGGACATCCGGAACCATACGCTCGGCTTCGTGTTCCAGAGCTTCAACCTCCTGCCGAAGCTGACCGCCCGCGACAACGTGGCGCTGCCGCTTCTGTACGCCGGCGTGGGCAAGCGGGAACGCGCCCGCCGGGCGGAGGAAGCGCTGCATAAGGTGGGGCTGGGGGAGCGCATGGGCTTCCTGCCGACCCAGCTTTCCGGCGGCCAGCAGCAGCGCGTGGCGATCGCCCGCGCGATGATAAACCGCCCGAAGCTTCTGCTGGCGGACGAGCCGACCGGCGCGCTGGATACCGCTTCCGGCGAGCAGGTCATGGACCTGTTTGACGAGCTCAACGCCGAGGGCGCGACCATCATACTTATCACGCATGAGCCGGCTGTCGGCGCACGGGCCAAGAGCCTGCGCCGGATCCTGGACGGCGAGCTGCTGCCCGAGGAAGGGGGCACGGTGATATGAAAGGAAAAAAATGGATCGCCATTGTCCTCGTCGCGGCGATCGTGATCGGCGCCGGCTGCGGCGGCGTAGCGATCTGGAAAAGCCGCGGCGGCGATGTGAACGTATATGCGGCCGAGAACTTTATTACGAGCGCCGACTGGGCGACCAGCGCCCAGACGGACGGCATCGTGTCCACCGACCGCATCCAGTCAGTCTACATCTCCTCGACGCAGGTCGTGACCGAGGTCTATGTGGAGGAGGGACAGACCGTTCATGCGGGCGACCCGATCCTCGCTTTCGATACGACGCTGAGCGAGCTGGAGTTGGAGCGCCAGAGCATCAAGGTGGAGCAGCTCAAGGTCGATATTGAAAATGCGGAAAAGGAACTGCGCGAGATCGGGACATACCGTGTCGGCTCGGGCGGCTATTCCGCTGCGGAGACCCCGGAGCCGACCGCCGACCCGCTCGTGCCGGTGTCCGGCCTGCCCTTTAACCGGACGGCCGAGGCGCTGGGCACCAAATCGGACCCGCTGATCTACCTCTGGAACGACGCAAGCTCGTTCGACGCGAGCTTCATCCGCGAGGCGGTGTCCCTTGCCATGACGAACCGGAACACGCTTTTAAACGGCGGCAAGCCGGTTGAAACGACCGTTCCCGTGGACCCGACGGCGCCGACGCCGACACCTACGCCAACCCCGACGCCGACACCTACGCCCACGCCTACCCCGACGCCTACACCCACCTCCACGCCCGGTGAAGAAGCCACGCCCACGACGGCGCCGACGTCAACACCCGGCGAGGAACCGACGCCGACGCCCGAACCCACGGAAACGCCGGAGCCGACACCGACCGCGGAGCCGACGCCCGACGAAGAGCCGACACCCACCACGGAGCCGACGCCCGATGAGGAGCCCGCGCCCGATACGGGGGATGAGGGCGAGGAGCCGGGCGGGGACGGCGCGCCCATGCCCGTCCGTTCGGACAGCGGCGTGAAGCTGCTGGCGGCGATGACCCGGCGCCTTGCTCCCACGGAGACGGAGGAGCCGGCGGACACGGAGGAGCCCGCGGAGACAGAGGAGCCGGCCGTTACGCTGCCGCCGATCGACCCGGCGGTCCTGGCGGAAATTTCCGACCCCAAGGTCTATGTGGTGTTCGAGGTGCGCGAGTCCGACGCGCTGGCGGGCTCGGTCCAGCGCGTCTGGGAGATGGCGATCCTTGTCGACGCGAACACCGGCGTGTGGTCGTTCCGCATGGTAGAGCCGTCCTACGACCCCGGCGATACGGACAGCAGCGGGGATTCCGGCACGGACAGCGGCTTCACCTTCGATGACACCGTCTACTACACCGCTTCCGAGATCACGCAGATGAAGGCCGAGGTAAACCAGCGGCTGAAGGACCTGACGCTGGAGCTCAAGACCGCCCAGCTCGAATATGAGCGGCTCGAATATGAGCTGTCGAACGGCGAGGTCTATGCGAAGATCGACGGCGTCGTCAAGACGGTCCGCGACCCGGACGAGGCCCGGAAGGAAAACAAGCCGGCCGTTCTGGTCTCCGGCGGCGGCGGGTACTATGTCACGGCCGTGCTGGGCGAGTTTGAGCGCGGCACCATGGCGGTGGGCGATACCGTCACCGTCCAGAGCTGGGAGAGCGGCGAGCAGGTCGAGGGTGAGATCACCGAGATCTCGGAGTACCCCGACGAGTCGGGCTACTACTGGTATTACAGCGAGGGCAACCAGAACGTATCCAAATACCCCTTCAAGGTTTTTGTAAACGAAGATGCGAACCTGCGCGAGGGCGAGGGCGTCACGCTGACCTACTCCGCCGCGGGAAGCGACGGAAACGGCCTGTTCCTCGAGCTTCCCTTCGTCCGGCAGGAAAACGGCAAGAACTATATTATGGTCCGGGGCGAGGACGGGCTGCTTGAAAAGCGCTTCGTCACGACGGGCCGCAACCTGTGGGGTTCGTATATCGAGATCCTGGACGGTCTGACCGAGGAGGATTACATCGCGTTCCCCTATGGACGGGATACCGTAGACGGAGCCAAGACCTGCGAGGCGGATACAGACAAACTGTACTCATCCTATTATTAAGGAGGGAAACGCGCTATGTTGGAAAATCTGTCGCTGGCATTTCAGGGCATTTGGGGCCATAAGCTGCGCTCCTTCCTGACGATGCTCGGCATTATCATCGGTATCGCGTCCATTATCACCATCGTGTCCACCATCAAGGGCACAAACGAGCAGATCAAGGAAAACCTCATCGGCTCTGGCACCAATGCCGTCACCCTGCGGCTGGCCCAGGACAGTTGGGAGTATGACTGGGAGTGGTCGCCGCTCCCGGACGGCGTGAGCACCGTGTCCGAGGAGACCCGTCAGGCGCTCCTGGATATCGACGGCGTGGAGGCGGTCTCGCTGTTCAGCCGCCGCCGCTACAACAACGAGGTCTATTACCAGAACACCGCGTTTAACGGGTACCTGTACGGCGTGGATGAAAATTATTTTGACGCAAGCGGATACCGGCTCAGCTACGGACGAAGCTTCCTGGCCGACGATTTCAGCAGCTTCCGCAAGGTGGCGATCCTGGACTCGCAGGCCTGCACGGCGCTGTTTGCCGGCGCCTACCCGATCGGGAAGACCCTTGAGATCCAGGGGGAGACCTTCACCGTGGTGGGCGTTGTGGCGCAGGCCCGGACGACAGAGCCGAATATTGAGACGCTGAGCGACTACTATATGTATGCCGACACCTCCGGCGGTTCGGTCTTTGTGCCGCTGGCGGACTGGCCCATCGTGTTCCAGTTTGATGAGCCGGAGAGCGTTGTGCTGCGGGCCGAGAGCACCGATGCCATGACGGCCATCGGGCAGCAGGCGGAGGATATCCTGACCGCCGAGCAGATCCATCGCTCGGACGAAACGCTCTCGTATAAGAGCGAAAACCTCATGGAGCAGGCCGAGGATCTTCAGAATCTTGCAAACTCCACCAACCGTCAGCTCCTTTGGATCGCGGGCATCTCGCTTCTCGTCGGCGGCATCGGCGTTATGAACATCATGCTCGTCACCGTCACAGAGCGCACCCGCGAGATCGGCCTCAAAAAGGCCATCGGAGCGCGGAAGCGCCGCATCCTCTGGCAGTTTTTGACGGAGGCCGCCGCTCTCACGAGCCTCGGCGGACTTTTCGGCGTGGCGGCGGGCGTCGCGTTCAGCCGGATCATTTCCTCGGTATCCGGCACGCCGTCGGCGATCAGCGTCCCGGCGAGTATCGTCGCGGTGGTGTTTTCCATGCTGATCGGCGTCCTCTTCGGCATGATCCCGGCTGTAAAGGCCGCGAACCTGAATCCCATCGAGGCCCTGCGCCGCGAATGATCCCGGGACGAGGTCCCTCCAATGTAAAGACCCCGGTGCAATACGCACCGGGGTCCGTTTTTTGCTTTCGTTATTCGTGCCGTGCGACGCGCACCCTTTCGACACGCTTGTCGTCGGCCTCCAGGACGGTGATCGTCAGATCGTCATAGGTCAGCTCATCACCCGGCGAGGCGAAGCCCTCGTTGAGCTCCATGACCCATCCGCCGACGGTCTCGCTGTCGAAGTCAAAATCCGACTCCCCGCACCCGACCAGCTCCAGAAAATCGCCGATCGCCATATCGCCGTCCAGCTCCCAGTGCCCCTCGGAGGTTTCGACGACCTCCGGTTCGACCTCGTCGGTCTCGTCCCAGATGTCGCCGACGAGCGATTCGAGCACATCCTCCATGGTGATGACGCCGGCGGTGCCGCCGTATTCGTCGGTGACGATGGCAAGATGGGTCTTGCGGCGCTTGAGCTCCTCCAGAACGGCGGGCAGCTTCACGGTCTTGTAGATCCAGCACGGCTCCGTGAGGAGCGGGCGCAGATCGACGGGCTTGCTGTCCAGCATGGCCCGGAGCAGCGCGTTCAGATGCAGCACGCCGATGATGTTGTCGGTGTCGCCCTCGTACACGGGCAGACGGGAATAGGGCGCGTCGTTCACGGCGGCCAGGATATCGGGCCAGTCGTCCTCGATGTCGATGGCGATCATGTCCACGCGCGCAGTCATGACCTCGCTTGCGGAGATCTCGCCGAAATCAAGTGCCGCCTGCAAAAGCTCGCTGCGCTCCCCGTCGATGACCTCCTCATCCTCGGCAGTCTCGATGATGGACTGCAGCTCCTCTACCGCGGCCTCCTGTGCATCCTCCTCCGCCTCGGCGGCGGGAAGCGCCCCGGTGATCGCCTCCGTGAGGCGCACGGCGCACCAGACGAGCGGCGTCAGGAGGAGCGCCAGCGCGCGGATCGGTCCGGCGACGGCGAGCGAGAGACGGTTGGCATTTTTCTTCGCAAGAATCTTGGGCGCGGTCTCGCCGCAGATGATGACGATAACGGTGACGGCGACGGTTGCGAGCGTGGCCGTCAGGCCCTCGGCCAGCCCGGTTTTGTGCGCGATATACAGCGCAATGACAGAGCTGAGAGAGGAGGAGGCCACGTTTACGAGGTTGTTTCCGATGAGGATCGCCCCGAGGGCGGCGTCGAATTTCTCCAGAAGCTGCAGGGCGGTCTTGGCCCGGCGGTCGCCGTCCTCGGCCGCGTTTTCAAGTCGTAGGCGGTTCGCGGCGGACAGCGCCATCTCCGAGGCGGAGAAAAAGGCCGACAGGGCAAAACAAACAATCAGTGCGAGGATATACGCGGTCATGCCGGCTCACCTCCCTCGGCAGGCTCCGTCGGAAGCGCGCGGGCGGTCAGCTTGCGGATGCGGTGCTGATGTACGTCGGAGATGGTGAATTCCCATCCGCGATAGGTGAATATGTCCCGCTGTGCGGGCATGAGCTCGAAGTGCTCCAGCGTCCACTCGCTCAGGGATTTGCGGAAAAGCTCCTCATCGTCCCCGGGGTCCTCAAAGCCGAGAAGCTCGAAGGCGTCCTGCACGTCGAGACGGGCGTCCAGCTCATACCGGCCGCCGCCGAGCGGGCGGAAGAATTCTTCGATCTCGTCCTCCTCGTCCCAGATCTCGCCGACGAGCTCCTCGAGGATATCCTCTACCGTGACGATGCCGAGCGTGCCGCCCCATGCGTCGGTGACGACGGCCATGTTCAGGCGTTCCCGGCTCATAGCGGGGAGAAGGTCGTCAACCTTCGTGGTTGCGGGGACAAAATAGGGCGCGTCCAGGAGCGGACGCAGCTCCAGCGCGTCGCCGTCGGCAAGCCACGCCTTGATAAACCGACGGATCTGCAAAATGCCGACAATGTTGTCGATCGAGCCGTCGTATACCGGGATGCGGCTGTGGCGGAGCTGACGGGTGAAGTCGAGCAGGCAGTCGAGGGGCCACGAAATATCTGCCGCCGCCAGGTCCACACGCGCGGTCAGCACATGCTCGACGGTGACGTCGCCGAATTCGAGCGCCGACTGCACTAGGCCGCCCTGTTCCTCGTCGAGCGTGCCGGCGTCGGTCATGTCCTCGATGATGTCATACAGCTCGTCCTCGGTGACGGACACCTCGCCGTCGCCCTTCGTGAGCCTGGCTGCCGCCTGCCCGATGCCGGTCAGAAGGGCCGCCAAGGGGCCAAAAAGGCGCATAAAAAAGGACAGCGACCCCGCGGTGCCCAGGCAGCACCGCTCGCTGTATCGCTTGGCAACGGATTTCGGGAGCATCTCGCCGAAATAGAAAAGCACCAGCGTCGTGGCGACGGTGCCCCAGACGACCGCGCCGGTGCCCCACCGCCGCGTTACCATCACGGTGACGATGGAGGCGGCGGAAAGATGCACGATATTGGTGCCGATCAGGATGGTGGTGATGGCACGCTCAAAGTTGTCGAGGACCCAGAGGGCCCGCCTGGCCCGGGAGTCGCCCCTCTCCTGCCGGGCGCGGAGCCGGGCGCGGGATACGGAGGCGAACGCCGTCTCGGCGGCGGCGAAGTATATGGCGCCGGTCAGAAGAAGGATCAGCGCGGCGACGGACAGCCAACTGCCATCGTCCATGGAGGATAACCACCTCTTGCTTCATAAAAGTTATTTTATATTCTATCACGCAATACGTCACTCGTCAACCGAGCCGGCGTTTTTCCGCCGGGCGACCTCGTTGGTGTCGACCTGGCCGCGGAAGACCACGAAGCGGTCATAGAGAAATTCCAGCGCGAAATTCGCGGCCATGTTCAGCACGGTCACGAGATAATCGTTCCAGCCCAGCGTTTCGGCAAGGTAGTTGCCGAGAACGGTGGAGATCGGGGTGAAGAAGCAGTAGAACAAAAAGGCGAGCAGCATCTGCCGGGCGTAGCTGCCCTCGGCCCGGAAGGCGTAGCGGCGGTTGAGGGTGAAGTTCCACACCACGCTCAGCACCAGCGCGGGCAGATAACAGGCCCAGTACCCCCAGCTCGTCAGCTCCGTCAGGAGCGTGAACGCGCCAAGCTCTATGATTCCCGCCGAGGCGGAAAACAGGGCGAATTTTATGAACCGCCAAATTTCCTGCTTTTTGCTCTTATCCATGCGTATCTCCCCGTTCGCAATTAATTAAATATATGAAAGTATAGCACAGTTGACCGGAAAATGGAACAGCTCTTACGATAGAATGGCGAAAAAGCGGGAGATATGATAGAATAGGCGTATGATTCGATTGATTTTGGGACGGGCGGGGTCCGGCAAGACCGCCCGCGTGTTTGACGAGATCGCCGCGCTCTGCCGTGCGGGGCAGGGAGGAACGATCCTTCTCGTGCCGGAGCAATACAGCCATGAGGCGGAGCGGGAGCTGTGCCGTGCCGCGGGGGACAGCCTGAGCCTGTATGGCGAGGTGCTGTCGTTTACGGGCCTGGCCCGGAAGGTGTTCGCCCAGTGCGGCGGCGCAAAGCCGCTGATGGACGGCGGCGGACGGCTGCTGTGCATGGCGGCGGCGATGGAGGCCGTCGCGGGCTCGCTGCGCCTGTATCAGCGCGGGCGCCGGGACGTGCGGCTGATGGAGAGCCTTGTACGGGGCGTGGAGGAGCTGAAAAATGCGGGCCTGGACGCGCAGGCGCTGAGCGCCGCCGCGTCGGAGCTTCCGGGACTTCTCGGGGAGAAGCTCGGCGATCTTGCGCTGATCCTGGAGGCGTATGCCGCCGCACAGGGGCGCAGCGCCGCCGACCCGGCGGACGTGATGGAGGCGCTGGCCGACCGTATTGCCCGGAGCGATGCGGCGCACGGACGCATCTTCATCGACGGCTTTTCCGACTTCACCGCGCTGGAGAAGCAGGTCCTGCGGGAGCTGATCCGCGCCGGCGCGGAGCTGACGGTATGCCTGACCTGTGCGCCGGAGGGGGAAGCGGAGGTGTTCTCGCTGGCGCGGGATACGGCCCGCTGGCTGCGGCGCACGGCGGAGGAATACGGCGTGCAATGCTGTGAGCAGTGGGTCGACCGCGCCGATGAGGGCGACCCGATTCGGTATTTCTGCGATAACATGTTTGATTTTTCCGGGGCGGCGGCGCCGTCCGCAGCGGACCGGCTCCGCCTTGTGACGGCGGCCGATCCCTATGAGGAGTGCGAGCTTGCGGCTGCGGGCATGGCGGAGCTTGCGCGCAAGGGGGCGCGCTGGCGGGAGATGGCGGTGGCCGTCCGCGGTTTTGCCGATTACCGCGCGGCGCTCGAGAGCGCCTGCGCCCGGTACGGGGTCCCGCTGTTTATATCCGGACGCGGCGATACGCTGCGAAAAAGCGTGCCGTTGCTCATCACGAACGCACTGGAGGCGGTGGAGCGCGGCTATGAATACGAGGCGGTGTTCGGGTATTTAAAGACCGGCCTTGCGACGATCACTCCCGCGCAGACGGATGTTCTTGAAAACTACGCCATCCTCTGGAATATCCGGGGTAATATGTGGGACCGTCCGTTCACCATGCATCCGGAGGGCTATAACCGGGTGATGGACGAGGAGTCCGCGGCGCGGCTGGAGACGCTCAACGCGCTGCGCCGGCGCGTTATGGGGCCGCTGAAAGCGCTTGAAGCGGCGGTCAAAGCAGCGGATACCGCCGCCGGCCAGGCGCAGGCGCTGGCGGATTTTCTCGTTGCCATCGAGCTGCCGGTGCGGCTGGAGGCGCGGGCGGCGGAGCTGGACGCCGCGGGGCGTTCGGAAGCGGCGGCGGAGTATGAGCAGCTCTGGGAGCTGGTATGCGGGGCGCTGGAGCAGTTTGCCGCCGTGCTGGGCGATTCCGCCATGGACGTCACCCGGTTCCGGGAGCTGTTTTCGATGATGCTGTCCAAATACGACGTGGGCATTATCCCCGTGTCGATCGACCGGGTGCAGGCGGGCGATTTTGACGGGATGCGCCGGCGGCATATCCGGCACCTTTTCGTGCTGGGCGCGGCCGACGGACGTCTGCCCGCCCCGGAGGAGGAGACGGGGGTATTCACGCCGGAGGAGCGCGAGGAGCTGACGGCGCTCGGCCTGCCGCTCGGCGGACCGGAGGAGGCGCTGAGCCGGGAGCTGTGGCGGATCTATAGCTGCCTCTCCCTGCCCTCGGACAGCCTGTATATGAGCTGGCCCGCCATGGAGGCGGACGGCAGTGAAACGCGGCCGTCCGTGATCGCGGAGCGGGTGCGGGCCGTCTTCGGCATCGAGCCGGAGGCGGGCGATCTGATCCGGGCGCGCACGTTCTCGCGGGAAGCGGCCTATACGCTGGCGCTGCTGGGAGAGGCGGGACATGCCGATAAGACCGTGCAGGCGGCGCGGGAGGTATTTCGCCGCGAGGGACAGGGAGAGGAGCTTTCCCGGCTCGTAAAGGCTGCGTCCACCGGTCGCGGCCGGCTCGGTCCGGACGCCGTGCGCGCGCTGTACGGGGCGGAGCCGGCCCTGACCGCGACCCGTGCGGAGAAATTCGGCGACTGCCGTTTTTCGTACTTTCTTCAGTACGGCCTGAAGGCGAAACCGCGCCGGCCGGCGGTGTTTGATCCGCGGGATTACGGCACGTTTATGCACTATGTTCTCGAGAACGTGGCACGGGATGTGATGGCGGAGGGCGGCTTCCCGGCGGCGGACGCCGTGCGGGTCCGGGAGCTGACCGATCGCTGGATGGACCGCTATATTCGGGAGGAGATGAATGACTTCGCGGAAAAAACCCCGCGGTTCCAGTACCTGTTCCGCCGTCTGCGCACGACGGTGCGCCGGGTGACGGAGGATATGCGGCAGGAATTGAGCGCCTCGCGCTTTCAGCCCATCGACCTGGAGCTCGACCTCGGACGGGACGGCGTGCTCGATCCGGCGGCGGAGGAGGGCGGCGTGAGACTGTATGGACGTGCAGACCGGGTGGACGGCTGGGTAAAAGACGGCGTTTTGTATCTGCGGATCACGGATTATAAGACCGGCGTCAAGAAATTTTCGCTGTCCGATGTGTGCGAGGGCGTCAATCTGCAAATGCTCCTGTACCTCTTCACGCTTGAAAAGTACGGAAAGGGCTATTTCGGCGCGGAGGAGATCCGCCCGGCGGGCGTTTTGTATTCCCCGGCGCGCTTTGGCGTCATTCGGACCGACGGGGACGTGACGGACGAGGAGCTGGCCGCGCTGCGCCGTTCAAGCGCCAGGCGCAGCGGGCTGATTCTCGGCGACGACGAGGTGATCGAAGCGATGGAGCCGGGCGGGGAAAAACGGTTTTTGCCCGTGAAGCTTTTGCGATCCGGCGGCTGGTCGAAGGACAGCCTCGGCAGCCTCGCGACGCTGGAGCAGTTCGGCGCCCTGAGCCGGTATATCGACAAGACGCTGCGCGATATGGCAGCGGAGCTGCGGGCGGGCAGCGTGACGGCGGACCCGTGGTTCCGCAGCACGCAGAGCAACGCCTGCGCCTATTGTGATTTTGCCAAGGCCTGCCTGTTTGACGAGACGAAGGACGCCTGGCGCATGCGTGAGGAGCTGTCGCCGGAAAAGGCATGGGAGAGGATCGAGGGACGACATGAGTGATTTCCAATTTACACCGGCGCAGCAGGAGGCTATTGAGACGGCATGCCCGGTGCTGGTGAGCGCGGCGGCGGGCAGCGGCAAGACCCGCGTGCTGACCGAACGCCTGATCGGCCATGTGCGAAACGGCGAGGATGTGACTCGCTTTCTCGTCATCACCTTCACACGTGCCGCCGCTGCGGAGCTGCGCAGCCGCATTCTGACGGAGCTGAACGCGCTCTCGGCGCAGGAACCGGGCAACCGGCACTACCGGCGGCAGAGCGCCCTGCTCTATCGGGCGCAGATCGGGACAATCGACAGCTTCTGCACCTCCGTGGTGCGCGAAAACGCCCACTTTCTCGGCATTTCGCCGAGCTTTTCCATGCTGGACGAGGAGCGCGGCGCAGCGCTCCGGTCACGGGCGCTGGAGGAGGTCCTTGACCGGGCCTATGAGGGCATCGGAGAAAACGAGGGCCTGCGGTCGCTCGTGGACAGCGTGGGTGCGGGCCGGGATGACGGACGCCTTGCCGCTCTTGTGCTGTCGCTGTATGAGCAGCTTCAAAGCCGGGCGTTTCCGGAGGCATGGCTGCGGGAGGCGCTGACCGCGCTCGATACGGCGGAGCTGAGCGACGCCGGCCAGACGAAATGGGGCGCGTATCTTCTCGACGAAATCGCCGGAGAGGCCGATTTTCGCGCGTCGCGGCTGGAGGCCGCGCTTGGCGTCATGAGCGAACCGGGAAATGAGCCGCTTCAGAAGGCGTATGCCGAAAGCTACGCTTTCGCGGCGGAGAGACTGCGGGATGCGGCCCGGGCGGCGCGGGAGAGCTGGGACAAGGCGCGGTCATGCCTGTCGTTTGTCTTTCCCCGTCTGGGCGCGGTGCGGAAATTCCCGGATGAGGAGAGCCGGGAGCGTGTCAAGGCCGTATGGGACGAGACGAAAAATGCGGTCAAACGGCTGCAAAAGCTCATGGCCGGCGACAGCGCCGCCCTGCTGTCCGGCATCCGGCAGTCGAGGGGCGCGCTGGAGGCGCTGGCAGAGCTGGTGCTTGCGCTCGGGCGGGAGTATTCGGCCCGAAAGCGCCGGGCGGACGTCTGCGACTTCTCCGATGTGGAGCATTTCTGCGTAAAGCTGCTGTGTGATGAGTCGCTTTCCCTGGCGGCGGAGCTTTCCGCGCGCTTCCGGGAGGTCATGGTCGACGAGTATCAGGACGTGAACGCCGTGCAGGAGCTGATCTTCCGGCGCGTGAGCGGCGAAGGGAAAAACCTCTTCATGGTCGGCGATGTGAAGCAGTCGATCTACCGCTTCCGCCTGGCGGAGCCGTCCATCTTCAACGCTAAGTACGCCGCCTTTGGCGAGTCGGAGGCGGGACGACGGGTGCTGCTGCGGGAGAATTTCCGCAGCCGGGATGCGGTGTTGAACGCCTGCAACGCCGTGTTCGGGCGTATCATGTCGCCGTCGCTTGGCGAGATCGAATACAGCGGCGAGGCCAGCCTTGTCCGGGGCGGGAGCTTTGCCGCGGAGGGCGAGGTGCTCCCGGAGCTTTGCCTGCTCGACCCGATGGCCGGGAACGAGGAGGAAACGCCCGACAAACGCCGGATGGAGGCCGTTTATGTTGCGGAGCGGATCCGCGCGATGGTCGAGGCGGGCGAGCCGGTATCCGACGGCCATGGCGGCGTGCGGCCCGTGGAGTACGGGGATATCGCCGTGCTCCTGCGGACGCCGAACACCTCCGGAGCGGTGTTCCGCTGGGCGCTGACACAGGCCGGCGTGCCGGTCAGCACGCGGCAGGGCGGCGCCTTTTTTGCCCAGCCGGAGGTGAGCTTTGCGCTCTCGATGCTGGCCGCGGCCGATAATCCCCGGCAGGACGTGCCGCTCATCGCGGCGCTGCGCGGGCTGCCTTTCGGTTTCACACCGGATGAGCTGGCGGCCATACGTGCGGCGGGCAGGGGCGATTTCTGGGATGCGCTCTGCATCCGCGCAAAGGATGACGCAAAATGCGGGCGCTTCGTCGCGCTGCTGAACGAGCTGCGCGATATCGCGCGGGAGGAGTCGACGGACAGCGTCCTGCGCTGGCTCTATGATCGGACGGGACTGATGGCCGTCTGCGCGGTGACGCCGGACGGGGAGCAGCGCGGCGCGAACCTTATGCAGCTTTATGAATATGCCCGCCGTTTTGAGCAGGACGGGAATCGGGGGCTTTTTCGGTTCGTAGACTGGCTGCACCGTCTGGAGCAGCGCGGCATGGAGCCGCCGGCCGCCGTGGTCCGCAACAGCGTGCAGATCCTGAGCATCCATAAGTCCAAGGGGCTTGAGTTTCCGGTGGTGTTCCTCGCGGACAACGGGCACCGCTGGAAGCGGAGCGGCGCCGAGGCGGTTTTGTGCCATAACGGCCTGGGCCTCGGCATGCGCATAACAGATGCCGGGAGGGGTATTGATTTCCCCACGCTGCCGTGGCTTGCGATCCGCCGCAAAACAGAGGCGGAGGAGCTGTCTGAGCAGGAGCGTGTTCTGTATGTGGCGATGACCCGCGCACGGGACCGGCTCATCATGACCTGCGTGCAGAGAAAGGCGGAGGAAACGCTTGCGGCGATGGGAGGCCGCTCCGATGCGCCGTTTGATCCAAGGCTTCTGGCGGGCGCAGCCAGCGCCGCACCGTGGCTCATGCGGGCGGCCGCAGCGGACGACGGCCGGACGATAACCCTTCGCATCGTCGCGCCGGAGACGGTCGCCGGGGCTGCGGTACCGGCGGAGCCTGCCCCGCTCCCGGAGGCGGCGGAGGAGACGGTAGCCGCGCTGACCGAAAGGCTGCGCTGGAGCTATCCCCACGCGGCGGCGGTCGATCTGCCCTCGAAGCTTACGGCGACCGGGGCAGCACGCCTGGGGGAAAGGCCGGACCCGGAGACGGTCGCGCTGGAGCCGGCGTCTGAGCGGCGGTTCCGCGTTCCGGAGCCGGGGCGTCAGGCTGCGCCGCTGACGGGTGCCGAGCGGGGCATCGCGGAGCACCTCGTGATGCAGTATATCGATTTTGGCAAAACAGAGGACCTCGAGACGATCGCCGCGGAGATCGAGCGGCTGCGGCAGAGAGGCTTTCTGGATGACCGGCAGGCGGAGGCCGTGCCGCCGGAGGATATTTTGGCTTTTTTCCGCTCTGATATCGGCCGGCGCGTGCTGCGGGCCGAGCGGGTTGTGCGGGAATTTCGATTTTCGCTGCTCTGCCCGGCGAGGACCTGGTATCCGGAGGCTCCGCCTGACGAAGAAGCGCTTCTGCAGGGCGTCGTGGATTGCTGCATCGAGGAGGACGGCGAGCTGACCATCCTCGATTTCAAGACCGACGCGCGGATGGAGCCAGAGCGTTACGCCGCGCAGCTTGCCGCGTATGCGGCGGCGATGCAGCGCATTCTGCAAAAGCCCGTTCGCGGCGCGGTGCTGTGGTATCTGCGCCAACAACAGGCCGCAGCGGTCGCGCTTCCGCAGGCATAAGAAAAAGGTTGCTTTTTTCATGGATGTATGCTAAAATACAGTCCGCGTCTTGTAACGGCGGTTTTTCCGTACTCAAGATAGTCTGATATGAGGTGAATCATTATGAAGGAAGGCATCCATCCCGCCTATTACCGTACCGCCATCCGCTGCGCTTGCGGCAACGTCATCGAGACCGGCTCCACCCGCGAGTCCATTACGGTTGAGATCTGCTCCAAGTGCCATCCGTTCTATACCGGCAAGCAGAAGCTTGTCGATACCAGCGGCCGCGTTGACAAGTTCAACAAGAAGTACGGTCTGGGCTGATCGCAGGGCTGATAAAAAAGCAGACACGATTTTCGTGTCTGCTTTTTCATTGGCTCAAGACCCAAAAAAAGACGCCCAGCGGGCGTCTTTTTTTGGTCTTGGATCGATCAGTCGTAGATGCCGATGATGACCTCGCTGCCGTCGGAATAGCGGATCGTGCCGACAGAGAAGCCGTCGTAGTACAGCTCGCCGTCCTCCGCGCCGATGACAAGACAGCTTGAGCTGTAGGAGGTGCTGTTCGGAGAGCCGATAGCAGCGATGAGATCGTTGACGGAAGCGCCGTTCATGCTGCGGGCGATGTCAAGCGGATCGGCCTGGGGCTCAGGCGTAGTCGTGTCTTGGGAGTTGTTCGAGTTATTGGAATCGCTGTTGGAATTACTATTGGAATTACTATTGGAGTTGCTGTTTGAATTGCCGTTGGAATTCGTCTGCGGAGCTTCCTCCGGGGCGGGGGTCTCGTCCGGCGCTTCCGTTTCCTCGGGCTCGGGCGTGGCGGTGGGCTCCGGGGTAGCGGTGGGCTCGGGCGTGGCGGTGGGCGTGGGAGCGGGGGTGTCGGTCGGCGCCATGGTGGCGGAGACCTGAACCGTATTGGCGGAGCTGTCGCCGCAGGCCGCGCAGAGGAGCAGGATCGTGCTCACCGCAAGAAGCAGTGCCAGGGAATGCTTTTTCATGTTGTCAATTCTCCTTTGGAAGATGATACGGATTATATGTTATGCAGCGAGGGGACTGATTACGAGGGGAAGGTGTAGGTCAGGCCGCACTCGGAGGTATAGGAACTTACCGATTCTCGGGAGAGGACCTGGTCAAACAGGTTCCAGTATTTTCGGTTGCCGTACCAGCCGCTCAGCCAGCCGAATTCAAGCTCCACGTCGGAAATGTGCCATTTGCCGCTCCACTTTATCATGCACCAGCAATGAATGGCTTGGTTGGAGCCGACGCCGCCCACGACCAGATAGCATTGACGGAAGCCCAACCGGCGGGCGATGAACAGCAGCGCCGCGGCCCAGTGGTAGCACTCGCCGTATTTGGCGGAGAACATGGTCTTTGCGCAGCTTATCGCCCAGGAGTATTGCTTCTGCTCGTTATACCGGGTTTTGGCGAAGCCCTGGCCCAGATTGCGGTACCGGTAGCCGCTTGCTACATAATTTGTGCCTTCGCCGCCGCGCAGCCCGTAATAGGCTTTCAGGAGCTGCTGCACCTGCGTGATGGCGGTGTTCGTAAGGATGGTCTTTACGAAGTTGTATACATAGCCGTCCAGCGTTGCGTCGCCGGAGGTGTATTTGCCGTCGGAGCCGAAGTAGAGGTAGTCCTTCCAGGTGTCCAGGGCGACGGTATAGTCGGAGTTAAGGAAGTACATCGAGCCGTTGAACTCGACCGTGTGGTTTGCAAGGTCGATGGTCGAGGGCTTGGAATTTTCGTATCCTTCCTTGCAGGCCGTGCCGCTGGTGATGATGGCGCAGTAGCCGTCGGAGAGGTAGTATTTATCACCGAGCTTGACAAGGCCGGAGCCGAAGTTGTTGCGGATGATATACCCGGCGCTGTCGGCCCAATAGGTTTTTCCGTCGATTTTGTTGAGGCCGGCGGTCAGCGCGGTGGGCGCTTTTTTCGAAGAACTCCAATGGAACAGGGATGTGCCGATGCGGTTGAAGCCGTCGGTAAGGGCCTGATCCGCCGTGCCGTCGGCGAAAACCACATAACCGCTCTTGCTGCTCAGGTCGGCGTCGAGCGTATAGCCGGCTGCCTTGGCGAAGTAGTAGCCGTTGCCGAGTCTCGTGATGCCGGCGCTCACATAGGAAAGCTGCCCGTTGCTGTTTATATAGACAAACTTGGTGCCGTCGGACATTTTGATCTTGTGCAGGCCGGTGCTGAGGCCGAGGCTTTCGACGGTAAAGCTGTTCCACGTTTCCGTGGAGCCGGATTTTGTGTATGTGTGGGCGATGGAGGCCTCCATGACGTCGCCATAATACCAGGCCGTTGTCCCGACGTCAAGGTAGTGCAGGATCCCGGAGCCGGAGGACAGCTTCGCCGTATCGGCGGAGCGGCCCAGCACGCGGTTTGTTATCACCACGGCCTCGGCGCGGGTGATCTTGTTGTTCGGCTTGAAGAGAGAAGCGCCGTTTTCGTTGTAGCCTTTGACCCAGCCCTGACCCGCGGCGGCGAGGATGGCGGCTTTGGCCCAGTGCTTGTCGGATACGTCGGAGAACGAGGCGCTGCCGCCGGATATGCCGGTCAGATTCACGAGCATCGTGACGAACTCGGCGCGGGTGACGGAGTTGTTCGGCCGGAAGGTGCCGTCCGTATAGCCGTTGATGACGCCGAGGGACGCCAGCGTTTTCACCTGGGTGGCATACCATCCGGAAACATCCGAGAAGGAGGTGGTATAGGGGCCGGCTTCCGTGGACTCCAGGAGCCGGTAAAGGATAACGGCGGCCTGCGCGCGGGTCAGCGTGTCGTTCGGGCTGAACTGGGCGTTCCCGGTGCCTTCTATGTAGCGGGTGTGGCTGGAGGTGTTGAGCTGCGGCATGAACCAAGCGTAGTAGGCCGCGTCGGCGGTCACGGCCAGCGTCTCAAGCTCGACGAGCTTGCCGTCGGCATCCAGCCATGCCTTGATGGCCCTGCCGTCCGCGTCGGCGGGGGCGCCGGCGGGAGCGCTGCCCTTCTCGACGGTTTCCTCCGCCAGCAGGGTCGAGCCGTTATAGTAGGAGATCTTGAAGGGACCGGTCTCGGACGTACCGTCTGCGTCCATCGGCTCGGCGGACGCCTCGTCCGTGGGAGGCTCCGTGCCGTCGGGGTCGGCCGTCGGGTCCGGTTCCGCCGGGCTTTCCGTCGGCTCGGGCGCCGTTGAGGGCGTCTCGGTCGTTCCGGGGTCTGCGGGCGTCTCCGGCACGGGGGACACGTCGGGCGTCTCCGGCACGGGGGATGCGTCAGGCTCGGCAGCATCGGACCCGGTTTCGTCCCACTCGATCACATTGACCATCGTGGAGTCGTCGGTCTGCGCCGAGACGACCGCCTCGGAGCATTCCTCCCCGGCGGTTCCGGCCTCCTCGGCTGCCAGAGCGGGCAGGGTGATGAAAGAAGCGCAGAGAACCAGCGTCATCAAAACAGCGATCCATCGAGTGGTCGTTCGATACATTCTATCAACCTCCGTCGTGAGTTTGCAGGAATATGAAGGGGATTACGGGCAAAGCGCCCGTATCCGAACAACAGCGTATGATCCAGAACACTATTATAATAAATGTATTTTTTGGTGTCAAGTGCCATGGCCCGGCGGCGCCTGCCAAAAAGGGAGGGCCATTTCCGCAGAAATCTTGTGAGCGGACAACATCTTGTGGTATACTGATGAATATGTATCAAATTATGACCTCGAAAAGAGTAGGATGCTTATGAAAAAAACTCCGTCAAAAGCGGCCGTTCTGCTCCTGTCCTTTTTCCTGCCGGCGGGCCTGATGGCTGCGGTGTTCGCCGTGTGCGGCCTGGTCCCGTTCGGACAGCGCACGCTGGGCGTGATGGACATGCCGCATCAGTATATCGGGTTCCTCGCGTCGCTGCGGGATATTATCGCCGGCCGGGCGGGGCTCCTGTACCTGCCCAGCATGTGCTTGGGCGGAAATATGATGGGCGTCACTGCGTATTATCTGACAAGTCCGCTCAATCTCCTGACCTGCCTGTTCCCGCGGGAGAGCCTGTATACGGCGGTGAGCCTGCTGTATTTTCTGCGGACAGGGCTCAGCGGCCTGACAATGTGCATCTATGCCGGGCGGCGGCACGGCTACGGACGGCGCTGTCTGATCCCGGCGATGGCCTATGCGTTCATGGCCTATACGCTCGCTTACAGCATCAACTATATCTGGCAGGACTGCGTGATCCTGCTCCCCGTGATCGCGCTGGGCATCGCGCGGCTTGCGGAGGAACGCCGTCCGTTTCTGTATATCCTCTCGCTGGCGGGAGCGCTGTATCTGAACTTTTATATCGGGTACATCCTCTGTCTTTTCTCGGTGCTGTTTTTCCTGGTGGAGCTGTTTTCGAGACCCCGGACGGAGCGGAGAGGGGCCGGCCGGACATGCCTGCGCTTTGCCCTTTCGAGCCTGGCGGCCGGCGGACTCGCGGCGGTCATGCTGCTGCCGGCGTTTTTGTCCCTGTCCGGCGGCAAGGCGGAGTTTTCGCTGTCCGTGCTGACGCTGACGCCGAAATTCGACCTGGTCGGGCTGCTGTCAAAATTCTATCCCGGCGCGTTTGTGTATGAAGAGATCATGCCGGAGGGACTGCCGCAGGTGTTCTGCGGGTCGGTAACGACCGCGCTTGCGGTGCTGTATTTTGCCGATCCGCGCATCCCGCGCCGGCGGCGCATCCTGACCGGCGGGCTTATGCTGACGCTGGCGGCGTCGTTTTGGATCACGGCGCTGGACCTTGCCTGGCACGGCCTCAATGAACCGAACTGGTACAATTACCGCTACTCCTTCCTGCTGAGCTTCCTGATGGCGGCGGCCGCGGACCGGGAGCTGTGCGGGCTGCACGAGGGCACAAGGCCGCGGCGGCTGCTTCTGCCCGTCGGCGTCACGGTCGCCGTGTCCGTGCTGGTGTTCGCGGGGCGGACATACGAATATGTGTCCTGGCCCTCGGCGGCGGCCGCAGTGCTGATCGCGGCGGCGGTATCCGGCGCGCTTTCCGCGTATCTGCGCCCCGGCGCAGGGCCCCGGCTGAAGGCCGGACTGTTCGCGGCGGTCCTCCTTATCCACGTGGGCGAGCTGTGCGTGAATGCGGCGGTCACGCTGCGGAGCCTGACCGCGCAGGCGACGGATGCGGCGGCGTATGCGGACTATGCGGCGCAGAAAGCCGAGGCGTTCGCGCTGATCGACGCCGGCGGGGAGTATGTCCGCGTGGAGAGCCCGGTGTGCTTTGACCAGAACCGGTGCGAGCCGATGCTGTTTGGCTATGACGGACTGTCCCATTACGGCTCCACCATCTCGCAGGAGAGCCTGAATTTCCTGGACCGCGTGGGCTTTGACCGTTATGAGAAGGTTTGGGCCACCTACGGTCCCGGCGTCACGGCTGCGGCAGACACGCTGCTGGGCGTGCGCTATATCGTCGGCGATATGCCGGGGAAGGATTACACGCTGGTGGGCGAGGCCGGCGGGTATACCGTGTGGGAGAACGAGCTTGCGCTCCCCATCGGATGGACGGCGGATGCGGCGATTGCCGGCGAGCTTGGCGCGACGGACAGCTTTTCCTATCTCAACGCGCTCTATGCCGCCGCGGCGCCGGAGCTGGGCGAGAGCATCTTCTTCCCTGCCGCGGCCAGTACGCCGGCGCTTGAAAACTTTACGGCGGACGGTACACGCTTCGCGAAGGAGGCGGACGGCGCGGCCTCCATTGTCTGGACCGTTACCGCGGCGGCGGACGGCCCGCTTTACGGCGAGTTTGACATCCCCGATTTCCCCGGCGTCATGATCTATGCCGACGGGGCGCTGTGCACGATGTATGCCTCGGCGCAGACGAACGGCAGCGTGTACCTCGGCGGTTATGCGGCCGGGGACACGGTCGAGGTCCGGCTTCAGGCGTTTTCCGATATCACGGTGAATAATGCCGCCTTTGCCACGGAAAGCGGCGGGGCGCTGTCCCGCTATGCGGCGGCGCTGGCGGAGGGGGGCTGTGCGCTGACGAAGCTCTCGGCCTCGCATTATACCGGGCGCTTTACCGCCGGCGAGGGGGATGCGTATCTGGTGTTCACCATCCCGTATGACCGCGGCTGGACGGTATGCCTGGACGGCGGGACGGTGGAGCCCGTTTCGGTGCAGGGCGGCCTCATGGCGCTGCGCGTAACGCCGGGTGAGCATACGGTGGAGCTGCGCTATGTCCCGGCGGGGCTGGTCCCCGGCGCGGTGCTTTCCGCCGTGTCCGCCGCGGCGGTGCTGGCCGTGTACCGGCGGCGGAAAAAGGCGGACGGGGCCAAGGCCCTCCCGGTCCGCTGACGCGAAAAAATACAGAAGACACAAAAGCGTGCCTTCTGTATTTTTATTCGTTTTCGCTGTCGTACCGCTCCAGCACCTCGAGCATCTGGGAGATCATCTCCTCGTCGGAGAGGCGGAATTTGATCTCCACGCGGCGGCTGGCGTCCTCGTCCACCGTGCCGTCGGCGTTATAGATCGGGTTCGACCAGGAACGGCCCGTCACCGACATCAGCGAACGGATCTGCTCGAGCTGCTCCGTCGTGAACATGTCCTGCGACTCGCCCAGGCAGTACGCGGCGACCGCCTCGGCACGGGCCTGGCTCAGCTCCAGGTTATACTCGTAGCTGCCGACGGTGTCGGTATGGCCTTCGATAATGATCTCGGAGATGTAATCAATATAGTCCTCGGACAGGACCACCGCAAAGTATTTGGGCAGGAAATCCGCGAGCGTGCTCTTGCCCGCACCGGAGAGGTCGTCGCTGTCGTAGTCAAAGATGATGCTGGAATCGAGCGTGATTGCGCCGGTCTGTTCATCAATGGCGATGCTGAGCTGGGAGCTTGAGAACTCGTCGCTCAGATCGGCGATCAGGTCCTTTTTGACGCCGATGATCTGTTCGAGCTGGAGCTGCTGGTTCTCCAGCGCGGTGGTCTGCAGGGAGATCTGCGCCTCCTTGTCCTCCAGCTCCGTCTGCTGCAGCGCCAAAAGCGCCTGTGCCGCCTCCAGCTCCGCCTGCTGTGCCTCGAGTGCCGCCTGCTGTTCCTCCAGCGTGAGCTGCTGCTCGTCGAGCCGGCTCTGCTGGTCCGCCAGAAGCGCGCTCTGCTCCTCGGTCAGATCCAGGTAGCCCAAATTCTCCCGAATGGCCTGTTCCAATTCATCCTCACGCTGCTGCAGCTCGATCTCGCTGGCGTCGTAGGAATTTTTGACCTGCATCAGCACGAACAGCGTGCCGCAGATAATGAGAATGAACATCAGGAGCACGCCGGCCATCATGTCGGAATAGGACTGCCAGAAGCTGGTTTCCTGGAATTCCGTTGGTTTTCGATGTTTTCTGGCCATGCTTCGCCCTCCGGATCAGAGGCCGGTTCGGCGGTCCAGCTCGTCGCTGAACCGGGTCAGGCTCTTTTCGGTGTCCGACACGGCCTTGAGCAGAAGCTTCAGCTCCGTGTCGATGACCTTGGCCGTGGCCTTGATATCGCCGTCCATCGCCGCGACGGTCCTGGGAAGGCCCTTCATGGCGTTTGCGACGTTGCCCGCGGCGGTGTTCACGCCGGTGAGGCAGCTCGTCAGCCGGGAGATGCCGTCGTCCATTACCGCAAGGCTGTCGCTCAGCGTGCGGGTCAGACTGCCGTCCAGATTGGCGACGGAGTGCTCCAGCCGCTGCGAAGCGGCGGTCATGTCGGCGGTGACGGACTCGGACAGGGAGCGGATGGATTCCGCCGACTGGGACGCGAGCTGTCCGGCGGTGATGATCTGGCGGGCGCTGTCGGCGTTGGCGGCCTGAATGCTTTCCGCGATCGCCGCGACGGACTCCGCCACGCGGCGGCTGTCGGCCACGTTGTCGGCGGCGGCCTGCGCGGAGGCGGTCAGGCTGCGGATGTACTCCTCCTCCTGCTTGTGGAGGGCATGGTAATCGTCCATGAGCACACGCATGTTCTCGATGACGCCCTGCTGCTCATCGGTCAGGGACTGAATGGCGGCGGTGTACTGGCCCATGGTATCGGCGATCTTCCGGGTCTCGGCCTGCGCGTCGGAAAGACCGGCGGTCGTGCGGCCGACATGGTCGGTCATATCGGAGATCGTGTCGATCATGGTCTTTTCCCAGCGGGCAAGCTCCTCCGTGCGTGTTTTGAGCTGCATGAAGATGCCGCCGAGAGAGGTGTTCATGCTGTCAAGGAAGTAGCGGACGACCTTTTCCATGCCGGCCCGCTGGTCCTCGATCGCCACGGTCACATACTGGCTTATCATCTGCTGCAGCGTATCCACCGAGGGCTGCATCAGCTTGATGATCGCTTCGCTGACCTGATCGCCGATGCCGGTGCCGAAATTCTGCAGCGCGGCGTTCTGCTCCATTTGCAGGCGGAGCATGGCGTTTTCGGCCGCGTGCTCGTTCACGGGGCGGACGCACTCGGAAAACGCATCCTGAAAATCGTACAGCGCATTGAGGCTGTCGCGCAGAAGCTTCTTGTAAAACAGGCCGAACAGCAGCGAATAGATGAGGCCGAAGATCGAGGTCAGAAACGCGATCTTGATGCCCGCCATCAGCGCCTGCGTGCTGGTCTGCATGACGTCCACCGAGGAGGCGTCAAAATTCCGCAGGCCGTAGACGAGGCCGATGAACGTGAACAGGATGCCGAGCCCGCTCATGATGCCGCCGAGCTGGTCGCAGAAGGATTTGTTGACCGCGGAGTAGATAAGCTCCTCGTCGATATAGTCCTCGATGCGGCAGGTCGCGGTCAGGGAGTTCTGCTTCTGCAGGCGATGGACCTCGCGCAGATACGCGCTGTAGCGCTCGTCGATGCGCTTATTCGCGAACAGCTCTCCGTTCTGGCCGTACCGGGCCCAGAGGGACTTGGCGTCCTCCTCCGAGCGGCGGATATTGTCCGTCACGCGGGAAAGCGCGGAGGCGGCCTTCGTCAGCGGCCGCGCACAGCCTATGAAATAAATGATAAGAAACAGCGCCGCCAGGAAAGCGAACACAAGATTGATGATGAAGTCGGTGAAGCCCTCGCCCGTTCTCGTCAGCCAGAATACCCCGATCGAGGCCAGAAAGACGAGAAGAAACACCACCCGGCTGAGAACATTCCAGGCTTTGATACGATTGCTCATAGTCATTCCTCCCAACAGGTCCTGCCGCGGCGTATACCGCCAAAAACGCCCTGCCGCCCGGACCCGAAATTTGTCGAAGCTGCGTTCCTCAATAATATAGCACAAGTGTAACGGATTTGTAAATGATTCATGACAAAAGTAACAAATTTTTATAAATTTTCCGTCCCGGCCGGGACGGTCCCCGTCCGAGGGCCGATGATCCTGTCTGGCCCCGGAAAGCGTTGGAAATAAAGGGATTCTACGAATCGTAGAGTGATTTTTCGAGGCATGGTAGAGTCCGTTTCGGAAAATTCGTAGAGGAAAGCCGAAACAGTAGGTTGCTCCGGACGAAGATTTTCGGGTAAGCTTTAGCTGCGGTCCTATGCGGGGTGCGCGGGCTCCGCCGGCTGCGGCAAAACTCGAAAGCAGGTGAACGATATGATTCGTATTTTTACCGATAACGCGGCAAACCTCCCGGAGGAGCTTGTCGAGCGCTATCATCTCGGCATCATCCGCATCCGATGCTTTACAGACGGCGGGGAGATGGACTTCTCCGGCGGCTTTGAGGGGAAAAAATACTATGATGATATCCGCGGCGGTATGCAGGTGACGACGTCGATGCCGTCGATGGGCGCGTTTCTCGACGCCTTTGCCCCCGTGCTGGAGCAGGGGGACGACCTGATCTATATCGGCATGTCCGGCGGCATCAGCGGCACGGCGGCGCTTGCCCAGAGCGTCGTGGAGGATCTGCGCGGGGAGTATCCCGACCGGAGGATCGCCGCCATCGACACCCGCGGCGCCTCGCTTGGCGAGGGGCTCCACGTCCTGAAGGCGGCGCAGCTCCGGGACGAGGGCGGGAGCTTTGACGAGATCGTGGAAAAGACGCTGGAAAGCTGCGGCAATATGTGGCAGGTCTTTACGGTGGACGATCTCGCCTATCTGCTCAAGACCGGGCGGCTCTTCAACGCCGCTGTCAAGATGACGAACCTTCTGAATGTCAAGCCCATCCTGATGGGTGACAAGGAGGGGCACATCGTTCTGCGCCATATGAACGTCGGCCGCCGCCGCTCGCTGGACACGCTGGCGGCCCGCTACCGTGACAACTGTGCGGACAGGACCGCGCCCGTGGGCATTGCCCACGCCGACAGCCCGGAGGACAGCCGGTTCGTCATCGGCAAGCTGCGGGAGTACGGCTGCACGGGTGAGATCCTGGAGGTAGTATATGAGCCGGTAACCGGCTCTCATGTGGGGCCCGGCACGGTCGCGCTGTTTTTCTTCGGCGACGGACGGCCCTGACCGCATGACATGAAAAGAGCGCGGAGAGAAAGAGCTTTCTCTCCGCCCTTTTTTATGCTATGATATGCGTATGAAAACGACAAAGACAAACGCGCTGCGGCAGCTTGACGCCGCCGGGATCCCCTATGAGATCCGCGAATACGAATTTGACGACGCCCACCCCACCGGCCTGCACGCGGGGGAGCTGTCCGACGAGCTGCGCGAGCGTATGTTCAAGACCCTCGTCACGCTCGGCGATCGGCAGGGACCGGTCGTGTTCGTGATCCCGGTCAGCGAGGAGCTGGACCTCAAAAAATGCGCCGTCGCCGCCGGGGACAAGCGCATCGAAATGGCGCATATGAAAGATGTTCTCAGCCTGACGGGCTATGTCCGCGGCGGATGCTCTCCGGTCGGCATGAAGAAAAAATACCCCGTGATCTTTGACGAGACGGCGCTGCTGTATGAAAGGATCTGGGTCAGCGCCGGCCAGCGTGGGATGCAGATGCTCGTGGATACGGAGGCGCTCGTCGCCTTTGTGGACGGCTGCTATGCCGACGTGACAAAAGCCTGACCGCCCAAACAGCTCCGTCCGGCGGAGCTGTTTCGTTTTTGGGACAGAGGGCGATTGTCAAGCCGCCGATTCCCTGTTATAATAAAAGACCGTCACCACGGGTCGGCGGCTGTCGTCTCCGCGCCGGCAAAGCACACGGCGGAAAACGCCAGCACCCTCGTCGGGTCGAGGCAGTCCCCGGCGATGCCGAGCGACTGAAAAGCGATCGGAAGCTCCGTGCAGGCGAGCAGGAATTTCTCCGCGCCGCGGCTCCGAAGCTCCGCGAGAATGCTCCGCACCGGGATATCGCTCAGCGCGATTTTCCCGCCCTTGACGCCGTCGTAGATGAGCCTCATAATCATCGCCTGATGCTCCGCCGTCGGATATACCGGCTCGATGCCCTCAGCCAGCAGCGCCTTTTCATACACGCCGCTGTGCACCGTGCCGTCCGTCGCAAGAACGCCGGCGCGCTTTATCCCCGCTTTTTTCAGAACGGCAGCGGTCAGCCGCGGCATATGCAGCACGGGGATCGTCACATTCTCCGCCAGCCGGTCATAGAAATAATGTGCGGTATTGCACGGCATAATCAGAAATTCCGCGCCCGCCGCCTCCAGCCGCCGTCCGCTCCGCACGAGCTCCGGAACGGGGTCCGCCCCGCCATGCAGGATTGCGGCGGTACGGTCGGGGATGTCGGTGTTCACATCGGCGATCATGTGCAGGTGCTCCTGGTCGCAGGAGGCCGCGGTGAGCGCGATGATCTTCTGCATCAGGTCGCAGGTTGCGGCAGGGCCCATGCCGCCCACGATACCCAGTGTTTTTTTCACGGAAAGCCCCCCTTTTTTTCTGCTATTGTATGCGCCCGCCGCGGCTTCGTCAAGGGCGCAGTGAGGAATTTGCGTTATGGATAACAGACCGATCGGTATATTTGATTCCGGCGTGGGCGGACTGACCTCTGTGCGCCGGCTGATGCGGGAGGCGCCGAACGAGAGCATCGTCTATTTCGGCGATAACCTCCGTGCCCCCTACGGTGACCGCACGGCGGAGGATATCCGTTTCCTCTCCCGCCGGAACGCCCGTTTTCTGCGTTCGCAGGATGTAAAGGCCCTGATCGTCGCCTGCAACACCAGCACGGCGAACGCCATGGCGGAGCTTGCCGCCGACAACGCGGACATCCCCACGGTCGGCACCGTCGGCCCCACGGCGGCGGAAGCCGTCCGTGTCAGCGTGACCGGGCGCATCGGCGTCATCGCCACGGCGGCGACGATCCGCAGCGGGCTGTATGAGCGGACGATCCGGGCGCTCCGTCCCGACGCGGAGGTCGTCTCTCTCGCCTGCCCCCGGCTCGTTCCGCTGATCGAAAGCGGCCATACCGCGGCCGGCGACCCGGAGCTCATGGACGCGCTCGCAGCCTATATGTCCCCCTTTCGCGCGGCGGAGGTGGACACCATGGTGCTCGGCTGCACCCACTATCCGCTCATCGAGGAAGCGGTCCTTGCCGCCCTGGGCCGCGAGGCCGCCATGGTGGACTCCGGCGGCGCGTGCGTAAGCTCCGTTCTGAAGGCGCTGCGGGAACGGGACGGCCTGGCGGCGGCAGACGCCGTGCGCCGTGAGCGCTATTACTGCAGCGGCTCGCAGGACGGCTTCGCCGCCGTGGCCCGGGGCGTTCTGGGCCGCGACATCCGCGCTCTGACCTGCGAGGCGGATGTAACGAACTATGGATAAGGAGGCGCGGTTCTCTTGCCCAAATCTCCCCGCCAGAAGCTGAAGCTTCTCTATCTCATCCGGTACCTGTCCCGTTGCTCCGACGAGCGGCACCCGGTGACCATCGCCGACATGACCGAATATTTGGCCCGACAGGACATTTCCGCCGAGCGAAAGAGCCTCTATGACGACATGGAGGCGCTGCGCCTGTTCGGCTGCGACGTGCAGTCGGTGCGGATGGGCTCCGCCACGGGGTATTTTATCGGCGAACGGGAATTTCAGCTTCCGGAGCTGAAGCTCCTGGTGGACAGCGTCCAGTCCTCCAAATTCATCACCGTTAAGAAATCCATGGAGCTGATCGGCAAGCTCGAGCAGCTTACCAGCGAGTATGACGCCCGTCAGCTCCACCGGCAGGTCCTGGTGCGCGGACGGATCAAGTCCATGAACGAGTCCATATACTACAATGTCGACGCGATCCAGGCCGCCATCGAGGAGGACGCCGCGCTGTCCTTCCAATACTATGAGTGGAACCGGGAGCGGCAGCGCGTCTTTCGCCGCGGCGGAAAGCGCTATGCCGTCAGCCCGTGGGCGCTGATGTGGGACGACGAGAACTACTACCTGATCGCCTATGATCATGACGCGGGCTTTATCAAGCATTTCCGCGTGGATAAGATGACCGGCATCCGCGCCGCCGAGGCCCCCCGGAAGGGCCGGGAGGCGTTCGAGAAGCTGGATATGGCCGCCTATTCCGACGCCCATTTCGGGATGTTCTCCGGCGATGTAAAGCCGGTGCGCCTGTGCTTTGAAAACGAGCTTGCCGGGCCGGTCATTGACCGCTTCGGCGCGGACGCCGCGCTCGTGCCCTATGACGACGGGCATTTTTCTGTCACCGTGAACGCCGCTGTGAACGTACAGTTTTTCGGCTGGGTCTGCGGCTTCGGGGACCGGGTGCGTATCCTCGCCCCGTCGGACGCCGTCGAGGGCATGAAGGCGCACATGGCGTCGATTGCCCGGCTTTACGATTAAAGCAAACGCCCCAGAAGATCCGCCCAGCCCTCCGCGGTGACGGCGAGGAGCAGTACGCCCCAGAACCAAAGCTGGTGAAGAATTTTTGTACGACGAGACATGGATAAAACCGTCCTTTCTGTTTTTCTGACGACAGCATACCGCGCGGACTGTCCCAAAAAACGGTCAACCGGACGGAGGAGGCAAAGAAATGGACAGCATGCAGCCGACAACCGGCACACTCTACATCGTGGCAACGCCCATCGGAAACGCCCGGGATATGTCCGCCCGGGGCATCCAGATCCTGACGGATGCGGACATCATCGCGGCGGAGGATACCCGCCGGAGCATGGTGCTTCTCAATAAGCTGGAGATCCGCAATAAGCTTGTCTCCAACCATAAGTTCAATGAGCACGGCAAGGCGAAGTATTTTATCGCCGAGCTGCGGGCCGGCAAGAACGTCGCCGTCATCACCGATGCGGGTACGCCCTGCATCTCGGACCCCGGCAATGAGCTTATTAAGGCCGCCATTGCCGAGGGGATTCCCGTCGTCGGCATTCCTGGCGCCTGCGCGGCTGTGACGGCGCTGTCCATCTCCGGCTTTGACCTGAGCACGTTCTTTTTCTATGGGTTTCTGCCCCGCGAAGCCGCCGACCGCCGCCGCCTGCTTGAGAAGATGCGCGAGGCCGCGACCCGGACATGGGTCTTTTACGAATCGCCCAAGCGCATCATGGACGCCGTCGATTTCTTTGTCGAAGCGGGCTTCCGGGGGCAGCTCTGCGTCTGCAACGACCTGACGAAGCTGCACGAGATGACCTTCCGCGGCACGCCCGAGGAAGTGAAATCCCTGCTGCTCGACAAGGGCAGCTACGACAAAGGCGAGTTCTGCATCGTCGCGGAGCTGGCGGAGGATTACCTTTTCCGCAAGCAGGAGCATACCGTCACGCCGGAGGCCATGCTCGTGGACAAGATGGTTCAGGCGGACTGCCGCGCCAAGGACGCGATCAAGCTGGTTCTTGCCGACGAAAATAACTCGTACAGCAAAAACGAACTGTACGCCGCGAGCCTCCGCCTAAAGGAGCTTTTCGGCTGACCACCGGATAAAAAAGAGCAGTCGCTTTCATGTGCTTGCGCACTTTGAAAGTGACTGCTTTTTATGTATGTGTTCCCAGTCAGGGCAGGATAATATTGTCCCGTCCGATGTCCGCAAGCGTCGGCGTGCCGCACATGGTCATCGTGTCGCGCAGCTCCGCGAGGATGCGGTCGAGATATATCCGCAGCCCGTCCGCGCCGTCGGCGTAGATGAACGGCACCACGGGGCGGCCGATCAGAACGCCGTCCGCGCCGAGAGCCAGCGCGCGGAAAATATCCACGCCGCTGCGGATGCCGCCGTCCACAAGAATTTTGATTTGGCCCTTCACCGCGTCCGCGATCGCGGGCAGGACCTCCGCCGTGGAGGGAACGCCGCCCTGTACACGGCCGCCGTGGTT
This sequence comes from uncultured Oscillospiraceae bacterium, assembly GCA_964406615.1. Taxonomy (GTDB): domain Bacteria; phylum Bacillota; class Clostridia; order Oscillospirales; family Oscillospiraceae; genus CAJOIG01. The sequence continues at coordinate 95,759 of CAYOSI010000002.1, forward strand.
TGACACGATGATCGCGTCTGCGCCGGCCTCGACGGCCTTCCTCGCGCCGGCGACGGTCATGACGCCCTTGATGATGAAAGGCTTTCCGGCGTACTCGATGATCTCGCGCATCTCCGCGACGGACTTGCTGCCGGCATTGGGGTTCATGGCCTTCAGGAAGGGCAGGCCCGCGCCGTCGATATCCATCGCGACCGCAAAAATGTCCTTTTTCTCCTTGAGATAGTCGAGCTTCTCAAAAACAAACTCTTTGTTCCAGGGCTTGATGGTCGGCACGCCCAGACCGCCGCAGGCTTCCATATCGCAGGCTGCGCTGCGCATAACCTCGGGGTCGACGCCGTCGCCGGTAAAGGCCAGAATGCCGTATTCCGCACAGGCGGGGACCAGCAGGGCGTTGTAGGCCAGGTCGTCAAACTTCTCGCCGTAATGCATCGACACGGCGCCCAGCGGCGCGACAAACAGCGGCGCCTTGAAGGTGCGGCCGAAGAGCTCGAAGGAGGTGTCGACCGGACGGTTCTCGCAGAGCGTGTCCATGTTGACGCAGATCTCCTGCCACTTGGCATAGTTCCGGGCGGCGGCGTTTCCGGGCGCCTTGCAGCCGGGGCCGGGCATATTATTGCCGCAGGCAAGACCGTTGCAGACCGGGCAGGCCTTGCAGCCTGTCAGAACCTCTCTCGCAGCAGGAAAAATGTCTTTGTATTCCATATTGTTCTCCTAAAAACAGTTTTATGACAATACCATTATAAGGGACAGCGCCCCCCCGGACGCAACAGGAAATTTTCATGCCGCTGCCGGACTTGACAGGCTGTCTCTTTGCGTGTATACTGCAATTAATTAAATTATTTTAAGTTAAATTATTTATGCAATAGCGAACGCAGCCTGCGGGAAAGGACGTAAACACATGGCGGATATTTTTGAAAAATGCACGGAACATGAGCTGGCGGCACAGGCCCGCGCCCTCGGCGTTTATAATTTCTTCAATCCTCTGGAGACCCGCCAGGACACAGAGGTTATCATGGAGGGCAAGCGGCGCATCATGCTCGGCTCGAACAACTATCTCGGCCTGACGACGCACCCGGACGTCATCGCCGCCGGTGTGAACGCCTACGAGACGCTCGGTTCCGGATGCTCCGGCTCGCGTTTCCTGAACGGCACGCTCAAGCTCCATCTGGAGCTCGAAGCAGAGCTGGCCCGCTTCCTGCGCAAGGAGGCTGTCGTCACGTTTTCCACCGGCTTCCAGACAAATCTCGGCATCATCAGCGCCGTTGTCGGCCGCACGGACTATGTCATCATGGACCGTGAAAACCACGCAAGCCTGTATGACGGCTGCCGCTTGTCCTACGGCAAGATGCTCCGCTACAAGCACGGCGACATGGAAGACCTTGAGAAAAAGCTCGCCTCCGTGCCGGAAAATGCTGGCAGCCTCATCGTGACGGACGGCGTGTTCTCCATGGCGGGCGACATCGCCGACCTGCCCGGCATCTGCCGTCTGGCAAGGAAGTACGGCGCGCGGGTCATGGTGGACGACGCCCACGCTTTCGGCGTCATCGGCGAGGGTGGCCGCGGTACGGCGAGCTATTACGGCCTTGAGGACGAGGTCGATATCTACATGGGCACCTTCTCCAAGTCCCTTGCCTCCCTCGGCGGATATATGGCCTCCTCGGAGCGTGTCGCGGACTATGTGCGCCATGCGTCCCGCCCGTTCATCTTCTCCGCCTCCATTCCGCCCGCAAACGCCGCCGCCGCGCTGGCTTCTCTCCGGATTCTGGAGGCGCATCCGGAGCTGCCCGAGCAGCTTCAGCAGAAGTCGGTTTATATGCGCGAGCGCCTCACCGAGCGGAATATCAAGATCCGTCCCTCGAACGGTACCCGCATCCCCATCATCCCGATCTACACCTATGACCCGATCCCGACGCTTCAGATCGCGAAGGAGCTCTATGACCGCGGCGTTTACGTGAACTCGTCCCTGCCTCCCGCCGCGGCGCCGGGTGAGTGCCTGCTGCGCACAAGCCTGATGGTCACGCATACCGAGGCGCAGATCGACGAAGCGGTCGGGATTATCACCGCGGTTCTGAAGGAACACGACATTTGATTTCCATGTGATAAAACTTCCGGATATGCACAGGACATATCCGGAAGTTTATTCGTTTATGCGTTTCGGATCGCGTCGAGCCACAGACCGGCAAGCTGCTCCATGCCGTGCGCCGTCGGGTGGCAGCCGTCGATCGTGTCGTAGACGAGGCCGCTTGCCGCCATATCGACAACGTGTGCCCCCCTCTGCGCGGCACAGGCCCGAATGATGCCGGAGAACGGCTCCAGCTCCTTCTTCGGCTCCTCGTTCATGAAAAACGGCTCGTCGTCGAGGACCTTGCGGCCGTTTATGAGCGTGCCGCACCAGATCTCCGCGGCGGGATGCTTCGCTTTCAGCCGCGTGAGCATGAGCCCGTACGCGGCGCGGAATTCCTCTTCCGGGACGCTGAAGCCCATGTCATTCGCCCCGCCGAAGATCAGGATCACGTCGGGCGCGCCCAGCGCGCCGGTGCGCTCATCGGTGCACATGCCCCGGCCGAGGCCGTAGCCGACGGTGACGCAGGAGCCGGCAAAGGCGTTGTCCCGCTCGAACACGCCGCCCAGGCCGTTCACAACGCGCATCCACCAGGTGTCCTCCACGCCGGCGAAGCCGCCTTTTTCGCATATGGCCCGACCATAAAACGTGTTGGGGTCATCCACCGTGACTCCCTTGAAGGTCGAAATAGAATCCCCTAAAATCGAAAAATGTTTTCCCGTATAAATCATATTTATTTCTCCTTTTTCGCCTGTTTGATCGAAAGGGATATGCGTTTTTTGGAAACGTCCGTCTCCAGCACGGCCACATCCACGATATCGCCCACCTTCACGACCTCCGAGGGATGCCGGATGAACCGGTCGCAGACCTGCGAGATATGCACAAGGCCGTCCTGGTGCACGCCGATATCGACGAATACGCCGAAATCCACGACGTTGCGCACCGTGCCCTTCATCACCATGCCGGGCTTCAGGTCCTCCAGGCTCATGACGTCCGTGCGCAGCATGGTCGGCGGCAGCTCGTCGCGGGGGTCGCGGCCCGGCTTGGTAAGCTCCGCCGCGATATCCCGCACCGTCGGCACGCCGACCCCGGCGTACTCCGCGCAGCGGGCCTCGCCGAGCTTTTTCATCCGCTCGCGAAGCTCGCCGACGCCGCCGCGGGCAGCGTCTGCCGGCGTATAGCCGCAGAGCTCGAGGAGCTTTTCCGCCGCCGCATAGGACTCGGGATGCACGCCCGTGCGGTCAAGGACGTTTTTGCTCTCCGGCACGCGCAGGAAGCCCGCGCATTGTTCATACGCCTTCGGCCCGATCTTGGGCACCCTCAAGAGCTGTCTGCGGGAGGTAAACGCGCCGTTTTCCTCGCGGTAGGCCACGATGTTTTTCGCCGTCGCCGCGGTGAGGCCCGCGATATGGGACAGCAGGGAGACGGAGGCGGTGTTCAGGTCCGCGCCGACCGCGTTCACGCAGTCCTCCACCACGCCGCCGAGCGCTTCGTCCAGCCGCGCCTGCGGCATGTCGTGCTGATACTGCCCGACGCCGATGCTCTTGGGGTCGATCTTCACAAGCTCCGCGAGCGGGTCCTGCAGCCGCCGGGCGATGGATACCGCCGAGCGAAGGGACACGTCGAAATCGGGAAACTCCGCCGCGCCGAGCTTTGAGGCGGAATACACCGACGCGCCGGCTTCGTTCACGACCATGTACGCCACGCCGGGCAGCTCCTTCAGAAGCTCCGCGATAAAGATCTCCGACTCCTTCGAGGCCGTGCCGTTTCCGATGGCGATCGCGGTGACGCCGTGGCGCTTCACCATGCGCGTAATGACCGAAGCCGCCTCCGCTTTTTTGTTGTGCGGCGGCGTGGGATAGACGACGCCGGTCTCGAGGACCTTGCCCGTGCCGTCCACGACGGCGAGCTTGCAGCCCGTGCGGTAGGCAGGGTCGAAGCCCAGCGTCACGCGGTTCTTCACCGGCGGCTGCATGAGCAGCGGCTTCAAATTCAGCGAGAAATTTTTGATCGCCTGCTCGTTCGCGGCCTCCGTCAGCGCGGTGCGCATCTCGCGCTCCATCGACGGCTCGATGAGCCGCTTCCACGCATCCTCCGCCGCGGCGCCGACCAGGGCCATCGAAAAGCTGCCCGGACGCACGGCCATGCGCCGCACTGTCTGCACGGCGGCGGCCTCTTCGACCGCCACGGATACCTTCAGTACGCCCTCCCGCTCGCCGCGGTTCACCGCCAGCACGCGGTGGCTCTGCACCTTGGACAGGGGCTCGGAATAGTCGTAATACAGCCGGTAGACCGTGTCCTCCTCCGTCGCGGCCTTTGAGACGAGAACGCCCCGCCGCTCATACAGCGTGCGCAGCTTCGCGCGGATCGCCGCGTCGTCCGCGATCCGCTCGGCGATGATATCCGACGCGCCGGCCAGCGCGTCGTCGATGGTCTCCACGCCCTTTTCCGCGTCCACATACGCCGCAGCCATGGCCTGTACGCTGTCGCCGCCCTCCTGCGCAAACAGCGCCTGTGCCAGCGGTTCGAGCCCCTTTTCCCTTGCCATCGTCGCACGGGTGCGCCGCTTCTGCTTATAGGGACGGTAGATATCCTCCAGCGCCGCAAGCGTCGCAGCGGCGTCGATATCGGCGGCAAGCTCGGACGTCAGTTTGCCCTGCCCGTCGATGCTGTTTTTGATCTCCTCGCGCCGCTTGTCGAGATTGCGCAGATAGGTCAGCCGCTCAGAAATCCCGCGGATGAGCTGGTCATCCATTGTGCCGTGCAGCTCCTTGCGGTAGCGGGCGATGAACGGAACGGTGCTGCCCTCGTCCAGCAGCTTTATCACGTTCTCCACATGGTTCTGCTTCTGCCCGAATTCCGCAGCAAGCGCCGCAGCCAAGGTCTGTATATCCTGCATAAAATACGCTCCTGTATAAATTGCTTTTGGAAAATCCATTATAATGTGCTATGATGGCTTTTGTAAAGGCGGCGCCGCAACATTTTGGTGCGCGGATCGCGCCGTCCGATTTTTCGGCAGATGAAACAAAAACCGCCGGGTATGCTTTGTGTATGGCCGAGGATTTTTGTGAAACAGGCCGGAACAATATACAAGCGAGTCGTGCGCCGTGAATTGTGCGGTGTTGCTTAAAGAGGTGATTTGCCATGGAACGAACCTATCCCCGCCTGACCGTCACAAAAAAAGGCGAAACCGCCCTGCGCGGCGGCCATCCCTGGGTCTATGCGGACGAGGTGACGGACGATCCCGGCGGCTGGTCCGACGGCGATATCGTGGACGTGTTCTCCGCCCGCGGACGCTGGCTCGGCGCCGGGTATGCCAATATGCATTCCAAGCTCCGGGTGCGGGTCCTATCCCGGAACGGAAACGACAAATTCGACGAGGCGTTTTACCGCCGCCGCATTCACTACGCCGTCGAATACCGCCGCCAGGTCATGGGGGACGAGTTTGCCGCCTGCCGCCTGGTTTTCGGCGAAGCGGACGGTCTGCCCGGCCTGACGGTGGACCGCTACAACGACGTGCTCGTGACCGAGGTGCTGTGCGCCGGGACCGACCGGATCAAGGACCGGCTCTACCGCCTGCTCCTCGACGAGCTTGCCGGGGAGGTTTCGGCCGTCTACGAGCGCAGCGACAGTCCCCTGCGCGACAAGGAGGGGCTTGAGCGCTTGGAAGGCTGGGCCGTCGGCGAGGCCTCCGGCTACCGTCATTGAGGAAAACGGCCTCCGGTTCGGCGTGGACTATATCCGCGGCCAGAAGACCGGCTTCTTTCTCGACCAGTCCCAAAACCGCGCCGAGATCATGCGCCTTGCGCACGGCCGAAGCGTCCTCGACTGCTTCACCCACACCGGGGCCTTTGCCCTCCATGCCGCCTTCGGCGGCGCAAAACGGGTCACGGCGGTGGACGTGTCCGCCTCCGCGCTCGATACCGCCCGGGAAAACGCCCGCCTGAACGGCCTGGACGGCGTCGAATTCACGCAGGCCAACGTCTTCGAGCTTCTGACCGACATGGCTGCCCGCCGGGACCGCGCGTATGACTTTATCATTCTCGACCCGCCCGCGTTCACGAAGTCCGGCGATACGGTCCGCGCCGCCTATCGCGGCTATAAGGAGATCAATCTTAAAGCCATGCGCCTGCTGCCCCGGGGCGGTTATCTCGCTACCTGTTCCTGCTCCCATTTCATGACGGACGAGCTGTTCCGCCGCATGCTCCGCGAGGCCGCCGCCGATGCGCAGGTCAGTCTGCGCCAGCTTTACGTCGGCCGGCAGGGACCGGACCATCCCATCTTGTGGGGCGTACCGGAAACCGATTATCTCGAGTTTTATATCTTCCAGATCGTTTGACGGTTGCATTTTCCCTCGTTCGTGTTATAATAATTACAAAAGTTACAGAAACGCATCGAGGGAGGACTCCGTATGGGCCGGAACAACCGAAACGACTATGACTTTGACCGCGACTGGCTGGACGATATGCTGGATGACCGGCCGTCCGCGCCGCCGCAGCCGCAGAAGACCGCCCGCACGCCTGCGGCGGGCGGACCTGCGTCGGATACCGCCGGACGGCATGACCGTGTTTCCGCCGAGGACTATGAGGCATATGCACGCGCCCGCCGTTCGCGTGCGGCCCGTACCGAGCGTCCGGCGCCGGATCATTTTGACGATCTGGAGGAGGTCATGGCAGGGCGGCGGCGGAAAAACATCAACGTCCCGCTGATCGTAATCGTCGTCATTCTTGTGATGGGCATGCTCTTTGCGGGCTGGCAACTCGGTTCCATTTTCCTGAACTACCGCCGCGACCGCTCCGCCTACAACGATTTGGCGGCCAACGCCATCTCCGCCCTGGCCGAGGCCGATGCGGCCGGCGAACAGGAGCAGGCTGCGCAGATGGGCGCAGCCAATGTCCGCGTCGTATCCGAGATCCCCATCGAGGTGGACTGGACCTATCTTCGCTCCATAAATGACAGCGTCGTCGGCTGGCTCTACTGCCCGACGAATACGGTCATCAACTACCCCGTCGTGCAGTCGAGCGACCACGAGTTTTACCTAAGTCACGGGTTTGACAAGGAGCCCAACACCTCCGGCACGCTGTTCGCCGACATGGATTCCGTCACCGGCGTCACGCTGAGCAACCTGATTATTTATGGCCACAACATGAAGGACGATTCCATGTTCGGCTCGTTCCAGGCTTATGTGGACCGCAGCTTCTATGAGCAGAACCCCACCTTCTACTATCTCACCCCAACCACCTGCTACCGGGTCGAGCTTTTCGGCTGCCATATGGTCGAGGGAACGACGGACAACTTCCCCGTCTACTTCAGCAACGAGGACGGGTATCGCTCCTATATCGACTCTATCAGCTCCAGCTTCTACTGGTTTGAGCAGGACAAGGTGAACACTGACTATCAGATGATTACGCTCTCCACTTGCTCGGCCGGCGAGGGCTATGACGATGCGCGGCTTCTTCTCCACGGCGTCATGATCCCCATTCAGTGACCGATAAAACCGACAAACGACCTCTCCCGTCCGGATGATGAAGCGGGAGAGGTCGGTTTTTATGCGGTTGTCAGAACAGCCGCAGGCCGGCCAGCAGGTCGTTCAGGCTCTGCCGGAGGATATCGCGGTTTATCTCCAGTCGGTGGAGATATTCCGTGAGGCTCCCGTGATTTTGCAGGACGACCGGGGAGCTTCCCATAAAAAAGCCCACGCCGATGCCGATGATGCCGAGGACCAAGCACAGAAGAACGACCGCGCTGATGATGCGCCAGACTTTATTCATCGTCCGTCACCTTCCTTCCGAGAAGCTCGCCCGCGAGCCATGTCACGCCCTGGACATAGAGCGTGCCGAGCTTGACGTCGGCCCAGACGCCTGCCCACAGAACGATCAGCGCTACGGCGAAAAGAACGAACGCCGTGCCGAAGAGAAGGATCGCGTCGGCCATATAGGCCGTGCACCACAGCGCGCCGACAACGGTCAGATACACCGCGGTCAGGAGCGCGCCGCCCGGAAGCAGAAGCACGGCGATCAGAGCCAGGAATACCGCTGCCGCGGGCAGGCCCAGGCCGATCATCACGAAAAGGAACAGCGGGATGCCGAGGCCGAGGGACATGGTCCGCTCCACATGCGGCTCGGCGGGTGCCGGAGGCGCTTCCCATGCGGGCTCGCGCGCAACGACGGTCTTGGGCATGGACACAGGCTTCGGGGGCTTTTCCTCCGCGGGCTTGCTCCGCGGCGCATAAGCGGGCTCCTCGGGCATGCCGGGCAGGTGAAATTCCGGCAGCGTGAATCCGTCGATCCCGTCGTTGACCTCCTTCTGCGGAGGCTCCTGCGGGGCCGGGGCCACCGTAGGGAGCTCGGCCTTGACGGAACCGGGCTCGTAACCGCGGCTCAGGGCGATGGCGGTGCGGGTGGGCGTGCCGAGCTGCTCAAGGAGCGCCGCTTCGCCCTCGGGCCCGGCTGCATCGAACATCGCGCCGTAACGGCGGATGATTTCCGCCCGGTCCTCCTCGGTCATGAAGACCAGAAGCCGGCTGAGCTCCGCCAGAAATTTCTGTTTGGTCAAACGAACACCTCCTGATTGTATGCTGCGTTCGCGTTTTGATCGTATACAAAGCTATTATATAAAGAAAAAAACGTCGGGTCAAGTCCCGGCGGCTTGACAATACTTCCCCGCGTATATAAAATATATAAGTTAAAACAAGGAAGTCGAGGTCACGTTATGGCTAAGGATAAACAGGTTGCGCAGATCACCTCCATGGAGGATAATTTCGCCCAGTGGTACACCGACGTATGCACGAAGGCGGAGCTGGTGGACTATTCCGGCGTCAAGGGATTGTTCATTCTCCGGCCCTACGGCTATGCCATCTGGGAAAACATCATGCATGTACTGGATGCGAAGTTCAAGGCCACCGGCCACGAGAACGTATCCATGCCGATGCTGATCCCCGAGTCTCTGCTCCAGCGGGAGAAGGACCATGTCGAGGGGTTCGCGCCGGAGTGCGCATGGGTCACGATGGGCGGCGCCGAGGAGCTGCCGGAGCGGCTCTGCGTCCGTCCGACCAGCGAAACGCTGTTCTGCGAGCATTGGAGCCATGTGCTGCATTCCTGGCGCGACCTGCCGATGAAATATAACCAGTGGTGCAGCGTGATGCGCTGGGAAAAGACGACCCGTCCTTTCCTGCGCGGCCGCGAGTTCCTCTGGCAGGAGGGGCACACCCTGCACGCCACCGAGGAGGAAGCGCGGGCGGAGACTCTGCAAATGCTGGAGATCTACGCCGACTGCCTCGAGAATTACCTCGCCATGCCCGTCATCCGCGGCAACAAGACGGAGAAGGAAAAATTCGCCGGTGCGGTCGAGACGCACACGGTCGAATGCATGATGCATGACCACAAGGCCCTGCAGTCCGGCACGAGCCACTATTTCGGCGACGGCTTCGCCCGCGCCTTTGACATCACTTTCCAGAACAAGGATAACCAGGCCGCGTACCCCCATCAGACGAGCTGGGGCCTGTCTACGCGCACGATCGGCGGCCTCATCATGACCCATGGCGACAACAACGGCCTGGTCGTGCCGCCGCGCATTGCACCCATCCAGGTCATCGTGCTGCCCATCGCCGCGCATAAGCCCGGCGTGACCGAGGCGGCGGAGCGGATCGTCGAACGCCTGCAGGCGGCGGGCCTCCGCGCCAAGGGCGACTTTTCCGACAACAGCGCCGGCTGGAAGTATGCACAGTATGAGATGAAGGGAGTGCCTCTGCGCGTGGAGATCGGTCCGAAGGATCTCGAGAAGGGGCAGTTTGTGGCTGCCCGCCGGGATAACGGCGAGAAGGCGTTCCTGCCTCTTGAGCAGCTCGAGACGGCCGTGGCCGCTCTTCTGGACGAGGTACATGACGGCCTGTATCAGAAAGCTGCGGAAAACCTCGCCAGCCATACCTGGCCGGCGTACTCCATTGAGGAGGCCCGGGAAAAGGGTCAGGACGGCTTCGTCAAGGCGATGTGGTGCGGCGAGCTCGCCTGCGAGGAGCAGATGAAGGAGGTCGCCGGACTCTCCAGCCGCTGCATCCCCTATAAGCAGGAGAAGCTCAGCGACGTCTGCGCCTGCTGCGGCAAGCCTGCAAAGCACATGGTCTACTGGGGCGTTGCCTACTGATGGATTTCATAAAGCAAAACCGCTCTTCCGAGGATCGGAGGAGCGGTTTTTTGCTCAGGCCCAGACGAGCCAGCAGAAGAGATAGCCGACCAGCACGGCGATCAGCGTGAACGGCACGCCGATGCGCGTGAAGTCGGAGGTCTTGACCTCATAGCTGTTCCGGCGAAGGATGCCGATGGCGGCGATATTCGCAGAGGCGCCGATCGGCGTGAGGTTGCCGCCGAGCGTGGCGCCGACCAAAAGGCCAAAATAGAGCATGCGCGGATCAACGCCCTGGCTCGCGGCGATGCCGGACACGACGGGCAGCATCGTGGCGACATAGGGGATGTTGTCGATGAAGGCGGAGAACAGGACGGAGCCCCACACGATGAGCGAATACAGCCAGAACAGATTTCCGCCGCCGAGGCGCAGAAAGAGCTGACTGATGCCGTCGATGACGCCGGCCTGCGTGATGCCCTGGATGATGATAAACAGGCCCGCCAGGAGCAGCAGGGTCTGGTAGTCGATCTCCTGCAGGGCCCGGAGCGCGGCGGAAGCGTTTCGGTTCTTGATGATCGAACGTGCGGCTCCGATGAGAAAGATGCCAAGACAGATGAGGCCATTGGTGACGGCGGGCTTTCCGGGGATGAAGGACGCGGCGATGAGCAGCAGGATGTTCCCGGCGAGAAGCCAGGTAGGGAACTGGTCGTCCACCGGGGTGATCTCGGTCTCGGGGATCGGGGCGCGCTCATGCCGGAAAAAATACATGATGACCGGGACCGTGGCGAGCGCGCCGAGCTCGACGGCCCAGAAGATGCTCAGTTTCCCGTCCATGAACAGAAAATCCAGAAAATCCATGTTCGCGTAGCCGCCGAGCAGGATGGAGGTTGTGTCGCCCACGAGGGTGGCGGCCCCCTGCAGGTTGGAGGACACGGAGATCACAATGAGAAGCGGCACGGGGGAGATGCCGAGCCGCTTGGCGATGGCCAGGCCGACCGGGGCGATCATCAGCACGGTCGCAACATTATCCACGAAAGCGGATACGACGCCTGCGAAGAGCGACAGCGCGACTGCCGCCCACATGACGTTCGGCATCTTCCGAAGCAGCAGATCCGCCATGCGGCTCGGCATCCGCGATTCGATGAACAGCGACACGGTGCCCATCGTTCCGGCGAGCATCATGAGGATGTTCCAGTCCACGGACGAGGGAACGAGCTCCCAGGGCAGAAAGCCGGCGAGTACGAACACCGCCGCCGAGCCGAGGGCGACCCAGGGCCGGTGATTGGGCAGGAAAATCAGCAGGATATAGGTCAGGATGAACAGTGCCAGTGCCAATAAATTCATATGTTCCTCCAAAAAAAGAGACTTCTACCGCGCAGAAAAACTGCACGATAAAAGTCTCGTCATTTCATACAGAAGCGGGCAAAATGCCGTATTGACGCCGCTGTAACGTCCGCTGGGGACGCCGACTACTCCCTTTTACAGAAATAGTGTATTCAGTGTGTGTAGATTATATCCCGGATCGGCGGCCAAGTCAAGAGGCGGATTCGTCGTCCAGCACGCCCACGCCTTTGGCGCGGATGCGGATGCGCTGGCAGCGCCCCTCGCCGAAGGCCTCGTCCATCGCGGCCCTATAGGCCTCGAAATTCTCCTCGGGCATGAGAGCCTGCACGCAGCCGCCGAAGCCGCCGCCGTGAACGCGCCACGCGCCCCGGCCGTCGAGAAGCTTCGCCGAGAGGGCGAGGCCCTCTGCCAGCTCCCTGCCGCAGCCGTTTTCGTCGACGATGTTGCGCAGGAGGTTCTCGGAGCTGCGGCCGGACTGGTTCATAAGCTCCAGATAGCGCGAGCCGTCGCGCAGGCCGAGCGTGTCGGCCATGGCCGCGGCGCGCCAGTTTTCGTCGAAGAAGTGGCGGGCGCGCTTCCACTGAGGGTCGTCGACGTGGTCGGGCCAGCGCAGATCAAAATCCGGCTGCCGCACCTGCGCGAGAAAGGTCTCGCCAAATTCCTGCGCCACAGCGGCCATGTCGGACGGGATCGCGGCATAGGCCGCTGTGGCTTCGGCATGGGAGCCGCCGGTATCGGTCAGGCAGAGCGCAAGGCCGAGCCGGTCAAAATCGCAGTCGATGGGCAGGATCTTATTTTCGAGGAAATCCATGTAGACGCCGCCGCCGACGGCGCAGGCCATCTGATCCATGAGGCCGCAGGGCTTTCCGAAAAAGCGGTTTTCCGCCTTCTGCGCCGTGCGGGCCAGCTCCTCCGCGGACACCTCCGGGCCGTCCGCGAAATGGGCGATCATGCAGCCGACCAGAACGGCGTAGGCCGCCGAGGAGGACAGCCCGCCGCCCGCCGTCAGGTCGCTGGCGAGCCAGGCGTTGAAGCCGCGCAGCGTCATGGGCTTTTCACTCAGCACGGCGGCCATGCCCCGCACGAGGGACGCGGAAGTCCCGGCGTCCCCGTCCTCCGGCCAGAGGCGCGACAGATCGACCTCGACCGGGTCAAAGCCCTCGGAGAAAATGCGGATGACGTTCTCCCCGTTCGGCTCTGCCTGGGCGTGGATGCCCTTGTCAACGGCCGCCGCGATGACGCGGCCCTTCTGGTGATCGGTGTGATTTCCGGCCAGCTCGGTGCGGCCGGGACAGAAAAATCGTGTCATTTTCTTGCCACTGCCTTTTTCACGGCCTCCGCCACCGCCGCAGCGTCAAGGCCATATTTTTGTATGAGGCCGTCGTATTTTCCGGTCTCGGTGAAGGTGTCCTGAATGGCGACGAATTCCGTCGGAGCACCGACGCCCTTGTGGGCGAGGGCCTCCGCGACGGCGCTTCCCGCGCCGCCGTAGATCTGATGCTCCTCGGCGCAGACGACCGCTCCGGTATCCCTGGCGCAGGCGGTGATGAGCGCTGCGTCGATGGGTTTGACGGAGACGAGGTCGACGACCTGCAGGTCGATGCCCTCGGCCTTGAGCGCTTCGGCGGCCTCGAGCGCCTTGTGAACCATGATGCCGATGCCGAACACGGTGGCGTCCCTGCCCTCGCGGACGATCTTGGCCCGGCCCGGCTCAAAGACGGTGCCGGCGGGATACAGGTCGGGGTACTCGGTGCGGCTCAGCCGCAGATAAACGGGGCCGACATGCTCCGCGGCATAGCGGACGGCCCAGCGGGTGGATTCCGGGTCAGAGGGGACGATCACCTGCATGTTGGGCAGGGAGCGCATGACCGCGATGTCCTCGGTGGCATGATGGGTCGCCCCGTCGAGCGCGTCGGACATGCCGCAGTAGGCGCCGGCGAGCTTTACGTTCAGGTTGCCGTAGCAGATCTGAGCGCGGGCGGAGATGAGGCCCAGCGTGGTCAGAAACACCGTAAAGGTGTTCACAAAGGGGATCTTGCCGACGGTGGAAAGACCGGCGGCGCAGGCGACCATGTCGGATTCCGCGATGCCCATGTTGAAGAAACGGTCGGGGAACCGCGTGCCGAAGACCTTGGATTTGGTGGAGCCGGACAGATCGGCGTCCAGAACGACGATCTTTTCGTTTTCCGCGCCGAGCTCGGCGAGGGTCTCGCCGTAAACGTCACGAATGGCCTTTCCCATCAGTCAGCACCTCCCAGCTCGGTCAGGATTTTGTTATAGCTGTCCGCGTCAATGGCCTTGCCGTGCCAGCCGGCCTGCCCCTCCATGAAGGAGACGCCCTTGCCCTTGACGGTGTCGGCGATGATGACGGTGGGCATGTCCTTGGTTGCCTCGGCGGCGTCAAAGGCGCGGTTCAGAGCTCGCAGGTCGTGTCCGTCGACACGGATGACATGCCAGCCGAAGGCCTTCCACTTGCCCTCCAGGTCGCGCAGCGGCATGATCTCGTCGGTCGTGCCGTCGAGCTGCACCTTGTTGTAGTCGACCACGGCGCAGAGGTTGTCGAGGCGGAACTTGGGCGCGGAGGCAGCGGCCTCCCACACGGCGCCCTCGTCAAGCTCACCGTCGCCGAGAACGGCGTACACACGGGCGGGGGAATGATCCAGTTTCAGGCCGATAGCCATGCCCTGCGCGGCGGCAAGGCCGATGCCCAGCGGGCCGGACGGCATGTCGACGCCGGGGGTGTGCATGGCGGGATGGCCCTGCAGCGGGCTTCCGAGCTGACGGAGCGTGTCCATGCAGTCGGCGGGCAGGAAGCCCTTCTCGATGAGATTGCGGTAGAGCATCGGCGCGGCGTGGCCCTTGCAGAGGACGAGCCGGTCGCGATCGGGGGCGTCGGGGGCGGGGACGTTCATGCGGTGCTGATACAGCAGCGTAAGAATTTCGCAGACAGAGAGGCTGCCGCCGGGATGACCGGACTGCGCCTTATGGATGGCGGTCAGGACCTCGCGGCGGAAGCGAAGGCAAAGAGACTCCAGCTCCTTCTGCCGTTCCATGGTGAGTTCCATTGTGTTCTCCTTACAGGTATGGGGATCAAAATTGTGATCCGCCTATTTTCCAGTTGACATTATATAGTGCGCGCTTCTACAATTCAACGCTTAATCCTGTAATTAAGATTACAAAATGCTACGGGAACTATGCATTTCTCCGCGGAAAATAAGTGACATCTCCCGCCGGGTGTGGTATACTGCCCAAAAATGCCAAAGAGGTTTTTACGATGGAAAATATCAAATCCCTGAACTTCACCATGCTCTGCGATTTTTACGAATTGACCATGGGCAACGGCTATCTTGCCAGCGATATGGCGGATCGGATCGTATATTTCGATCTGTTTTTCCGGTCGGTGCCGGACGGCGGCGGCTTTGCAATCGCTGCGGGGCTTGACCAGGTGATCGAGTATGTCAGGAACCTCCACTTCGATCCGGAGGACATCGACTATCTCCGCGGCCGGAACCTGTTCTCCGAAGAGTTTTTGAAGTACCTCGAGGACTTCCGCTTTACCGGGGATATCTGGGCTGTGCCGGAGGGCACGCCGGTCTTTCCCCGGGAGCCGATCCTGACGGTGCGGGCCCCGGCCATTCAGGCGCAGCTTCTGGAGACCTACATGCTCTGCACGATGAACCATCAGAGCCTCATCGCGACCAAGGCCAGCCGCATCGTCCGCGCGGCGGACGGCCGTGCGGTGCTGGAATTCGGCTCCCGCCGTGCGCAGGGCTCGGACGCGGCGATCCTCGGCGCCCGCGCGGCGTATATCGGCGGCTGCGCCGGAACGGCGTGTACGCTGTCCGACCAGCTTTTCGGCGTTCCCGCCGGCGGCACGATGGCCCATGCATGGGTGCAGATGTTCGATACCGAGCTGGACGCCTTCCGCGCCTACTGCCGGACCTATCCCGAGAACGCGACCCTGCTCGTGGACACCTACAACACCCTGCAGAGCGGCATCCCGAACGCGATCCGGGCCTTCGATGAGATCCTGAAGCCGCTCGGCATCAAAAAATGCGGCATCCGTCTCGATTCCGGCGACCTGACCTGGCTGAGCCGCCAGGCGCGCCGCATGCTCGACGACGCGGGCTGGACGGAGTGTACGATTACCTGCTCCAACGCGCTCGATGAGTACCTCATCAAGGACCTGATCCGTCAGGGCGCCTGCATCGACACCTTCGGTGTCGGCGAACGGCTCATCACGGCCCGCAGCGAGCCGGTGTTCGGCGGCGTGTATAAGCTCGTGGCCGTCGAGCGGGAGGACGGCTCCATCGAGCCGAAGATCAAGGTCAGCGAGAATGTGGAGAAGATCACGAATCCTCACTTCAAGAAGATATACCGCTTCTTCGCAAACGACACCGGCAAAGCGCTGGCGGATTATCTCTGCGTGCACGACGAGACGGTGGATGACCGCAAGCCCATCACCATCTTTGATCCGGACGCCGTCTGGAAGGAAAAGACGCTCGAAAACTATACCGCAAAAGAGCTTATGCAGCCCATCTTCACGGGCGGCGAGCTGGTGTATGAGCGTCCGGACCTGACGCAGATCCGCGACTACTGCGCGGCGCAGCTTGAAACGCTGTGGGACGAGGTGCGCCGGTTTGAGAACCCGCATCACTACTATGTGGACCTGTCCCAGAAGCTCTGGAACATCAAGATGAATCTCCTCAAAGGCAAAAAGTAAAAGCAGCCGCCCCGGTTCACGTCAGAGCGAACCGGGGCGGTTTTCAGGTCAGGCCTTCTTTTTGCCCAGCCGGCAGATGATGAACGTCAGGAACGCGCCGTATACGGCAGCAAGGCCGATGGTCACAAGACACATCGCCGTCGAGCGGGCGGCAATGCCGACCAGCACCAGGAGCGGTGCGCCGAGGACGATGCCGAAGCTGGAGCCGATGACGAGGTTGTTGGCGGCGGGGGTCTGCAGATCGGGGTCGATCTCGCGCAGCAGCAGGATACCGGAGCCGATGGTGCCGGTGAGCATGCCGTACATGGAGATAAGGCCCTCGTAGTAATAACTGCCGTAGACGCGCTTGCAGACGAACCGGAGCCAGAGCCAGGTAATCACGCCGCCGGCGGCGGAGAGCAGAATGAACGGGACCCACAGTCCGCTCAGATCCTGAAGGTCGATGGAGGCGATGCCCGCCACGATCATGAGATCGAAGAAGAAGCCGGAAAGACGGTTGAGCAGGTAGTTGTTCTGGTACTGCCGGCGGATCAGACCGACGGTCCGCGCCTTTTCGGCCAGAACCCGCGCCAGCATGGCGAGAGCGGAGCCGATGATGAAGTTAAAGCCCCATAAAAGCGCGTTCACGGTATCCGCAAGGCCCTGGGAGAGCGCGGCGATGCCGGCGGTGAGACCCCATGTGGCGAGGAAGGTGAGAAAATAGACGAGCAGCACCATCGCAAGCTGCATGGAGAGCTTGTCGACGGAATCGGCGACCGGGATCTCATCGGGGTCCTGGAAGAAGCTCAGGCCGGGCTCCTCGGCCGTCCGCTCGATCTTCGAGCGGACGGCGCCGCGCCTGGCGAGAACATTCAGCAGAACAACGCCCACGATACAGGCGCAGACGTAGCCCATCGCGGCGATGGCGAGACCAAAGCTGCGGCCGCCGGCGAAGCCCAGCGCCTCATAGGTCATGCCGACGTTGTTGGCCTGTCCCGGGCCCTGGCCGTAGCCCATGGGCAGAAGCAGGCCGGCTGCCGGGAAAATCCGCGGCAGGACGGTGCAGCTAAGGGTGACCGTAATGACGAGGCCCGCGATGGCCTGCACAAGGTAGGTGCTGACGATGATCGCGCCGGATTTGAGGCCGGTGAGGTCGCCCTCTGCCTCCTTGAGCTTCTGCGGTACGCGCAGGCTCATGGCGATGAAGCCGAGCGCAATACAGTGATAGACGAGGATTTCAAGAAAGTCGTTGTCCACGGGCAGGAGGCCCAAATGCTTGAGGATCAGCAGCATGAACCCGGCAATGACCGAGATGGGCATGAGACTGCCGCGGATAAACGAGATCCTTTGCCGGAGCAGATTTGCCAGCAAAAGGCCGCCGGCGATCATGCCGAGCTGAATGACCACGTTCCATAGAGAAATATTGGCGGCGGAAAAATCCATGGTTCTGTCTCCTGGTTCTGTAAGCTTTCGGCTTTTTTATGATAACACGCCGCGGAGGGGGCGGGCGCAGCAGAGAATTCCGGGGAGGTCAGGGCTTGCGCCGATGACTGTGCAGCCGCCCGATAAGCTGGCCGGGCAGGTTTTGCTCGAGGCGCTGTTCCAGCTCCTCGCCCCGTTCCTCGACATGGCCCAGCACGGCCATCAGCTCCCCGTTGGCGCGGAACAATTCATCGGCGGGCCGTTTATGCGGGGGATACTGCCCGGAGCGGTAGCGGTCGATAACGATCTCATACCGGGCATAGGCCCGGGCTACGGCGTCCTGCCACGAGATATAAAGCTCCGCCGCCGCCCCCTCGCCGACGGCGCGGGCGTTGGGAAGGTTCCGGCAGAGGGCGGTGAGCTTTTCCGCGAGAGCGGCGGCGCTTTCGTCGATGAGATAGCCGTTTCGGCCGTCGGCAACGCCCTCGGCGGCGCAGCTTTCCCGGACGAGGACGGAGGCAAGACCGCAGGCGGCCGCCTCGCGCACGACGAGGCCGTTTGTGTCGAAGGTCGAGGGGAACAGGAACAGATCGGCCCGGCAGTACCAGGCGCGGATGGTATCGCGGTCGCTGATCGACCCGGTGAAAAGACATTTGCCGCCAAGACCGAGCTCGGAGGCATACGCGCGGATATCGGCGCCGTCGGCGCCGTCGCCGATGACGACCATGCGGAAGTCCGTGCCGGCCGCCATGAGGGCGGCAAGCGCGTCGAGAATGAGGCGCAGGCCCTTGTACCACATGAGCCGTCCGACGAAGAGCAGCACCGGCACGCCGGCGGGCAGGTCATATCCGCGCACCACGTCGGCGACGGTCCTCTCCGGCACGCGCCCGCGCGGCACATCGACGCCGTTTGCCATAACCAGGCAGTCGCCCTGATAGCCGAGCGAGCGCAGGTTCTCGCCGGCTCCCCGGCTGACGACCCACACCTCGTCGCAGGCGCTGATATTCTGGACGAGCGCCCGGACGGCGCTCTCCTGCAGGAGACGGCCCTTCACGGCCTTGGCGATGTCGATGTCGTATTTCGTGTGGTAGGTAAAGACGAGCGGCACGTGCAGGACGTCCCGGAACTCCCGCGCAAGCAGCGCGGAGGACATGGGACAGTGGACGTGCAGAAGCTCGGCGCGCTCGTCCCGGAGCCGTCTTGAAAGCTCCGGAGAAAACGGAAAACCCGCCACATAGCCGACGAGCTTTCGGGTGTCGATGCTGGGGTAGCGCAGCACCGGGAACGGGCAGGCGGCGTCGTCCGCGCCGGGATAGGCGGGCGTGACGACCGCCGCGTGACCGTGCTCCGCCTCGATATGGCGGGCGTAGTTCATAACGACATTCGCCACGCCGTCGATGACCGGCGGAAAAGAATCGTTCAGAAGGCAAATATTATGCTTGTGCAAGATGGCTGTGCTCCTTGGTTATTTTTAGATTTTAAATAGTATACCACGCAGAGGAAGCGGTTTTCAACCGTGGTTTTGGGTTGCGTGCCGGGCGGTTTTGGGGTATGATATTTTATAAAGAAGGGCCATGCGCTCTTTTTCCCAAAAGGAGGGGTAACGGCTATGACCTATGATGGCGATCGGTATCTTGCCCGCGCGAGGGCGCTTCGGGAGGATTCGTCCCGGCATTATAACTGCGCGCAGAGCGTTCTCATCCCGTTCGCGGCGGAGGCGGGTCTGGATGAAGAGGCAGCGTTCCGCCTCGCGGCGAATTTCGGCTCGGGCATGAAGCGTGCGTCGGTCTGCGGCGCGGTCACGGGCGGGCTCATGGCGCTGGGCCTTTTCGGCGTCGACGACGGACCGGCGGTGAGCGCGTATCACAGCCGCCTGCGGGCGGCGCATGACGGAATGCTGGACTGCGCCGATCTGCTTCGCGCAGAGCGGGAGCGCGGCGGAGAGAAGAAGACCCACTGCGACGGCATGGTGTTCGAGTGCGTCGCGCTGGTGGAGGAGATTCTGCGTGAAAGGGGCGTTATCTGATGGAGGACCGGCATGTCAGCGGCCTGGGCCTGGAAAACGAGACTCGTCCGTATGTACCCTGGGAGCTGATCGGGAGCTTTATGACCGATGCGTTCCGGGCGGTGGGCGTTCCGGAGGAGGACGCCGCCATCTGCGCGGATGTGCTGATGGAGAGCGACCGCCGCGGCATCGAGAGCCACGGCTGCAACCGTTTCAAGCCCATTTACATCGACCGCATCGAGGCCGGCATCCAGAAGCCGGTCACGGAGTATGAGGTCCTGAAGGACACCCCGACGACGCTTGTCGTGGACGCCCATGACGGCATGGGCATGGCGGCCTCTCATAAGATGATGAAGACGCTCATCGAAAAGGCGAAGGTCTACGGCATGGCGGCCGGCGCCATCCGCAATTCCACGCATTACGGCATCGCGGGCTACTGGGCGACGATGGCGTCAGACGAGGGCATGATCGGCATCACCGGCACAAACGCCCGGCCCTCGATCGCGCCGACTTTCGGCGTGGAGAACATGCTCGGCACAAACCCGCTGACGATCGCGCTCCCGACGGACGAGGAATTCCCGTTCTGCCTCGACTGCGCGACCTCGATCACCCAGCGCGGCAAGATCGAGTATTACGCCCGCAGCGGCATGGACACCCCGGCGGGCATGGTCATCGGCAGCGACGGCTCCGCGATGACGGACAGCGAGCAGATCCTCCGGGAGCTCGTCGCCGGCGGGGCGGCGCTTGCGCCCCTCGGCGGTATTGGCGAGGAGTTCGCGGGCTATAAGGGCTACGGCTATGCCACGGTCGTGGAGATCCTCTCTGCGGCGCTGCAGGCCGGCTCGTTTTTGAAGGCGCTGACCGGCGTCGGACCGGACGGCGGAAAGCGGCCGTATCATCTCGGTCATTTCTTCATCGTCATAAACCCCGATTTCTTCATGGGGCAGGACGAATTCCGCAAAACGGCCGGCGATATCCTGCGCGGGCTGCGGGCCTCGAAGAAAGCGCCCGGACAGGACCGCATCTATACCGCGGGCGAAAAGGCGTGGCTGACCCGGCTCTGGCGCCGGGATCGCGGCGTTCCCGTGGGCGAGGCGGTCCAAAAAGAGTTTATCGCCGTCCGCGACAAATACCATCTTCCGTATAAATTCCCGTTTGAGGACTGATAAAAATGACCTGCCGGATTGGCCTCCGGCAGGTGTTTTTATGCGGCTTGAAATTTGGCTGTCAGCTCTTTATAGGAGCGGATGAAGTACCAGACCTCCGCGACAGAGGTGATTGTCCAGGAAAAGGTATAGACGAGGTAGAGCGATTCGAATGTGCCGAACCATGCAAACACCGTGTATACCCAGACGACGCGGAATACACAGGAGCCGAGAATGATGAAGATCGTCGGCAGGATGGTGCGCCCGAGGCCGCGGGACGCGGCGGTGCTGCCGTCCATGAAGGCGGAAATCCAGTAACTGAGGTTCATGATGAGGAGCCGCCGCAGAGCGGCCTCAACCACAGCCTCATCCGTCGTGAACAGGTAGAGGATCTGCCGGCCGAAAACCAGCGACAGCCCGCCGAGAAGCATGGCGCTGCCGGCGGCGTAGCCCAAGCAGATCAGGCAGCTCTGCCGGATGCGGTCACGCTGATGCGCGCCGAGGTTCTGGCTGATGAAGCTTGAGCAGGCGATATAAAAAGCGTTCATCACGTTGAAGATGAAGGTGTCCACATTCGCGGCGGCGGCATTGCCCTCGACAACGACGCTGTCGAAAGAGTTCACGCCGCTCTGAATGAAGAGGTTTGCGATGCAGAAAATGGCGTTTTGCAGGCCGGCGGTGACGCCGAGCGCCAGCAGGGCCTTGGCCCGCGCCGGGTGGGGGCGGAACTCGCCGGCGCACAGGCCGTAATCCGTCCGCGACCGGAAGAGCGCTATGAGGATCAGTGCGGCGGCGAGATACTGGGACAGAACGCTCGCGAGGGCCACGCCATCCACGTCCATGCCGAGGACCAGGACAAAAAAGAGGTTGAGGCCGACGTTCAGGATGCCGGAAAAGAGCAGATAGCCGAGCGGACGCTTTGTGTCGCCCACGGCGCTGAACACGGCGTTTCCGTAGTTGTAGACCGCCATGCCGGGCAGGCCGAGGAAGTAAATGCGCAGATACAGCACGGCGCCGTCTATCAGGTCGGGCTTCGTGCCGAGCAGCACCAGGAGCGGGCGGAGGATGCTCTGACCGAGGGCGAGCAGGACAAACCCGGCCGCGAGACAGACGAGGAAGCCGGTATGCACGGCCTGGCGCAGCGCCTCGCGGTTTTCCGCGCCGTAATAGCGGGCGACGAGGACGTTTACGCCGCTCGTCATGCCGATGAGAAAGCAGGTGAACATACCCGCCAGGTGCGTCGTGGAGCCGACCGCGCCGAGGGCCTCCGCGCCGGCGAAGCGGCCGACGACCGCGATGTCCGATATGTTGAACAGCACCTGCAGCACGCTCGAGAAAATGAGCGGGACAGAAAACAGCAGGATCTGCCTCGGGAGCTTTCCGCTTGTCAGCTTGTGCAGCTCATGGGTCATGTTGATGTCGTCCTTTTTGGATCAGGTCTCCTCGTCGCCGCCGCCGGGGGTTTCCTCCTCGTCGAGGACCACGGGAATAAACTGCTTGGCAAACCGGGTCCTGCCGCGGCTTTTGGTGTAGAAGTAGCCGATGACGGAGAAGGCGATCGCGCCGAGGAAGTTCACGAACAGGTCCTTCATGGTGTCATACAGGCCGATGTCAAGGTATCCGCCGAGGCCGAGAGACTCGCCGTTCACGACGACGTCCTCGATGCCGCGGATCACGACCGTGTGATTCGACATGGTCGGGTCCAGGGAGACGGAGGAGATGGTGTGGATAATGGTGTCCTTCTGCATGTCCTGCAGGAAGAAGTAGTCCATGCCGAACTCGATGAACTCCCACAAAACGCCGATGGTCATGGAGAAGCAGAACGCGACGAGGGACAGATACAGCGGGCTGAGCGACATGCCGACGCGCTCGTTCCGGTTGAGGAGATCGACCAGGCAAAACCCGATCGCGGCGCAGACGAAGCCGTTTATCGTGTGCATCAGGGTGTCCCAGCCGTTCAGGCGGACATACCAGGCCTCCATCTCGCCGAGGATCTGCGTGGCGAAGATGGAGCACAGGATGATGATCTCGAGCGTGTCCGGCAGGTCGATGCGCAGCCTTCGCTCGACGAGGGCCGGAAGCAGGAACAGTATCAGCGTCATGACGCAGATGAAAACGCTCTCCCAGTCGGCGCGGAGGACCGCGGCGAGCAGGGCCAGGATGACGATGATGCGCAGCAGCAGGTATACGATGGTGGGGCCGCGGTGCGTCTGCCAGGCCTCCTTGAAGCTGAGCTTCAGGCCTGTTTTTCGGTCTTTTCGGGACATGGGCTGCCTCCTGTATGATTTCAGTATAAGTATATATTATATGCCGTCGGAGCGCCGGCTGTCCGGCTTTTTATAGGGACGCTTCATAAGCTCCGGGTCGCGCTCACGGTAGCCGTGCCACATCTCGCCGAGCGTGTCGATGGGCAGGCCCTTGGCGGTCATGTCCTTCCAGCCGGCGTCATAGACTGCCCGGAGCAGCGGGACCAGGGAAAGCCCGGCTTCGGTGAGGCGGTATTCCGTCCGCGGCGGCGTGTCGGGCACGACGGTGCGGTAGATGAGGCCGTCGGCCTCCATGGCCTTCAGGTTTTCGGTCAGGACCTTGTGACTGATGGGAAGCTGTCCGATGAAATCGGAGAAATTCGTCTTGCCCTCGTCGAAGACCATCGCCATCAGAATGAACGGCTTCCAGCGGCCGAACAGGATGCGCATCATGTGGTTGTAAGGGTCCTTCCGCAGGTCAAAGATCAGCTCGTGTTCGTCCATGGCGGCGCCTCCTGTCTCAATATGTCTATTGTATCACAACGCTCAAAGAGCGGCAAGGGACAGAGTAACCTGAAAGTAACATCCGCACAAAAAAGTGCGGTATTGCGCGGCGCTGCGCGATCCGGTACAATGCAGTCAACAAATAACAGGAGAGTGTCCGTCATGCTGAAATATCCGCATATGTTTGCGCCCCTGACCATCAAGGGCGTCACCTTCAAAAACCGCGTCATGGCCGCGCCCATGACCACCGACCGCACCGTGTTCCCCGGCGGTACGCCGACCCCGGAGTGCATCAACGGCTATGAGGTCCGCGCCCGCGGCGGCGTTGCGGCCGTCACGGTCACCGAGTCCTTCATCGACGAGGATCGTTCCGCCCGTCATGACCACTCCATTGACTTCTATACCCCGAATAAATCCGTCTACCATCAGGAGGCGCTGTTCGTCCTCGCCGAGAGCATCGAGCGCCACGGTGCGGTGGCGTCCGTTGAGTTCAACCATATCGGCGCGATCAACCATCCGTCCACCATCAAGGATGGCAAGAACCCGTTCGGCCCGTCGGCCTTCGTCCGCGAGGACGGCGTTCAGGTCGAGGAGATGACCGTGGAGGATATGCAGGAGGTCGCGGACCATTTTGCGGCGGCCTGTCTCGGCGCGAAGCTGGCCGGCTTCCGCATGGTCATGATTCACGGCGGTCACGGCTGGCTGCTGGGCCAGTACATATCCCCGCTTACAAACCACCGCACCGACGAGTACGGCGGCTCCATGGAAAACCGCGCCCGCTTCCCGATCATGGTGCTCGACCGTATCCGCGAGGTCTGCGGCGACGACCTGCTGATCGAGTACCGCCTGTCCGGCGCGGAGCGTGTTCCCGGCGGCCTCGAGATCGGCGAAGCCGTCGAGTTTGCCAAGCTCATCCAGGACAGGATCGACATCATCCACGTTACCTCCGGCCTGTATTACAATCACGTCGTCTCGAAGGCGTTTTCCTCGATCTACCATCCCCACGGCTGCAACCTCGATCTGGCCGAGGCCATCAAGAAGGCCGTCCATATCCCCGTCACGGCGGTCGGCGGCTTCAACGCCCCCGAGCAGATCGAGGAGGCCATCGCCTCCGGCAAATGCGACTTTGTCGCCATGGGCCGCGGCCTTCTCGCCGAGCCCGACTTTGTGAACAAGACGGCCATGGGCAAGGAGGACGAGATCATGCCCTGCCTGCGCTGTTCCTGCTTCAACCCTCTTGCCTCCGACCCTGAAAAGCGCGTGCAGGTCGTCCCGTTCGAGTGTACGGTGAACCCGACCTCCATGCGGCAGCTCCGTCTTGAGTGGGCGCCCAAGGTAAAGCGTCCCGGGCAGAAGGTCCTCGTCGTGGGCGGCGGCCCCGGCGGCATGTACGCAGCGCTGACGGCGGCGGAGCGGGGCCATCGCGTCACGCTCATGGATAACCGCGAAAAGCTCGGCGGCACGCTCTGGTACACCAGCTTTGACTGCCATAAGGACGATATGCGCCGCTTCCGCGACAACCTCGCCAACCGCGTCTACCGCGCCGGCGTGGATGTGAAGCTCGGCGTGACCGTCACGCCGGGGATGGTCGAGGAGTTTGCGCCCGACGCGCTGATCCTCGCTATCGGCGGACGCCCCGTCGCGCCGCGCATCCCCGGCCTGTGTGAGAACGCGAAGTACGCGCTGAACGTATACACCGAGGCTCCGGGCAGGAAATGCGTCATGATCGGCGGCGGGCAGGTGGGCATTGAGGTCGCCATGCATCTCGGCGACACCGGCCACGATGTCGAGGTCGTGGAGATGCTCGACGATTACGCCCGCGATGCGTTCTGGAGCCACAAGGAGGCGTTCCGCATCTTCAAGCCCGCGAGCATGAACATCCATTGCTCCACCCGTGTGACCGAGGTTACAGACAAGGGCGTCAAGGCTATCGCGCCGGACGGCGGCGAGGTGTTCTTTGAAGCCGACAGCATCTACTACGCTCTCGGCTTCCGCGCTCCGACCGATGAGCTGGAGCCGTTCTACGGCATCTGCCCGCGCGTGAGCGTCATCGGCGACTGCAAGAAGCCCGCCCGCATCATGCAGGCCGTCCGCGACGGTATGTTTGCCGCCATGGATATCGTGTAAAAAAAGAGAAAACGCCCGTTTAACGACGGGCGTTTTCATGCTATAATCGGAGCATGAACCGTATTTTGATTATCGAAGATGATTTTGCGCTCGCGCAGATCATGAAACAGCAGATCGAGCCGTGGGGCAGCGAGGTGCGCCTGGCGTCGGATTTTCAGAACGTCATGCCGGAGTTCACGGCGTTTGATCCGCACTTGGTGCTCGTGGATATCATGCTGCCCTTTTATAACGGCTATCATTGGTGCGGCGAGATCCGGAAGGTGTCGAACGTCCCGGTCGTGTTCATATCCTCGGCCTCGGACAACATGAATATCGTCATGGCGATGAACATGGGCGGCGATGATTTTATCCCGAAGCCGGTGGACCCGAACGTGATGAACGCGAAGATCCAGGCCATCCTGCGCCGGGCCTACAGCATGGCGGGCGCCGCGCCGATGCCGGAGCACCGCGGCGCGGTCCTGAACCTGAACGACGGCAGCCTGTGCTTCCGGGAGCAGCGGATCGAGCTTACGAAAAACGAGCTGCGCATCCTTCAGACGCTGATGGAGAACAAGGGCAAAATCGTCAGCCGCGACACGCTCATGATGAAGCTTTGGCAGGACGACTGCTATGTGGAGGAAAACACGCTGACCGTCAATGTGGCCCGTCTGCGGAAAAAGCTTGAGAGCGCGGGATTGCAAGGCTTCATTGCCACCAAGGTCGGAAGCGGGTATATTGTGGAATGAGGAAGCTTCTTTCGGCCTATCTGCGCGAAAAGCGCCGGACCCTGCTGGGTTTCATGCTGTTCCTCGTGATCTTCGGCGTGGTCTATGACCTGTATGCGGCGGCGTGGGAGGCATACTTCTACGCGGCGGGGCTGTGCGTGCTGACAGGCCTGACCGCGGCGGCGGTGCAGTTTGTCCGGTTCTGCCGGCGGTATGGGGAGCGCCGGGTAAAGGCGGCGGCGGTCGAGCAGGAATATATGTCTCTGCCGACGCCGGAAACGCTGGCCGAGGCGGATTACCAGGCGATGGTTGCGGAGCTGGGGCGACGGTGCCGGGAGCTTTCCACGGCGTTTGAGACGGAGCGGCAGGATAGTCTCGATTATTATACGACCTGGGTGCATCAGATCAAAACGCCGATCGCCGTCATGGAAATGATCCTCCGGTGCGAGGATACGGAGGAGCACCGGGCGCTGTCCGCGGAGCTTTTCCGCATCGAGCAGTATGTGGAGATGGCGCTCAGCTACATCCGCCTCGGCAGCGCAAACGACCTGGTTCTGCAGGAATATCCGCTCGACGGCCTTATCCGGCAGAGCATCCGCAAATACGCGCCGCAGTTTATCCGCCAAAAGCTCCGGCTGACCTATGAGCCGACCGACGTCACGGTGCTGACCGATGAGAAGTGGCTCTGCTTCATCCTGGAGCAGCTTCTCTCGAATGCCGTCAAATACACCCGGCAGGGCGGCGTGACGATCGAGGTCTCTCCGGAAAAGGTGCTGACCATCCGCGATACCGGCATCGGCATCGCGCCGGAGGATCTGCCGCGCATCTTTGAAAAAGGGTTTACGGGCTATAACGGACGCGCGGACAAGAAGTCCACCGGCCTTGGCCTGTACCTCTGCCGGCAGGCGGCGGACAAGCTCGGCATCCGCATCACGGCGGCGTCCGAGCCGGGCGCCGGCACGGCGGTATCGCTCACGCTGGCCTCCGCGTATTTGGAGGTCGAGTAAAGGCGACCTTACAAAAATGTCACATAAACAGGCCGAAATGTCACCCGATTCGATGTTGGCATTTCGGCTTTTGCGGTAGGATGGGGCCATACCGAAAAGGAGGAAGCTTTCATGACAATCCTGGAAGTGAAAAGTCTGAAGAAAATTTACACCACCCGCTTCGGCGGCCAGCCGGTGCAGGCCCTGTCCAATGTGAATTTCTCGGTGGAGCAGGGCGAGTATGTGGCGATCATGGGCGAGTCCGGCTCCGGCAAGACGACGCTTCTCAATATCCTCGCGGCGCTTGACCGTCCGAGCGGCGGCCAGGTCCTGCTCTGCGGCCAGGAGCTCGGCGGCATCCGTGAGCAGCAGCTCGCCGCGTTCCGGCGCGAAAACCTGGGCTTCGTGTTTCAGGAGTTCAACCTGCTCGACACCTTCTCCGTGCGGGACAATATCTTCCTGCCGCTGGTGCTGAGCGGCATGGGCGTGTCCGCCATGGAAAAGCGGCTGACGCCGATCGCTTCGGAGCTTGGCATCGCGGAGCTTCTGGATAAGTTCCCCTATGAGATCTCCGGCGGACAGAAGCAGCGCGTGGCGGTGGCGCGGGCGATCATCACCGAGCCGCGGCTCATCCTCGCGGACGAGCCGACGGGCGCGCTCGACTCCAAGGCCACGGACGAGCTGCTCCGGACCTTCCGCCGCATCAACGCCATGGGCCAGACCATCCTCATGGTGACGCACTCGACCAAGGCCGCGAGCCACGCCGACCGCGTGCTGTTCATCAAGGACGGCGAGGTGTTCCACCAGCTCTATCGCGGCGGAAGCACGAACGAGCAGCTTTACCAGAAAATCTCCGACACGCTGACCGTGATCGCGACAGGCGGTGAGCAGCGATGAGAAACGGTCTTTACCGCCGGCTGGCGTGGAACAACATCCGAAAGAACGCCCGGCTTTATGTTCCTCATGTGCTGACGGGCATGGGCCTGACCGCCATGTTCTACATCATCCTGACCCTGTCCGGGGATGAGCGGCTGAACGAGACTGCGGGCGGGTCCTATCTGCTCATGATCATGCCGCTGGGGACGGCGGTCATTGCGCTGCTGTCGCTGATCCTGGTCCTGTATACCAACCGCTTCCTGATGAAGCAGCGGAGCCGGGAGTTCGGGTTATATAATGTGCTGGGCATGGAAAAGCGGCACATCGGGAGGATCCTGTTCTGGGAGACCGCCATCTGCACCCTGTTCGTCCTGGCCGGCGGACTGGCTACGGGGATCGTCCTGTATAAGCTGTGCGCTCTGCTGATCTGCCGCATCCTGACCGTGGACAGCGTGCTGGGATTTTATCACGTTTCGGCCAAAACGCTGGTCCCCTCGGCCCTGTTTTTCCTCGCGCTGTACCTGCTGACATACCTCGTCAACCGGGTCCGCATCGCCCGCATGAAGCCGGTGGAGCTGCTGCAAAGCGCCCATACTGGCGAGAAGGAGCCGAAGGTGAAATGGCTGCTTCTGCTGATCGGCGTCGTTTCCCTGGGCGCAGGCTATTATATCTCCGTCACGACGAAGGAGCCGCTGCAGGCGCTCATGCTGTTTTTTGCCGCGGTCGTTCTGGTCATCGTCGGGACCTACTGCCTGTTTATCACGGGCAGCATCGCGCTGCTGAAGCTGCTCAAGCGCCGCCCGCGCTTCTATTATCAGAAAAGGCACATGGTCGCGGTGTCGGGCCTTCTTTACCGCATGAACCAGAACGCCGTGGGGCTTGCCTCCATCACCATTCTGGCGACGATGGTCCTGGTGATGGTGTCCACCACCGTCAGCATGTATGCGGGCATCGGCGATGCCATTGAGAGGCAGTTCCCGCATCAGGCCGTCCTGTCGGCCTGGTACTGCGGCGCCGATGAAAAACGCATGGACGTCCCGGAGGACGAGCTTCTGGCGATGGCCCGTGCGGCGGCGGAGGAAAATCATCTGGATATTTCGTATGCCGAGCCGCTGCACTATCTTCGCTGTGCCTTCGGTCGGGAGGGCGATGCCTTTGTAACGACCAGAAACGGGTTCTATACAGG
This sequence comes from uncultured Oscillospiraceae bacterium, assembly GCA_964406615.1. Classification (GTDB taxonomy): domain Bacteria; phylum Bacillota; class Clostridia; order Oscillospirales; family Oscillospiraceae; genus CAJOIG01. The sequence continues at coordinate 125,189 of CAYOSI010000002.1, forward strand.
CAAGAATGTGGTGGAGTGCTGGTTCATCACGGCCGACGAGTATGAGCGGCTGACCGGAAGGCAGCTCAGTCTGGCGGAAAACCAGGCGGCGGTCTGCGGACCGGAGAGCGGCTCCTGGCGGGGGATGGATTCCTTTACCATCGGCGGCAGCCGGTTTGCGTGTGCCGCCGAGCTGGACAGCTATCCGATCTCCATGGCTGAGTACGGCCTTGTGGACTGCTTCGGATTCGTCGTCCGGGATGAGGCGGTCCTTCAGCAGATTTACGAATGGCAGGCGGATGCCTATCAGGAGGCTGCCTCCGAGATCTCCTGTGAGCTGATCCTGGATTTTGCCGACGAGGAGGAGGCGTCCGCCGCCTGGGTTTCCTTTGCGCACAGCCTGAGTGACCGGATGAATCAGTATATGGAGTCGAAGCCGGAGTCTGACAGAGGCTATGGCATGGACGCGGACAGCAAATGGAGGCTGCGCGGGGATCTCTGCGGGATGTACGGGACGCTGCTGTTCCTCGGCCTGCTCCTGTCCGTCGTGTTCCTGTTCGCGACGGCGCTCATTATCTACTACAAGCAGATCTCCGAGGGCTATGACGATCGCGGGCGGTTCCAGATCATGCAGAAGGTGGGCATGAGCGAGGGGGAGGTAAAGGGCGCGATCCGCAGCCAGATCCTGCTGGTGTTTTTCCTGCCGCTGGCGGCCGCCGCCGTGCATATGGCCTTTGCGTTCCCGATCCTGACACGCCTGCTGAGGCTGATGTTCCAGTCCGATCAGGCGCTGTTCATGGGCTGCACCGTCGGGGTGCTGGGCGTATTCACGCTCATCTATCTGCTGATATACCGCATTACCGCGAGGGTCTATTACCGGATCGTGAGGTAACGAAAAACGCTCGTCGCAGGACGGGCGTTTTTCTTGCGTTTGGAATAGGGAAATGATATAATGCACGAAATATTATATAATTGGGAAAGGTTGTGCGGCCCATGGAGATGCGCACGCTGCGCTATTTTGTCGTGACGGCGCAGGAGCTGAATATCACGCGGGCGGCGGAGAAGCTGAACATGTCCCAGCCGCCGCTGTCGAACCAGATCAAGAGCCTGGAGGAGGAGCTGGGCGCGCAGCTTTTTATCCGCGGCAAGCGCCGGCTGCAGCTCACGGACGAGGGGAGCCTTCTGTACCGCCGGGCGATGCAGATCCTGGAGCTGGCGGACAAGACGAAATCCGAGTTTGAGACGCTGGGCGAGGGGCTGTCCGGCACGATCAGCCTGAGCATGGTGGAGGGCCGGGCGCCGTTTCTGGCGGCCCGGTGGATCGCGGGCTTCCGGGACGAGTTCCCGATGGTGCGGTACTCCCTGTGGAACGGCAGCAGCGACGACGCGCTTGACCGGCTGCAGAAGGGGCTGGCCGACCTGGCGCTGATCGCGGTGCCGTATGACACGGAGCATCTGAACGCGCTGAAGGTCGGCAGCGAGCCATGGGTCGCGATCATCCCGCGCGATCATCCGCTGGCGGCGTGGGAGGGGGCGGAGATCCCGCTTGAAAAGCTTGCGGGCGAGCCGCTGATTGTGCCGAGCCGCAAATCCCGCATCGACGCGATCGTGCATTGGTTCGCGCAGATCGGCCGGGAGCCGGATATCCTGTGCGAGACGGCGAACTATCTCGACTCGCTCGCGCTCTCGGAGCAGAATGTCGGCATCAGCATCTTCCCGCAGACGACCTACACGCCGAACGCGCTGGTGGTGTCGAAGGTCATCTCCGAGCCGATGAAGAAGGTCGACTATGTTCTCGTCTGGCGCCGGAACGAGCGCCCGACCGAGCTGGTGCGGGAATTCATTGAGTATGTGCGGGATTTTATCGAGGGCGACCTGATCCATTCGCCCCGCTTTCGGGTCAAGGGCAGCGAATATATTCTGCCCGGAGACGTCGAAAATCTGTAATAAAAAGGACGCGATCGCTGCTTCTGCGATGCGTCCCTTTTATATTGTTGTCATGGCGTTATAAAATGTTGGCCGGCAGGAACCGAAAGCGAACCGTCACCCCGCCGCTCCGCGCGGCATCCCTGACCTCCTTTCCGGAAAATGCTTTTGCGGAGGGGCGGACAACCGATTGACCGATCGCCCCGCTTCTTCCTGACGCCAAAAGAATATCATGGAAATGAAAAATACGGAAATACCGGTTGAATTATGGGGGTTATATCTTTTTTGTATGGATAAACGCCCGGCGCGGGGCATAGATCCGCCGAAAATTTACCCATAAAGAAAATATGAAAAAGCTCTGGACCAATGAAAGCGGTTGTGCTATAATAACCTTCGATCCTGAAAAAAATTTAACGTAAAGGAGAAAGACAAATGAAAAAGTTTATTGCCATGGTACTGGCGGTTGTCATGGTCCTGTCGCTGACGGCCTGCGGCGCCAGCTCTGCGGACACGGCGAAGCTGGATGAGATCCTTGCCACCCTCGAGTCCGTTCAGGCCACGCTGGACGAAATGACCGGCGGTGCGGCGGCGGAGGAAGCCGCGGAAGCTCCCGCGGAGGAGCCCGCAGAGGAAGCGGAGGAGGAGCCCGCGGAGAAGATCACCGTTGACTTCACCTGGAACGGCCAGAAGGAGGTCTGGTCCGTCCTGCCCACCACCGGCGCGGAAGGACTGGTCTGGATCAACGACGCCATGGGCGCCGTCATGGAGGCCCAGGGCTGGACCTATGTGAAGAAGGACGCCCAGGGCGATCCCACCGCGCAGGCGCAGTTCATTGAGGACGCGATCGCGGCCGGCAACGTCGGTGCGATCATGTGCGCCGCGATGAGCGTCGATATTATCCAGGACGTCGTTCTGCAGGCTCTCGAGGCGGGTATCGCCGTTGCCTACCTGGGCGCTGAGCCCACCGCTTACGGTATTTCCGGCTGCGTCTACACCGCTTACGAGATCACCGGTATGTTCGCCGTGCAGGCTGCGGAGGACTGGGTGCTGAACTCCGGCGCCGACGTGCCCGCCACCGCCGACGGCAAGTATGAGATCGCCGCCGATACCTACTACGATATCCAGGACGGCGTTTATCGCTCCCGCGCGATCATCGGCACGATCGAGAACTCCGAGAACCTGGTGCTCGTTTCCGAGACCTCTTCCTACGGCAATGACGCCTACACCACCGCTTACAACAACGCGACCGACGTTCTGAACGCGCACCCCGACTGCCACCTCTTCATCGCTTACGAGCCGGAGGAAGCCATGGGCACGGCCGACGCGATCGCCGCTTACTGCGACGTCAACGGCCTGAGCGTTGCCGACTACTTCGTCGCCCCCTGCTATGCCGAGGACACCACCTTCACCGGCATGTATGAAGAGTCCGCTGCCGACGCCTCTGCGAACGCCATCAAGGGCTACTCCACCTACGGCGATGCGGCCCTTCCCATCGGCGACGATGCGGCCGCCGTGCTGGGCGCTTCCTATGACGCTGTGGTCGCCTTCGCGGAAGAACTGACCCCGGATTCCCCCGTCATCATCCCGCCCATCCTGACCGGCGAGCATCTTGCGGACATCCTTCTGTCCGCCTGCGGCACCGAGGGCTATGACTGGACCTATGGCGAGACCTACTACGACACCATCACCGCCGTCAACACCATCGGTTTTGAGCAGACCTGGTCCATGGGCGACGAGAACCCCGCTGCGGAGTACAAGTACTGATACCTGACCCCCGTAAGCCCGGTGGCTGACTAAGCCGAATGAGAGGCGGTACGATACCTCGTGCCGCCTCTTTTCCCAAAGTGTGGAGCCGTTACCGGCATCCCGGCTATCCCAGTTTGACACAAAAAGAGGTGCATCCCTTTGAATGAGAAAACCCCGATCCTCTCTCTGAGAAACATTTTAAAGCTGTTTCCCGGCGTTGTGGCGCTGAAGAACGTTTCGCTGGATTTCTACCCCGGCGAAATTCACGCCATCGTGGGCGAGAACGGCGCGGGAAAGTCCACCTTTATCAAGACCATCACCGGCGCACACGCTCCGGACGGCGGCACGATCACGGTGGACGGAGAGACCTACAAGGCCATGAGCCCCGCGCTTGCGCGCAAGCATGGCATCGAGTGCATCTATCAGGAGTTCAACCTGATCGACGTGCTCTCCGCGGCGGAGAATATCTGCTACGGTGAAAAGATGGGCCGCCTCGTGAACCAGAAGGCCATGAATGAAAAGGCCTCGAAGATTTTTGAGGACTTCGGCGTGGACATCGACCCGTCCACCCCTGTGCGGGATCTGACGCCCGGTCATATGCAGATCGTTGAGATCGCAAAGGCCGTGTCGAAAAATGCCCGTGTTCTGATTTTGGACGAACCCACCGCTCCCCTGTCCGTGGCGGAGGTGGACATCCTGATGTCCATTGTCCGCAAGCTCAAGGCAGACGGTGTTGCGATCATATACATATCCCACCGCCTGGACGAGATCTTTTCCCTGTCGGATAAGGTCTCCGTTCTGCGCGACGGCGAGTATATCACCACCCTGACAACCGCGGATACGACCCGCCCGGAGCTTATCAAATACATGGTCGGCCGCGAGATGACGCAGACCTTCCCGCCCCGCAGCGTCGAGCTCGGCGATGTGGCGCTCGAGGTCAAAAACCTGACCGGCAACGGCGTCAAGAACATTTCCTTCAAGGTCCGCAAGGGCGAGATCCTCGGCGTTTCCGGCCTGGTCGGCGCGGGACGCACCGAGATCATGAAGGTCATCTTCGGCGCGGAAAAGAAGCAGTGGGGCGAGATCCTTGTAAACGGCGAGCCGGCGGAGATCAAAAGCCCGAAGGACGCCATGCATAAGTATAAGATCGGCATGTGCCCCGAGGACCGCAAGCGCGAGGGCTGTTTCCTGGGCGAGACGATCTCCTGGAACCTTGTGTATAATGTCCTCGGCAAAATTTCTCATGCCGGCGTGATCAACGCAAAGAAGGAAAAAGAGATCGCCGACTATTACGGCAAATCCATGCGCATCAAGGCCCCGAACCTGGATAAGACCAAGGTCCTGACGCTTTCCGGCGGCAACCAGCAGAAGGTCGTGGTCGGCAAGGCGCTGGCGGCGGATGCCGACATCGTCATCTTCGACGAGCCGACGCGCGGCATCGACGTCGGCGCGAAGTACGAGATCTATGAGCTCATGAACGGTCTCGTAGAGGAGGGAAAGGCCATCGTCATGGTCACCTCCGACATGGAGGAGCTGCTCGGCATGAGCGACCGCATCGTCGTATTCGGCGAGCGCTGCCTCGCCGGCGAGCTCGAGAGATCCGAATTCTCCCAGGAGCGCATCCTGGATATGGCGTCTACCGGCGCGAACCTGTAATAAAGGGGAGAAACACAGATGAAAAAAGTAAGCAACATCCTCAAGGACCTGACGATGGTATTCGTCCTGATCGGGCTGCTCATCGTCTTTGCCGTTCTGTGCAAGGTCGTCGCCAACCGCAACTTCGTCAGTCTTGCGAACCTGCTGAACATCCTCGGCCAGAACGCGAACCTGCTCATCATCGGCATTGGCATCACGTTCATCATGCTCGGCGGCGGCATGGATCTGAGTACGGGCTACCTTGTTGCCACGGTCGGCGTGACCATGGCGCTTGTGAGCAACGCCGGCCTCGGTTTCCTTCCGACGATCCTGATCGGCATCCTGCTCGCGGTGCTGATCTCCGCGCTGAACGGCGCGATTTACGCCTGGCTGAAGGTATTTCCGTTCATCATCACGCTGGCGACCCAGTACATCCTCAACGGCGCCACCTACCTGCTGACCGGCGGCGTTTCCAAGACCTTCCGCGATCTGCCCGCCGGCTTCAAATGGCTTGGCGGCTATAACATCTCTTTCGGTAACGGCGCGGCCCTCAAGACCGGCGTTCTCGTTGCCATCGTGATGGTCGCCGTCGGCTCGTTCATCCTGAACAAGACCCATTTCGGGCGCAATGTCTACGCGCTCGGCTCCAACCCGGACGCCGTGGCGCTGTCCGGCGTGTCCGTCGCGAAGATGCGCATCCTGGTGTTCGCTCTGGCCGGCCTCTTCTTCGGCATCTCCCAGATCGTCAACATCGGCTATATCGGCGCGGTCAACAACTCCATGGGCGTCGGCACCGAGTTCACCGTCATGGCGGGCTGTATGCTCGGCGGCGTCAAAATGGGCGGCGGCGGCGGCAAAATGTCCAACATGGTCGTCGGCGTGCTCATCATCGGCGTGCTGAACTCCGGCATGAACTTCCTGAACATGAACCAGTACTGGCAGTATGTGGCGCTGGGCGTTGTGCTTCTCGCGGCGATCATCCTCGATACGCTGCAGGCCGAGAACGTCCAGAAGCGTGCCAAGCTCGTCGCCGGACAGGACCCCGCGCTCACCGGCAAGACGGAAGAGACCGTTTCCGCGTGAATCCCGCAAAACCAAATGCTCCCCCGACCGGGGGAGCATTTTTAATTAAGCGGTTCGTATGGAACAAATTTATCAATCCCTGCATCGACGCCGAAAAGATCTTCGATCCTCTTTATGAACGCCTCTGCATTTGTGATCTCGTATATGATATCTTCTTTTAGAACGATCGAGCTTTCGCCGAGCCAGACATTCACAAATCCTTGGGTGTCCGGCTCCAAAAAAACGATCTCGATGGCGGCGTAAACGCCCTGAAAGGGCTTGTGAAATGGTCCGTATCTCGTGCGGTCGACCTCGGCGATCCTGCATGACGCCAGGCAGTCCGTCAGGGTGCGCAGGTCATCGATCTCCAGGCTGACCATCTCCCCGTTCTCATCCTTTATGGAAACGGCACAGCTTTGGATGACCGTATCGGCAGATAGGAGCGCAGTCTCTTTTTGCGGTGCTAATTCGGATAACACGACGGCCAGGACGAGCAGCACCACAAGTCCTAAAATGAGAAGCGTTTTGATTTTAGCGTTCATATCGGACCCCGGTCCATAAGAAAGGCGAGGCAGAAGCCTCGCCTGGTTTTCTATCCGATCAATACACGCCGTCGGCAGCGACGAACTCATCGTAGGTCATCGCAGCGCCGGTGCTCAGCATGCCGGAGAACATCATCTCAACGGGGAAGTCGGTGTAGTTGCCGGCCTCGATCAGAGGGATGAATTCGCCGTCAATCTGCTCCTGGGTCATGGTGGTGTTGACCTCGGCCTCGGCGGCGAGCCAGGCCTTCAGATAAGCCTGATAATCGGCGTCGGAGACAGCGCCGGCGGTACCGCCGTGAGCGGTGTTCTCCGCCGCAGCGCTTACGGGGGGTTCGCCGGAGGGCTCGCCGGAAGCGTCGCCCTCAGCGGGCTCAGCGGAGGATTCGCCGGAGGCGGAAGCGTCAGGGCCGCCCATGACGGCGGGCTCCTTCACAGTACCGGCCTGGAACTCCTCCCAAGTGGAGAGGCCGATGGTGGTGAACATCTGATCCCAGGGAGAGACGGTCTGGTCGATGTCTTCCCAGCTTCCGATGGCCTCGACCTGCGCCGTGAACTCGTCCAGGTCCGGGGCGTTGGCGCCGGCCTTCTCGATCAGATAAGCCTGGTAGTCAGCCCAAGTGACCTCTGCGTCGGCGGGAGCCTCCGCAGCCGGAGCCTCGTCGGCGGGAGCCGACGCTTCATCGACAGTAGGAGCGGCTTCATCCTTGGCGCCGCAGGCGGCAAAGGCGGCAATCATGGCGATCGCAAGCAGCAGAGCCAGAATCTTTTTCATTTTATGTTCCTCCAAATTTTATCCCTGTCTATACCGCAGGGAGTTTATACACTATTTATAAACGAAACGGGCCCAAAAGTCAAATAAACTATGCATAATTAACAAAAATTAATAATAGCCGATCGCGGCGAAAAAAGAAAAAACCGACGGGGCTTCCCGTCGGTTTTGGTCATGGAAGGCGGTTTAGCGCGCCGTCCTGCGTGATTATGTCGAAAAGAAATCAGGCAGGCTCGTCGGTGGGCTCACCGGAGGGCTCGCCGGAGGCGGCCTGATTATCGGCCTCGGAGCCAATGCCTTCGGCCTGTGCCGCGGGCTTCCCGGCGGCGATCCAGTCGTCGTACTTCAGGACGCCGACATTCTCGAACAGAACGGTAAGCTGGGAAATAGCCTCGACATCCTCGACGGTAGCGGCCTCGTCGATGAGAGCGGAGACGGCCTGGCCTTCTTCCTCGCTGGGAGCGCCGGCAACAGCGTATTCCTTCAGGTAGTTTTTCCAAGCGGTCAGATCGTCGGTGGGAGCCTCGTCGGTGGGAGCCTCGTCGGCGGGAGCTTCCTCGGCGGGAGCTTCCTCAGCGGGGGCCTCGGCGGCAGGCGCTTCCTCGACGGCGGGATCGGCCTCTTCCTTGGCGCCGCAGGCGGCAAAGGCGGCGATCATGGCGATCGCGAGCAGCAGAGCAAGAATCTTCTTCATAATTAGTCCTCCCAATAATATATCCCGATACCGGGACTTGATACCCTATTTATATACGAAATCAGGCTGATTGTCAATCCATTGTCTAAATTAACAATTTATTGATTGATTCCGGCCAGGGCGTGTCGTATGATAGAAGCGGCGGTGGGAAACAAGCCCCCGATCCGATGAAAGGAGAGCAAAACATGGATGAGCATCGCCAGAAGCTGCTGCATACAGGCGCCATGACGCGCATGGAGCGAGCGCTGCTGAACCGCATATCCCGCACGGAAGTTACGGAGTGGGTAAAAAAATATTCCTCGCCCTATCAGGAGCTGATGGCCTATTACCGCTGCGCCATGATGGAAGTGGAGACGAAGTTCAATGTTCTGAATGAGGAATTGTCCCTGCTTTATGACCGCAACCCGATCGAGGCGATCAAGACCCGCCTCAAGACGCCGGAGAGCATTATTGAAAAAATGGCCCGCAAGGGCTGTCCGCTGACGGTTGAGAGCATTGAGGCGAACCTGAACGATATTGCCGGGGTACGGCTGATCTGTGCCTTCCCGTCGGATATCTACAAGCTTGCGGAGATGTTCCTGCGGCAGGATGATATCACGCTGGTCGAGGAAAAGGACTATTATAAAAACCCGAAGGAAAACGGCTACCGCAGCCTGCACCTTGTCGTGGAAACGCCGATCTTCCTGCACGACTCCAAGCGCATGATGAAGGTCGAGGTGCAGTTCCGGACGATCTCCATGGACTGGTGGGCGAGCCTTGAACATAAGATCCGCTACAAGAAGGGGCTAACCCCGGAGGAAGGAATCGACCGCGAACTGCTGGAGCTGGCGGAGACCTCGGCGGAGCTTGACCAGCGCATGGAGCATATCATGCGCAGGGTGGAAGGACAGCGCGTGGAAGCCGCCCGGCTCCATGCGCCGGCCTGAAACGAAATAGTACTATGGGATAAAATTAGGATGATACTTAAATTTTTGCAAGGAAAGGTCGAGCTGCTTTCTACCTTTAACCGGGAAGTTTATTATCGCACGACGCAAAAGCTGAAACAAAACGGCATTGCGTGCTGGGGGGAATGTTTAAACACCGGGAGCGGGAATAACAGAAGCTGCTTCCTGGGCTCGATCGGGGAAAACCCCGATTATCAAATCCAATATCGGATTTTTGTCAAAAAGAAAGATTTGGAGCGGGCAGCGCATTTATAGCAGCGGTGGTCTGCGCCATCCTCATGCGGTTCCTGCCGCGTGGGTGCACGTTTTTGCGCGCAAATCTTGACAAAGGCTGCTCAAAGGGTATACCATTATTATTACTTAGATTTCCTTTTTGTACTGAAATAGATATATATACACAGTGCAGCCTGAAATTTCTGTACTCAGCAATGTTTTTATTTTGAAATTATTAGGCAAGTCGTGTAAAAATAATCAAAAAAGTAACAGAAAATCGCTATTCCATTACGGATTCTGCACTTACAGGATACGCGTCTCCGAATTACGGAACATGGATACCCAGTAAGACCTACCCGGTCGACTGAAACAATTTATAAGTACGCATTTTTGAACCCGGAAACAGAAGCCGCGCAAAATGGTAAGGAGGTATCGAACAATGTGTCGAAGAGGACTTTGCCTGCTGCTGACCGTGATCCTGGCGCTGAGTATGTTTGTTCCCGCCTTGGCAGATGAGGAGCCTCCTGTTTATGGGGATGAAGCATCGTCTGAGCCGGCAGAGACTCCTGCTCTCGAACCGGCCGATACCGTCACATTGCCGGCCGGCGGTGTAACGATGGATATCACCGGCGCGATGGAGGGCCTCAAACAGATCCGATATGACGGCGTGGACGGGACGCTCCCCCATGTGAAAGCGTGGGAGATCGTTGCGTTCCCGACACAGTATACCGGCGTGCTGCCGCGCGGGACGATCATAATACAGTTGAAGCCCGAGTATAAGCTCACGGTGGAAAACGGGCAAATAATTGAAGATGCCTACTTCTTTTCTTCTTTTGACCGCTTTGAGACGTTCGAGGCCACGGAGCGCCAGTTCATCCTGCTGGCTCCATGCGACGGTACGATCCATGTTCAGGTCGGGCTGTCGGGCGAGGAGCTTCCGCGGCAGATCCCCATGACGCAATATGTGCAGGATGACGCTTTGCTGACGGCCGGCATAGAGACAGGCGGAAAAATGGGCTCCGATTGGATCACCACCGGCGCCACAGTCACTTTGGAGCTGAAGAACGGATACACGGCGCAGGTGCTGAAGGGCGGCCGCGTGAAGCGCGTGGGGACATACGATTACCCAACGACCCACACCGATTCCGTCGGCGTCACCCTGGCGGTGGATCAAGACGCCGACGAATTTGTCTATGCCATCGTAAAGGAGGGCGAACATTTCCAGCCCCCCGATGAGACCACGGTGGAGACGCCGCAGCCGGAGACGCCGTCGGAGACAGAGAGCGGCGACACGTTCAAGGATGTGGCCAGGGGAAGCTGGTATTACTATGACGTTGAGCAGGCGTATACCCAAGGCGTCGTCAAGGGTACATCACCGGACACGTTCAATCCCAACGGCCGCACCACCAGGGGCCAGGCTGTGCTTATGCTGTACCGGGCGACGGGCTCTCCCGCTGCCGGGACCAGCTCCTTTACGGATGTCTCCGGTGACGAGCTGGCAAGAGCTGTGGGCTGGGCCGCCGCCGGCGAGGTAGTGACCGGCATTACGGACACGACCTTTGCCCCCAACAGCGCGATCACGCGGGAGCAGCTTGTCACCATTCTCTATCGGCTGGCGGGATGTCCCGCCGTGGATGCATCCCTGGCTTCGTACAAGGACGGCGGCTCCGTGCAGAGCTACGCCGCCGATGCGGTGGCCTGGGCCGTGCAAAACCGCATTATCAACGGCTACGGCGACGGAAGCATCCGTCCTGCCGGCTACGCCACCCGCGCGGAGGTCTGCGCCGTCCTCATGCGGTTTCTGCCGCGGGGCGACAGATTCTGGTGACAGGTTCAAAAGCGGATCGGTACCCCTCCGATAAAGCAGGCACGTTCTCCGTGCCTGCTTTCCTTTTATCCGGTCCGGCGCGGCACAGCGCTTTTTTAAGGCTGGCATTTTGGCGGGAGGCAGTGTATAATCAGGGAGATGAACTTGTAATTTGAGGGAGCTCTATGATTCTCGCGACAAAGTTTTCGTTTCAAAACCGGGCGTTTTTCCGCAAGACGCTGGTTCTCATGCTGCCGGTGATCCTCCAGCAGCTCATCACCATCGGCATCAACTTCCTGGACAACCTGATGATCGGCTCCTTTGGCGAGACCTCCATTGCGGCGGCGGCTTTCGGCAACCAGGTGTATTCGTTTTTCCAATTCATCTGCATGGGCCTCGGCTCCGGCGCGGTGGTCATGTCGAGCCAGTTCTGGGGCCGGAAGGAAATCGAGCCCATGCGCGTCACGACGGCGATGGCGCTACGTGTGACGGTCGCTGTCTGCGCGGCGTTCACGATTCTGACGGTGGTGTGGCCCGCAGCGGCGCTGCGGGTCTTTACAAGCGACGCCGCCGTTATCGAGGTCGGCGTGCCGTATATGCGCCTCATCGGCACAACCTTCCTGCTGGCGGGGCTCTCCTCGACGGCGACCTATCTCATGCGCAGCGTGGGACGGGTGAATATCCCGCTGATCGGCTCCGGGATCGCGTTTTTCCTGAATTTCTTCTTCAACTGGGTGTTCATTTTCGGTAAGCTCGGCGCACCGCGGCTGGAGCTTGTCGGCGCGGCGGTCGGCACCGTGATCGCCCGGGCGTTTGAATTTCTGTTCGTGTTCGGCTATTTCATCGGCAGGGAAAAGATCTTCGCGTTCCGCATCCGGCATCTTGCGCTGCCCGGCGGTCCGCTGCGGCGGGAGTATTCCCGCTACAGTCTGCCGGTCCTGTTTTCCGACACGCTGCTGGGCCTGAGCCTTGCGCTGACAAGCGCGATCTATGGCCATATCTCCGCGGAGATCTCCGCCGCCGTCTCGATCGCTAACTCCCTCATCCAGCTCATCACGGTGCTGAATATCGGCATGGCGGGCGCCTCGGCGATCGTCATCGGAAACACCATCGGCGAGGGCGACATCCCCCGCGCCCGGCGGGAGAGCAATACCTATATCCTGCTGTCGTTTTTGTTCGGGCTTGTCATGATTATTCCGCTGGCGCTGCTGGAGGGACCGTATACGGGGCTGTATGCCATTGAGGCCGGGACGGCGTCCATCGTCCACGATATCATGGTCTGCAACTACCTCATGCTGCCGCTGCAAACCATCGCGTACGTCATCTCAAAGGGCATCCTGCGCGGCGGCGGCGATACGCGCTTTCTGCTGCTGGCGGATTCAAGCTGCGTCTGGTTCATCTCCCTGCCGCTGGGTGCGCTGGCGGGCTTTGTCTGGCATCTGAGCCCGTTCTGGGTCTATTTCCTGCTGCGGATGGAATTTCCGCTCAAGGGCATCGTCTGCTTCATCCGCTACTGCACCGGCCGGTGGGTCAAGGAGATTAGGGCTTCCTGAAATAAAGGGCCGATCCCATGCGGGGTCGGTCTTTTTGCGCGGGGCGGGGCATATCCTCGTGGAGTGATTAAGCTTTAACGAAATCTTGACACTTGTTATTATTTTATCTTATGAATTTCCATTGTCAAACAAATGACCGCATGATATAATCACGAATATTCATAAAAACGGCAAAATTTTTTCATCTGAGAAGGAGGAGCCATGAACGTGCGTTTTACCGAGACGGTTCTGCGCGACGCGAATCAGTCTCTTGTGGCAACCCGTCTGCCGTACGACCGGTTTGAGCCCATTCTGGAGACGATAGACCAGGCCGGGTTCTACTCTGCGGAGGTATGGGGCGGCGCCACCTTTGATGTGTGCCTGCGCTATCTGCAGGAGGACCCCTGGGAGCGGCTGCGGAAGATCCGCGCCAGGATGCCGAACACCAAGCTGCAGATGCTGCTGCGCGGCCAGAATATCCTGGGCTATAAGCATTACAGCGACGACGTCGTGCGCCGGTTCGTGCGGGCGTCTGTGAGAAACGGCATCGACATCATCCGCATTTTCGACGCGCTCAACGACACGAACAACCTCAAGGTCGCCGTTGAGGAGACGCTGAAATGCGGGGCGATGGCCTCCGGCACGATCTCCTATACGACGAGCCCCGTCCATACGCTCGAAAAGTATGTGGCGATGGTGAAGGAGCTCAAGCAGATGGGCGTCGCCTCGATCTGCATCAAGGACATGGCGGGCATCCTCTCGCCGAAGAGCTGCTACGACCTCGTGTCCGCGATCAAGGACGCGGTCGACCTCCCCGTTGTGCTGCATACCCACTGCACGACCGGGCTTGCGTTCATGACCTATCTGAAGGGCGTGGAGGCCGGCGCGGATGTGATCGACACGGCGATATCGCCGTTTTCCGGCGGCACGTCCCAGCCTGCGACCGAGACGCTCCACTTTGCGCTGCGGGAGCTGGGGTACGACACGGGCCTGCAGGACGATAAGCTGTTGGAGATGGCGAACTTCTTCAAGCCCGTCCGTGCGGATTTCATCGCCGACGGCACGCTCAACCCCATTTCCCTGACGACCGACACGCAGTGTCTGACCTATCAGATCCCCGGCGGCATGCTGTCGAACCTGCTCAGCCAGCTCAAGATGATGAACGCGCTCGATAAGTTCGAGGAGGCCCTGCTCGAGACGCCGAAGGTGCGGGCCGACATGGGCTATCCCCCGCTGGTCACGCCGACGAGCCAGCTCGTCGGGACGCAGGCGGTGCAGAACGTCCTCTCCGGCGAGCGGTATAAAAACGTCGGCGCGGAGATCCGTGCGTACTGCCGCGGCGAGTACGGCGTCACGCCCGCTCCCATCGACCCCGCCGTCCGGGCGAAGATCCTGGGGGATGAAAAGCCCATTGAGGGCCGCTATGCCGACAGCCTGCCGGCCGATGTATACGAGAAGGCCGAGGCCGCGCTGGGCAGCGACGCCCGCTGCGAGGAGGATGTGCTGAGCTATATCGCGTTCCCGCAGGTGGCGGAAAAGTTCTTTGCCGAGCGCCGGGAGCGCGAGGAAAAGGTCTGCCGCTATACTATCGAGGAGATCGGAGATGCGACATGAGCTTTGGAGATGCGCTGATCTATTCCCTGCTGGGGATGTGCGTGGTGTTTTTCGCGCTGATCCTGCTGATGGTCATCATCCAGCTTATGACCGCCGTCAGCGGCGAGCGGAAGAAACAGCCTGCGCCCGTTTCTTCCGCCGAGGCCCCGGCGTCCGTGAGGACAGCCCCCGGTTCCGCCGGGGATGTGAAGCTCTATGACACCGATCCCCGCACCGCCGCCATGCTCATGGCGATCACGGCCGACGAGCTGAAGGCGCCGCTCAACGAGCTGCGGTTCATCTCCATCCGGGAAATAAAGGAGAACGACGATGAAGTATAAGATCACTCTCAAGGGCCGCACCTACGAGGTGGAGGTCGAACGCGGCGAGGCCATGATCCTCGACGAATACGAGGCGCTTGCGCCGGCGGCCCCGGCCGTCCCCGTACCGGCGGCTGCGGCGGCTGCGGCGGCTGTTCCCGCAGCGGCAGCGCCGGCCCCGGCGGCTCCTGTGGCGGCCGTCTCCGGCACGGTCGTGTCCGCGCCCCTGCCCGGCAGCATCCTGGCCGTCCAGGTCAAGGAGGGAGACGCCGTGAAGGCGGGGCAGGTCCTCGTCCTGATCGAGGCCATGAAGATGGAAAACGAGGTCGTGGCTCCCGCCGACGGCGTTGTGAAGCAGATCGCCGTGACCAAGGGCGCGGCGGTCGCCACCGGGGATACCCTGCTCGTCATCTGAGGGAGGGACCATGGCTAACATACTGACCACGCTGTCCAATTTGTGGCAGACCTCGGGCTTTTGTATGCTGCTGGACGACTGGCGGCAGATCGTGATGATCGTGATCGCCTGCGTCCTGCTGTATCTGGGCCTTGTGAAGAAATTCGAGCCGCTGCTGCTCGTCGGCATCGCCTTCGGCATGCTGCTGACGAACCTGCCCGGCTCGGAGATGTACCACCCCGAGCTGTGGGATGCGTATATCGCGGGGGAGATCCGGCTGACCGACATCGTCCATGACGGCGGCCTGCTGGACATCCTCTATATCGGCGTGAAATCCGGCCTGTACCCGTCGCTGATCTTCATGGGCGTCGGCGCGATGACGGATTTCGGCCCGCTGCTTGCGAATCCGAAGAGCCTGCTCCTCGGCGCGGCGGCGCAGCTCGGCATTTTCGCGGCGTTTCTGATGGCCATCGGCCTGTTTGGCTTTGACCCGAACGTTGCCGCGTCCATCGGCATCATCGGCGGCGCGGACGGCCCGACGGCGATCTGGCTCACCTCGAAGCTCGCGCCGGATTACCTGGCGCCGATCGCGATCGCGGCGTATTCCTATATGGCGCTGATCCCGCTGATCCAGCCGCCCGTCATGCGCCTGCTCACCACCAAGGAGGAGCGGGAGTGCAAAATGGAGCAGCTTCGTCCCGTGTCGCAGAAGCAGAAGATCCTGTTCCCCATCGTTGTCACGGTGTTTGTGGTGCTGCTGCTGCCGTCGGTCGCGCCGCTGCTGGGCTGCCTGATGCTCGGCAACCTCTTCAAGGAATCCGGTCTTACCGACCGCCTGTCCGACACCGCGCAGAACGCGATGATGAACATCGTCACGATCTTCCTGTCCACCTCCGTGGGCGCAACGGCGGTGTATTACCGCTTCCTGACCTGGCAGACGATCTTCATCGTGGTGCTCGGCCTCATCGCCTTCGAGTTTGCGACGGTCGGCGGCCTGCTGCTCGGAAAGCTCATGTATAAGCTCTCCGGCGGTAAGATCAACCCCCTCATCGGCTCCGCCGGCGTGTCGGCCGTCCCGATGGCGGCCCGTGTATCGCAGAAGGAGGGCCAGCGCGCCAACCCCGCGAACTTCCTGCTTATGCACGCCATGGGCCCGAATGTGGCCGGCGTCATCGGCTCTGCGGTCGCGGCGGGCTTCCTGCTCGCGGTGTTCGGCGGCTGATAACGGCAAACCAAACGACCACATCCGTCGATGCGGTCGTTTTCCTATATGTGATTTCCGAGCACCCAGAACGCGACGGCGCTGGCCGCGGCGACGTTCAGCGAGTCCACGCCGTGGGACATCGGGATCCGGACGGTGTGATCGCACCGGGCGATGGTCTCGCCGGCGAGGCCGTCTCCCTCCGTTCCGAGGACAACGGCGAGACGCTCCGCCGTCACAAGCAGGGGATCGTCCACGGCAAGGGAGTCGTCCCGCAGGGCCATGGCGGCGGTGGAAAAGCCCATTTCCGCAAGCTGCTCAAGCCCCGGATGGGGCCAATCGGAAAGCGCGGCGGCGGTGTACGCCCACGGCACCTGGA
The DNA here is from genome assembly GCA_964406615.1 of uncultured Oscillospiraceae bacterium. Classification (GTDB taxonomy): domain Bacteria; phylum Bacillota; class Clostridia; order Oscillospirales; family Oscillospiraceae; genus CAJOIG01. The sequence continues at coordinate 141,928 of CAYOSI010000002.1, forward strand.
ACACCGTGCCCATGCTGACGCGGACGCAGCGGCGATACAGCGGGTCGGTGCAGGCGGGCGTGAGGAGCACCGCGTCCATGCCGAGGGCCGCCGCCGAGCGGAAGATCGCGCCGAGATTGGTCGGGTTCATGACGTCCTCCAAAACGGCGATGCGCCGGGCGTTTTGGCAGACCTCCGCCATCGAAGGCAGCGCCTTTCGCCGCATGGCGCATAAAACGCCGCGCGTCAGCGGAAAGCCGGTCAGCTCCTTCAGCACGTCGATCGTGGACGTAAAGACGGGGATATCCCCGCAGCGGGCGATGACGCCGGCGGCCTGTCCGCCGATATGCTTCCGCTCCATCAGAAGGGACGCCGGCTCGAAGCCGGCGTCGAGCGCGCGGTGAATGACGTTCGGGCTCTCCGCGATGAAAAGCGGATCGGCAAGCCCGTGACCGCTGCGGAGCTGGTTTTCGGTCAGGCGGGCGTATATGTCGAGCCGGGGGTCGGAAAAGTCGGTGATCTCAAGGATGTTCGGCATGATATTCTTCCCTGTATATCGTGGTGTTGGTGCTATTATACAGATTTTTTCGCCGATGATAAAGCGTTTTCCGTGGAAATATCGGTTGACATCGCGGATTTAGTGCGCTAAATTTATAGTGTAACGTATCAAAAGGAGAAGAAACCATGAATCTGGAATTTGTGCGCAGGCTGACCATCCCGCAGGAGGTCAAGAAGATGTATCCCCTGACGGAGGACATGAAGCGTACGTTTGAAGAGCGCGACCGGCAGCTCAAGGCCATTCTGTCCGGGGAGGATGACCGGCTGCTTCTGCTCATCGGCCCCTGCTCGGCCGACCGGCTGGACAGCGTGCTCGACTATATGACCCGTCTGCGCAAGGTGCAGGACCGGGTCGAGGATAAAATCTTCATCATGCCCCGCGTATACACGAACAAGCCCCGCACCACCGGCAAGGGCTATAAGGGCATGCTCCATCAGCCGAACCCGGAGGAGAAGCCGGATATGTTCAAGGGCCTCATCGCCATCCGCGAGATGCACATGAAAGTCGTCGCGGAGACGGGCTTCACCTGCGCCGATGAGATGCTCTATACCGAGAACTATAAGTACCTGGACGACATCCTCGGCTATGTCGCCGTCGGCGCACGGTCGGTGGAGAACCAGCAGCACCGCCTGACCTCCAGCGGCATCGACGTGCCCGTGGGCATGAAAAACCCCACCTCCGGCGATTTCTCCGTCATGATGAACGCGATCATCGCCGCGCAGAGCCGGCATACCTTCATCTACCGCAACTGGGAGGTCCATTCGCAGGGGAACCCCTATGCGCACGCGATCCTGCGCGGCTATGTGAACAAGCAGGGACATGCGCACCCGAACTACCACTTCGAGGATATCCTGCTTGTCAGCGAGCTGTATGAGCAGCATCCGGAGCTTTCCCATCCCGCGATCGTCATTGATGCGAACCATTCCAATTCCAACAAGCAGTATTTCGAGCAGATCCGCATTGCCAAGGAGGTCATGCACAACCGCCGGCTGAGCGGGACCGTGCATAAGATGGTCAAGGGCCTGATGATCGAAAGCTACATCGAGGACGGCTGCCAGCCCGTCGGCGGCGGTGTGTACGGGAAATCCATCACCGACCCCTGCCTCGGCTGGGAAAAGTCCGAACGCCTCATCTGCGATCTGGCGGACATGGTGTGATTTTGCAAGCAGGGATGCGGGCTGGTCCGTGTCCCTGCTTTTTTCGGGGTGCTGTGAATGGAGACAAAAAATTATAAGCTCACCCTCGCCTATGACGGGACGCGGTATCTCGGCTGGCAGAAGCTGGGCGAGCGGGGCTCGAAGGACTATGGCCGGACGATCCAGGGGAAGCTCGAAGCGCTCCTGTCGAAGCTGACCGGGGAGGCGGTCGAGGTAAACGGAGCCGGGCGCACGGATGCCGGCGTGCATGCAGCCGGGCAGACCGCCAATTTCAAGACCGCGTTTGCCACCGCCCCGGCGGAGATTATGACGTACTGCAATCAGTATTTGCCCGAGGATATTGCCGTTCTCGCGGTTGAGAAGATGCCCGAGCGCTTTCACGCCCGGCTCCATGCGCGCGGGAAGCTGTATTGCTACCGCATCCACAACGGCCCGACGCCGGATGTGTTCCGGCAGCGGTTTGAGTACCGGGTCGCCGGGCCGCTGGATACGACGGCGATGGAAGCCGCTGCGGCGCAGCTTTGCGGCGAGCATGATTTCCGGCCGTTCTGCGCGAGCAAACGGACCAAAAAATCCACCGTGCGCACGGTGGATACGATCCGCCTTGTCCGGGACGGAGAAAAAATCGAGGTTTTCTTTCATGGAAGCGGTTTCCTGTATAACATGGTGCGCATCCTGACGGGCACGCTGATCGAGGTCGGGCTGGGCCGCCGTCGCCCGGAGGAGATCGGCGCGATCTTCGCCGGGGAGCGGCCTGCGGGCTATACCGCCCCGGCGCACGGCCTCACGCTGGAGCGCGTGGATTACGACGCGGAAACGTAAATAAGGAAACCGCTCCGGCCCCTGCCGAAGCGGTTTTGGTTTATTTCTGGGACTGACGCTCTTCGAGAAGCGCGTCGACGATCTCTTCGCGGAGCTCGTCCTTGATCTCGTCAATGCGCTTGAACAGGTCGGCAATGGCGTCGGCCTCGTTCGAGGGCATGAGCTTTTTGCCGCTCCGCTCCTTTTTGCGGGCCTCCCGCGCGCGGGCCTTAATGTCCTTGCGGAAAACGAATTTAAAGATGGTGCGCACGGCGGGCTGAATGAAAAAGAGCTGGGAGAAATAGGCAAACGGGAAATTGAAGCAGACGAGCTTGAGCCAGTTTGCGAGGAATGTCCAGGTGCTGAACCCGGCGTAGTATGGATAATAAAGCCCGGCGGCGATGAGGCTCATCGCAGGGCACATGATGCCGACGGTGGCGCAGATGATTGCGGTCTCGAACATCATGGGATGGTTCTTCTGGGGGTTAAAAACGCGGCAGGCGAGCCGGAAGGACATCGGACTGCCGACGAGGTTTTCGAGCGCAAAGGCGAGGCAGAACTCAACGAGGATAACGGCCCAGATGGGGAGCATCCGCCCGAACATATAGACGCCGCCCTGTGCGCGGATCGCGCCGAGCACGCTGGCGGCGCCGGTGATCTGCATGAGCGTGCTTCCGTTCACGACGTACAGGCTGTAAAACACGTAGGCGTGCACCGTGATGACCACGGTGACAAAGGCAAAGAACATTCGCTGGAACTGATTTCTCGGCATAAATGAAAGACTCCTTTTCTTCTTTGAGGCGCAAAAAACGACACACGGTGCGGCAGTACCCAATTGCGGTGTTCCGTAATCAGATTTACGTGCCAAGCACTACATGTGTCGTTCTCAGGTCCCGATTTGATTTTCAGCAAGGGAGATGATATCACTCCCGGCGTGATTTTGTCAAGTCGTCCGGATTGTCCCAATGAGGGGCAAAATCGCGTGCCATCAGCTCAATGAGCCGCGTGACGAACTTGTGTACCTCCGGCTGGCGGTATATCCTGCGGCCCAGCTCCAGCGCGCGGCGGGCGTGAAGCTCGGTAATATCCGTGATGGTGAGCGCGCCCGTGGCGGCGAGGGTGTCGAACAGCTCGCGGATGAACTCCGTTCGGGACTCCATATCCATGTCCCGCAGGATCGTCTGCATGGACTCCTCGAACACGCGGGTGCTGCGGCTGAAATCCTCGCAGCGCACAAAGCGCGGGCCGAGCACCTCCCACTGGAAGCCGTCATGCGCCGCCATCCCGGCGCGGCTGCTCTTTACGATGGTGACGTCCTCCTCGCGCGGCAGCAGCATGCCGACGATGGAATACTGCGGCAGGAAGGTCCGGAGCCGCGGGCGAATGGCCTGATAACCTGCGCTTGCGAAGAACTCCGGGGAGAAGCCGGGGCCGTCGTGGTTGTGGACGGCGGTGATGCGTTCCCGGACGGCGGGCTCGGCCATGGCGGCGGCATAGACGGCGAGGTTGCCGCCCTTGGAATGACCGCCGACGATCAGCGGACCGTCGTACATCTCCGCGGCCCAGGTGAGATATCGCAGCGCGTCGGTCTGCGCGGGGATGGTGTCCGTAACGGCCATCATCAGGTTCTCCTTCCAGCCGGTGAGCGTGTCATCCGTGCCGCGGAAGCTGACATAGACCGAGCCGGTCGGCAGAAGGATCGTCAGCGCGGAAAACTGCTCGGTGGCGTCGGGGTCAAGCAGCTTCACAAAGCCGCTCAGGCGCAGGTCGCCGAAGCGGACGGTATCCGGCAGCCGGTGAATCATCGGGCCGATGCTCTCCGAGGCAAGCCGGCCGAGGAAATTCCCGTCCTGCCCGTAGGCGGCGAAGTAAGCGTCCACCGCCGTGCGGATATCGACGGAATGCGCGTCGCCGGGTATGAAGCCGGAGAAATCCGGGCAGCCGATTTTTGCGAGGATGTAGCTGTCCACCTCGTTGAGGGGGTCGGCGGCGAAGGGGATATCGCCCCGCCAGTCCAGGTAGTCCATAATGCCGGCCATAAGAAAACCTCCTTGTTTTCGGGCGGTCGGACGGTTCACGCCGCGGAAGAATTGCTTAAATTATAACGCACATGCCGCGGGCGCGTCAAGGCGGCGGAATTTTATGCTTGCGTTCGGCGGGAAAAGACGGTATGATAGGAGCATGAAGGAAACGAAAGTAGTTGTGATCGACGGACAGGGCGGCCGGCTGGGCCGCATGATGGTGGAGCAGATCCGTGCCGCCTCCTTATCATGCGAGATTCTGGCCGTCGGTACAAACAGCATCGCCACCGCCAGCATGCTCAAGGCCGGTGCGGACGCCGGGGCGACCGGGGAAAACCCGGTGATCGTCGCATGCCGCAGTGCGGATGTGATACTTGGGCCGGTGGGCATTCTCACCGCTGACGCTTTGCTGGGTGAAATCACCCCTGCGATGGCCGCAGCCATCGGGCAGAGCCGGGCGGTAAAGCTGCTGCTTCCCGTGAATATGTGCGCGACCCGCATCGTCGGGGTCCGCCCGCTCTCCTTCAGTGAGCTTGTCGCCGCCGCGGTGGAGGAGCTCAAAGCCATTCTCAGCGATTAACGGCCGGTCAAGCCGGCCTTGTACAATCTGTTCCAGGCGCCGCGCAGATCATACCACGAAGGTATCGCTCCCAAAACCGGGGGCTTTTCCTGCGTGGTATTTTTTTGAAAGGACGTTTCTTCTCATATGAAAACCAGAAACAACCTCCGGGAGCTTGTTTCCGCCGCCGTGTGCCTGGCGCTGTGCCTGGTGCTCCCATTCCTCACGGGCCAGATCCCGCAGATCGGGAACGCGCTCTGCCCGATGCATATTCCCGTGCTGCTGTGCGGGTTCATCTGCGGCCCGTGGTATGCGCTCGCCGTCGGCTTCATCGCGCCGCTGCTGCGCTTTGTCCTGTTCGGCATGCCGCCCATCTTCCCGACCGGCGTTGCCATGTGCTTTGAGCTGGCGGCCTACGGTGCCCTGACAGGGATTCTCTATCGCGCTCTGCCGAAGAAGGCCTGGGGCGTCTATGCGTCGCTGATCGCCGCCATGCTCGGCGGCCGCATCATCTGGGGCGTCGTCCGGGCGGTCATCTCCGGTGTGAGCGAGAGCGGCTTTACCTGGGCGGCCTTCCTCGCAGGCGCATTCACGAACGCCGTCCCCGGCATCGTTCTGCATATCGTCCTCATCCCGCCCATCGTCGTGATGCTGCGCCGGACGAAGCTCATGGAGTAGGCCGTGAACGGAACGCTTCAAAGCGTCATCAACGCCGTGGAGACGCGGATGCGGGCGGACGAGCGCGTCATTCTCGCCGTTGACGGCATGGCCGCCGCCGGCAAGACCACCGCGGCCGGGGTCCTCTCGCGCCGGTGGGATGCGCCGGTGGTGCATATGGACGACTTTTTTCTTCCGCCTGCGCTGCGCACGGAGGCACGGCTGGCGGAGCCTGGGGGGAATGTGCATTATGAGCGCTTCCAGGCGGAGGTACTCAAGCCGCTTACCGCCGGGACAGCATTTTCGTACCGGCGGTTCTGCTGTGCCGTTATGGACTATGACGGCACGGTGACGCTGCCGGCCTCGCCGGTCGTCATCGTTGAGGGAGCGTACGCGCTGCATCCCCGCTTCGGCGATTACGCGGAGGTGACGGCCTTTTTTGCCGTTTCACCTGCACTCCAGGAGCGGCGCATTCTCCGGCGCGGCGGGTCGGAAGCGTGGGAGGTCTTTCGGACCTGCTGGGTCCCGATGGAACACGCCTACCACGCGGCGTTCGGCATCCGGGAGCGGGCACAGATCGTAATTGAAAACTTCGGAGCATAAGAAAACGACGGTCGGAAAGACCGTCGTTTTTATATGTATTACGCTGTCTGGTCAGCGCGGAGGGCGCGGACGAGAAGGATCACGGCAAGGCAGCATACGAGAATTTCCGAAATCGGCAGCGCGGCCCAAACGCCGAGTACGCCGAAAAACGGCGGCAGGGCGAGGACCAGGACGCCGCTGACGAGGAGGCCGCGCAGCAGGGAAACGGTGTTGGAGGCGCGGGTATGAACGGTGGCCTGCAAATAATAGATCGAGACGATGTTTGCGCTCATAAAGAGGAAAATGACCGAATACAGCCGGACGACCGGCGGCGCGACGGCAAGGACCGCGTCGCTGTCGCTCATGAACAGGCGAATGATGAAGGTGGGCGCCGCCATGCACAGAGTGGTGAACACGGCGCCGAGGGAAAGAGCGACGGTCATTGCCAGACGCAGCAGACGGTGGGTGCGCTCTGTTTCATGCGCGCCGCAGTTCACGGAGGCAATGGGCTGCATCGCCTGTCCGATGCCGCTGAAAAACGACTGGAACAGCGTGGCGACGGTGCTGATCGCGCCGAAAACGGCGAGGTAGTTCACGCCGCCGTACCGCATGAGCTGGTTGTTCACAAGGCTGAACAAAATGACGTTCGCCAGATCGAGCATGCCCGCGCCGAAGCCGACGGACAGGAGCATTTTTGTTCGGAATCCCAAGCGGTCCGGCTTGCGGAAGCGGATCGTGTTTTTGGCGGAAACAAAATGCGTGCCGAGGATGACGACCTGCACGAGATTGCTGAGCATCGTGGCAAGGCCCGCGCCGCTGATGCCCATGCGCAGGGGGAACACGAAGAACCAGTCGCCGAAGATATTCAGCGCGCCGCCGATCAGCGTGGCGCGCATGGCAAGGCCGGGATCGCCGTCGTTTCGGACGAGGCAGGCAAGATAGATCGCCGCGACGAAAAACGGGAGCGTCCAGATGATCCAGCGCGCGTAGCGGTTCACAAGCGCGAGGATCGCGGCATCCGCGCCGAAAGCGGTGAAGATGCGGTCATGGCCGAGCAGGAGCAGGAGCCATACGGCGGCGGTCAGGACGCCCATGACGAGGAGGGAGGCGCTGAACCAGCGGCAGCCCTCGTCGTCGCGGCCCTCGCCGCGGGCGGCGCTCATGAGCACCGCGCCGCCGATGCCGCAGAGCAGCGACAGGAACACAATGACGCCGTACAGCGGGTTGATAACGGCCATGGCCGCCGCACCGGCGGGGCCCTCCGCCTGCCCGACGGCGATCGAGTCCACGGTGGCATATATGGTCATGATGAGCGCGCTGCCCATCGAGGGGAAGAGATACCGGCGGAAAACCCGGCCCAGGTCGTCGCGGACGAGATCCATAAGACACCTCATACGGCAAAAAATTCGGGAGAGACGGTGCGTCTCTCCCGATCAGTTTACAATAAAACCCGCGGAAAGTAAAGCGTCAGCCCGGCGGCAGGGTGTTTTCGTAGAGCACGAATTTGAGGTTCCGGTCGCAGAGCGCGAGAAAAACGTCCTTCGGCGAGCGGACGCCCTGCTGCTTGAGCTGGTTGTCGAGCCAGGTCCGGTCAAGGCCCATGCGCTTGAGATTGTCCTCCAGGATGCGCCCGTCCATGATGAGCTCGGTGAACAGCAGCTCCTGCTCCGGCGCAAGCGCCATATCCGCCGGCGTGACGGGGCGCTGCGTGCTGACCGGCAGAATGGTGAGCTTCCCGTTATATTCAAACACCGCGGTCTGGATGCTCGTCAGGTCGAAGTACCCCTGCTGGCGGCACATGGCCATGAACTCGCTCAGCTCCAGCCGGGCTTTTTTGAGGTTTTGGCGGAACAGCTTGCCGTGGTCCATGAGGATGGTCGGCGTGCCGTTCAGGTATTTGCGGCTGCGCGGAAGCTTGGAGGAGAGGACCCCCAGCAGCAGCGTGACCGCGCCGTAAATAATCATGGCGGTGAAGGGCTTCCACGGCTCCTCCAGCTCGGTGGCCATTTCGGCGGCGATGGAGCCGATGGTGATGCCGGTAACGTAGTCAAAGAAATCAAACTGCGCGATCTGCTTGTGTCCGATGACCTTGGCGATGAGGAACATCGTGACAAACGAAGCGAGCGTAGTCAGGCAAAGCACCAGAAAGCGCATAAATATCCCCCCTTTGTCCATCCATATTCTGCCCAAAATCCCGGAGGGAATACATGAAAGGGCGTGTTGCAAAATAGCGCGCGCAATAACAAAGGCGTCAGCTTGCCCCCAAAGAGGGTTGGCCGGCGCCTTTGTTTGCGTTAAAATTAAGCTGTTCCCACAGGCGCGAATGCTGCAGGGCCAGCGACCCCAACAAGCCAAAAGCGCTTCGTGTCCGCAAGCAGTCCAAGGAGAAGCGTGCGATCTCCGAGGCGAACATCACCACGGAAGAAGGCGTCTATCTGCGGATATGCCGTTCCATCCAAGTTGAGGGAGCCTTTGGCTTGCTGAAAAGTGATTTCGGCTTTCGGCGGTTCCTGACCAGAGGCAGGAAGAATGTGCGCACGGAGCTGCTTCTCCTGGCGATGGGGTTTAATCTCAAAAAACGCTGGAAAAAACGTGAAGCCGGACGCCTGAAGTCACATCTATCCATGCTGAATACGGCATAGACGGTAAAAAACTGAAATTTTTCCACATTATGACGCCGGAGAGTGTGCCGGCGTTTGTTAAAGTGCGCCCAAAATGAGGAAAATTTCCACATTCCGGGCGCTTTTTGTTCGTTTCGGCTTGCTTTTACCCGCTATCTCGCGCGTCGCCTTCTTTCTCATTTTGCAACATGCCCCGAAGGGTAGTCCGGCAGGCGGCATTTTTCCCTTCCTCGCGAAAAAACCGCTAGGAAGGGCCGTCACATATATCCGATGCGAGCTTGTTGATTGTGCATTCCAATTCAGCGAATAACGGTTCGATGATCGGATTTATATTGTCGCTGATATAGGCGCAATTTATATCGGAAA
>CAYOSI010000003.1:0-116265 GCA_964406615.1 uncultured Oscillospiraceae bacterium
CGAACAGCACTTTTTTAGCATTTTTGCTTGTCCACTTTATTGACTATTATCCAGCAGCTGCTCCTCGTAGACCTTCGCCGTCCTCTTCACTTGCTCCTTCTGGTACTTCTTCTTGTTCGCAGACGCCTTGATATGCGTTCCGTCTATATAGATCTCCCGCGGATCTACCATCCGGTGATTTATCGCCTTGTTCAGAATATGCTCGAATATCTCCGCTCCCAGCTCCGGCGGCAGCCGTTTGCAGAACGCGTAGCTCACCGTCGCAAAGTGCGGGATGTTCTCCAATAGCCCATATCCCAGAAACCAACGATATGCCATATTTACTTGAATCTCTCTTCGCGTCTGCCGCAGGGAGGGTATCCCAAACAGATGCTGGATCAGCACCATCTTTATGAGCACCACCGGGTCTGTGCCGGGACGGCCTACCTCATGGTTGTAATACGGGTTCAGCCGCTCATACAGCCAGTCGTAGTCCATGACTTTTTCTATTTTCCGCAGCAGGTGCTCCTCCGGCACCAGCGCATCTATATCCGTTATCACCACATCCCGCCGCGAGTCTTTTCTCCATTCCTCTATCTCTATACCCCCGCATAATTCCTAACCCCATTATACCAAAAACTCCCCTTATTTGGGGAGTTCTTTGACAGGCTGTAAAAAGACGGAAGCTGCCGCTTCCGTCTTTTTTTATCGTTTCAGCGTTTTTCCATATAGCGCAAGGCAGCCCTGAGCATGAGACGCTTGACCCCCGCGCCCCGGAAGTCGATCTCTACGAGATGATCGCCGCCCATCGGGGTCATGTTCACGATGACGCCATCCTTGAAAGCGCTGTGATAAACATGATCGCCCACGCTGAAATCCACGCCCGCCGCGGCGTACTTGGCCGATGGCGGCGCAATCGTCTTTTTCTTCGGCGGCCACTCGGTCTTTTTTTGCGGCACATCATCAAAATCAAAGTACGCCGGCTTGAGCTCGGAATACGGCCGGTCGATATGCTCCGGCGGGATCTCATCCACGAACCGGCTGATCCGGTGGGAAGCCGTCTGTCCGAACACCATGCGCTGCCGGGCGCTCGTGATATACAGGCGTTTCTTGGCGCGCGTGATCGCGACATAGGCAAGGCGCCGTTCCTCCTCCATCTGCTCCGACTCCCCGATGGCCTGCAGCGAGGGGAACAGGCCCTCCTCCATACCGGCGATGAACACCGTGGGAAATTCAAGGCCCTTGGCGGAGTGGATCGTCATGAGCGTGACCGTGTTATCGTCCGCGTTCACATTCTGCAGGTCGGTATACAGGCTCACCTCGTCGAGGAAGCCCGCGAGCGAATTGTCGCCGCTCTGCTTCACATGCGTGGCGATGAAGCTCTTGAGCTCCCGGACATTTTCCAGGCGGTTGAGATTTTCCTCGGACTTCGTTTCCATGAGAGCCCGGGCATAGCCGGTCCTCTCTAGCAGCGCGTCGTACAGCTCCTCCAGCGTCGCGGTCTGCGTCATGGCGGACAGCTCGTTCATCATCGCGGCAAACGCCTTGAGCTTCTCGGCCGCTCTGGACAGCTCCGGGAAGCGGTCCGCCATGGCGATCACCGTGAACAGCGGGAGCCCATTCTGCTCCGCGGCGGCCCGGGCTTTTTCGATGGTGGCGTTTCCGATGCCGCGCACCGGAACATTGATGATACGCAGCAGGCGCAGCTCGTCCGCAGGATTCAGAAGCACGAAGAAATAGGCCATCAGATCTTTGATCTCGGCCCGCTCAAAGAACGGATTGCCCTTCACGATGCGGGGGCGGATGCCGTTTCGCAGGAACGCCTGCTCGATCGAGCGGGACTGCGCGTTCAGCCGGTACAGCACCGCGTGGTCGCGGAGATTATCCCCCTGCTGTACGGCCTGCAAAACCTGCCGCACGATGTACTGCGCCTCGTCGTCCTCGTTCCGGGCGACATAGAGCGTGATGCGATCGCCGTCCCCGGCCTTCGTCCAGAGGCGTTTTCCCTTCCGCCCGGTGTTGTGCGCGACGACGCCGTTCGCGGCGTCCAGAATATGCCCCGTGGAGCGGTAGTTCTGCTCGAGCCGTATGACCCGGGAATGCTGGTACTGCTCCTCGAAGGACAGGATGTTCTCGATCGTCGCGCCGCGGAAGGCGTAGATCGACTGGTCGTCGTCGCCGACGACGCATATATTTTGGTGTCCCCCGGCCAGCAGGCTCGCGAGCAGATATTGCAGGTTGTTCGTGTCCTGATACTCGTCGATGAGGACGTACCGGAACTTTCGCTGATAATACGCCCGCACATCCTCATGCTCCTGAAGCAGGCGCACGGTGTTGTAGATCAGGTCCTCAAAGTCCATGGCCCCGGCGCCGCGCAGGCGCTTTTCATATGCCTCGTACAGCTCCGCCACGCCCTGCATGCGGAAATCGCCGGTCCGGTCCGCGATCGCCGAAAACTGCGCCGGGGACTGCATTTTGTCCTTGGCCTTATCGATGATGCCGAGGACCCACTTCGGCGGATAGAGCTTCTCGTCCCGGTTCAGCTCCTTAATGATCCGCTTCATCACCGCGGTGCGGTCGGCGGTGTCATAGATCGTGAACCCGTTCGGATAGCCGAGCTTGTCCGCGTCCCGGCGCAGGATGCGCACGCAGGCGGAGTGGAAGGTCCGCGCCCATATGTCCTCCGCCGCCGGGCCGAGCATGGCGTTCAGGCGGTCCTTAAGCTCCCCCGCAGCCTTGTTCGTGAACGTGATGGCCAGGATGCGCCACGGCTCCACCGGCTCGAAGGCGGCATACGTCTCCGCCTCCCGCCGGCACGAAGCGTCGCCGCTGAGGTAGGCTTTCATGACCGCAAGCTTGTCCTCGTCCGCATCCGGCGGAAGCTCCTGGCTGTCGGAGGCCCGGCCGTATTTCATCAGGTTCGCGATGCGGTTGATCAGCACCGTCGTTTTTCCGCTTCCGGCGCCTGCGAGGATGAGCAGCGGTCCCTCAGTCGCCATGACCGCTTCCCGCTGCCGGTCGTTCAGATTTGGAAAATTGCGGGCAATGACCGCCCGTCTTGTCTGTAAGTAATCTGTTTCAAAATGTTCCATAGCGTTCCGATTATACCATGCTCCATCGCCTCTTGCAATTGTGGAAATAATGAATATAATGTTAGTGCCCGATGCGGTATTCTCCAGGAAAAGACGTTTTATATCATGCTTTTTGACAAAAAACAGCTTCGTTCCCTTCTCATCCCGCTCATCATCGAGCAGGTACTGACCGGCCTCATGGGCGTAGCGGACACGCTCATGGTCTCCAATGTCGGCGAGGCCGCCATCTCCGGCGTATCGCTCGTCGACTCCATAAACCTCCTGTTCGTCTATTTCTTCTCCGCGCTGGCGGCCGGAGGCACGATCATCTGCGCCCAGTACATCGGCCGAAGCGACGAGGACGATACAAATAAAGCGGCCCATCAGGTTATGGTAGCAAGCTTCGTGCTGGCGGCCTTCTTCGGCGTTCTGCTGATGCTTATACGCCGTCCGATTCTGCGGCTCATTTTCGGCCGCGTCGAAGCCGCCGTCATGGACGCGGCGGTCGTGTATCTTCTGATAACGGCGGCAAGCTACCCGTTTCTCGCGCTGTACAGCTCCAGCGCGGCGCTTTTTCGTTCGATCGGCGATTCCCGGCGCCCGATGCTCGTCGCGGCGGCGGCAGATGCTCTGAACATCGCCGGCAACGCGCTTCTCATCTTTGTGTTCGGCATGGGTGTGGCCGGCGCGGCCATCTCTACGCTGGCAAGCCGCGTCGTCAGCGCCGCCGTCATGCTTTATCTCCAGACGAAGCCCAGCCCGATCTGCCTGGACGACGTGCGCCATCTGCGCCCGGATCTTGCCATGATCCGCCGCATCCTGCGGGTCGGCCTGCCGAGCGCCGTGGAAAACGGCATGTTCCAGTTCGGCCGTCTCGTCGTGCAGAGCACCGTCTCCATCCTCGGCACGACCGCCATCGCCGTGCAGGCCATCGTCGTTACGCTCGAACTTTTCGGCTCCATGCCGGCACAGGCCGTCGGCACGGGGCTTCTGACCGTCACCGGACAGTGCATCGGCCGGGGAAAGCCCGACGAAGCGCGGTATTATATCCGCCGCTTCACACGCATCTCCTTCTGGGTCGTCCTGGCCGACAGCGTTCTGCTCTCCGCCCTTGCGCCGCTCATCATGCGCTTTACCGCCCTCTCGACGGAGGGAGGCTGGCTGGCCTGCCGGATCCTGTGGGCCGTCTTTGCCGTCAAGTGCCTGATCTGGCCCAAGGCTTTCACCCTGCCGAACGGCCTGCGCGCCGCCGGAGACGTCGCCTATACTATGTGGATCAGCACGATCAGCATGTGGGCGTTCCGCGTCGCGCTGAGCTGGGGTCTCTGCCGCTATACCGCCATCGGCCTTTGGGGCGTCTGGATCGGCTGGTGCACGGACTGGCTCGTGCGCAATGTCTGCTTCCGCCTCCGCTTCCGCGGCAATCAATGGCTCGATCACTCCGTGCTGGAGTAGAAGAAACACAGAAACCCCGCCGGCCTCTACCGGGCTATGTCCAAATTGGGAGCGGCAGGTCTCTCTGCCGCTGATATCATAGTCTAAGATCACATAGACAGCGCAGCTCTTCGGCTCCAGATCCGGGGATGCTGACGCAGAGGCGGTCTACAAAGAGGAAGGTATAGAATTCGCCAACGGCCGATTCTGCCGCTCCCGAGCTGTTTCGATCACGCGATCTGTACACTATCTATTTACGATGAACACACGGATTCTCCCTCCGAGAATCCGTGTTTTTCGGCAGCCTGAAACGGCAAGCGGAAAAATCCGCTTGCTGTTTGTTTTTTAGCATGCCGCCTCTATATCATGGTGCAATACTCCATAACCAGCCGCATCTGGGGCGATATCCATTTGTCTCTGTGACAGAAAAGCTGTTTCCAAACCTCGATCTCAAAATCAGCGACCTCTATATAAGCCAGCCGTCCAGCCGCTGCGGCGGCAGCGGTAGCGTAGTCGGGCAGAAAAGAACACCCAACGCCCCGTTCCAGCAACCTGCAGATCAATTCTGCATTGCCTGTTTCCAGGATAGGGCTGATTTCCAGGGACTGAGCGGCCAACCGCTCATCCAGCAGTCTGCGGTAGCTCATGCCCTTCTCCGTGAGAAGAAATGGGTATTTTATTACTTCTTGTATGGAGACATTCCGCCGCTTTGCCAAAGGGCAGTCGGGCGCAGCAACAAAATGGGTCCCGATTTTATCTTCCCGAAGGATCATATATTGGGCGTCATAGATATGGTTGTCTAACGTAAATACCAAGTCCACCTCATTGTGATTCAGCAGACGAAACATTTCCTTGGTCCCCGCCGTGATAATTTTAAGGCTGATACCCGGATTATAGACCCAAAAATCCTGAAAGCCCTGTCCCAGAAAGCCGCATAGAGAGTCGGCCATGGCAAGGCGAATATGGCCGGTGATCTCCGCCTCCCCTTTCAAGTCGTTGGCCAGCTCCTGCATCAGCTTGTCCATCCGGTGCGCATACCCCAGGACCTCCCGTCCCCGCTCCGTCAGCTTTACCGTGTGATGAATCCGTTCAAACAGCTTCACATCCAATTCCGCTTCCAGCTGCTTGATCTGAAAGGAGATGGTGGACTGGGAAAATCCCAACCGCTCGGCAGCTTTTGTAAAGCTGGCCAATTCGGCCACGCAAATAAAGGTTTTTAGATTCTTCAGCTCCATTTTGGCTCCCCCCGCCAGGCTCTGTCTGAAAATGGACAGCGCGCCTTCCAATGGCCGCACGCCCAGCTTTCAGGCAGCCCGCCCGAGCATCTATTTTTCTGTTCCTTCTTATTTAAATTATCAATTTTACAAATTCTGAGCTTCATTATATACTCTTTGCAAGGAAAAGCAACAGGAGATACAAAAGAAAGCAAAAGCATTTGCGGCATCCCATGCATAACGCCGCGTGCAGAAGGAGAAAAGGCCTATGGAGCTTCTCATCCATGTTGTCTCGACTGTTTATCAGTTTTTATGGGGCGACCTTATTACGATCCCACTGCCCGGAGGCGGTTCGCTCGGGATTTCCCTGCTGGTTATCCTGCTGATCCCAACCGGCATCTATTTTACGATCCGCACCCGTTTTTTGCCCGTCCGTCTGTTCCCAGAGATGCTGCGCGTCGTAACGGAGAAGCGGGAGGAAACACACGGAAGCTCCATCTCCGGAGTGCAGGCGCTGATCGTATCTACCGCCACTCGAGTGGGGATGGGGAACCTGATCGGCGTTGTAGCGGCCATCTCAGCAGGCGGTGCGGGAGCGGTATTCTGGATGTGGGTATCCGCCCTGATCGGTTCCTCCACCGCCTTTATTGAAGCGACGCTGGCACAGCTTTACAAGGAGAAGGACCCTCTCTATGGAGGCTACCGGGGAGGCCCGGCCTATTACATCCATCACTTTGTAGCGCAGAAGCGGGGCGGCAGCCGGAAACGCCGCTCTGTGATCGCGGTTCTATTCGCCGTTTCCGGCCTTATCTGCTGGTGCGGCATCAGCCAAGTTATCAGCAATTCCGTTTCCTCAGCGTTCCAAAACGCCTTTCATATCCCGCCGCTCTACACAACGATCGTTCTGGTCGTCCTGGCCGCTATCATTGTGCTTCGTAAAAACGCCACAGTCAAAGTGCTTGACGTCCTTGTCCCCATTATGGCCAGCCTCTATTTTGTGATGACCCTGTTTCTAATCATAAAAAATGCCGCCGTGCTGCCATCTGTATTCCAGCGCATCTTCGCGGAAGCCTTTGGTCTGCGTCAGGCAGCCGCCGGCGGATTCGGCGCGGTTTTGATGAACGGCGTCAAGCGCGGCCTGTTCTCCAATGAAGCAGGCTCCGGCTCCGCTCCCTGCGCGGCAGCCGCCGGCGAGACCAGATCCCCGGCAAAAACCGGCCTGCTGCAGGCCCTTGGCGTTTTCATCGACACCATCGTCATTTGCAGCTGTACCGCGTTTATCATGCTGGTAACGCCAGAGCAGCTCACCACCGGTCTCAGCGGCATGGACCTGCTCCAGGCTTCCATGCAGTACCATTTGGGGCAGTTCGGAGTCATTTTTATTGCGGTGATCCTGTGGCTGTTCAGCTTTTCCACCTTCATCGGGATACTGTTCTATGCCCGTTCCAATGTAGCATACCTGTTCGGGGATAAGTGGCTCTGGCAGACCGCCTATAAGATTTTGGCGCTGGTTATGCTGTTTGTCGGCGGTCTGGCGGCTTACACCTTCGTCTGGGACCTGGGCGATGTAGGTATCGGCCTGATGACGATCTTCAATATCCTTGTGATCCTTCCCATGTCCAAGCAAGCCCTCGCCGCGCTGAAGGAATACGAACAGTCCATTCGCAAAAAATAACGGCAAGGGAACAAATCTGCTTGCCGTTATTCAGCCAGTCAAAGAACCCCCGTTCTCAAAAAGCGAGAACGGGGGTTGTCGTGTAACATGGGAAGACGACGGCGAAAAGTGAAGAAAGAGAAGGAGTATCCCAACTCCAAATTGCCAGTTTTTTGAGATTCATGGCAGCAAATTTAAGCTTGACCCAGCGAGTAGCCCTAGCCAAACTCCGGTGGTGTCGTATTCGGAAGCAAAAAGCCCGCAATCCGTTGGGATTACAGGCTTTTTTTAATGGAGCTGCTGGGCGGATTCGGACCGCCGACCTCGTCATTACCAATGACGCGCTCTACCGACTGAGCTACAGCAGCTGGCGACCGAGAAGGGACTTGAACCCTCGACCTCCGGCGTGACAGGCCGGCGTTCTAACCGACTGAACTACTCGGCCACGAGCCTTTTGATTATACCGGCAATATTATGATATGTCAAGTCCCAAATTTCAATTTTCGGAAAATGTAATTTTATGACAAACGCACAAATTTGTAATTTTTCGTAATTTTTTTGTTGCGTTTTCTTCACCGGTCATATATAATAGGAGAAACTAAATTATTTAGTAAGGTAGTGATCGTATGCACACAAAACATGGTTCCTCCTGGAAGCTTTGGTTCATCATCATCGCCCTTGTGGTTGTGATCGCTGTCCTTGGCTTCCTCTGCGTCCGTTTCTTCCTCAGCGGAAGCGGATTGGGCCTGTTCGGCTCCAAGGCGGATGTGGACAGCTCTCTTTCCACGCAGATCGCCGCGCAGGACGCCAAAGGTAAAAATATTACCGACAACATCTCCGTAACGGCGGGCACGCTTCGCCCCGACACCGTCGACGCCAGCGCGCAGCTTACGCTTCTGGAGATCGACTGGTCCGGCAAGAAATCCGCCAGCTTCCCGGTCATCCTCACGGTTTCCGACCTGAGCTTCCCCAACAACGACGGTCTGGCCGTTTACCATTACGCGGACGGCGTTTGGCAGCTTCTCGGGACCTATCTCATCGAGGACCACGCCGTCTCCTTCCAGACAGACAGCTTCTCTCCCTTTGCCTTCCAGGTCATCAGCTCCACCCCGGAGCCCACCGCCACGCCGGAGCCCACCGCCACGCCGGAGCCCACCGCTACCCCGGAGCCCACACCGGAGCCCATCGACTACGGCCTTTACGATCAGGTCCAGGTCGGCGAGTTCGTTCAGGTCGATTCCCTGAGCGTGGACGGCGCGTATGTCATTGCTCTCGTGGACGACGCGGAGGCAGCGCAGACCACCGAGCAGGATGAAAACAACGTCACCTTCTTTGACGCCGTTCAGGGCGGTCAGACCCTGAAAGCCACCGTCCTCATGAACTACGACGGCACTAAGCTGGCCGGCGTGGAGGTCCAGGTCACCAAAGGCTCGGACGGCCGCTATACCATCACCGACACCGTGACCGAGGGCATGCTCTGGACCGCCGTTACCGCCGAGTATTACGGCGACGCCGACCGTTTCTCGCTTCGGAACAACAACCGGTTCCTGAACCTCGACGAGAGCAACAGCCACATTATCATGAACGATAACGAGACCCGCACGCGCTGGCTCGCCCAGACCGTCACGCCGGAGGAGAGCAGCAAGGGCTTCCCCTCCCTGACCTACCGCATCGAGCCCGATTCCTACTATATCGAAGGCTTTGAGACCACCGAGGTCACCGACGGCGAGGGGACGACGACCGATTCCGAATTCAGCGCTTCGGTCGGCACGGACAGCAAAAATGCCAAGCAGATCGTTATCTTCCAGCTTCGGACGGCCGTCCCCACGAGCACCCCCGACGACTCCAACACCGGCCTCACCATTCTGACCGGCACGCCGAGCGCTGTCGAGGGCCTGGACGCCACGCCCTCGCCCACGGACACGCCGAACGACCCCGGGATCCTGACCCCCGTCGATCCCACCGATCCTCCCGCAACCAATACGCCGACGCAGCACCCGGACCCCACGGAGGATCCCATAGACACGCCTAACAACACCTCGGACACCGCAAGCAACACGGATGCCACGGATGCCACCACGCCGCCGGATCCCGTTGAGGACGACTCCTCGTCGTCGGACGCCTGACCGATCACCGCATACATACCCGGCCCTGCTTCGGCGGGGCCGGGTTTTCGCTTGCATACCTTTCTCGTATGGTAACAATACAAAAACAATACTTCTCTCCCTCTTCTCTTTACGCTATACTGATATTTTAGATAAGAGCAATGAACGTATATTATAGGAGCGGTACATGGAAAAAGCATATCTTGTTCTTGAAAACGGCGCTGTCTTTGAGGGAAAGGCGTTTGGCGCGGATACCGAATCCGTCGGCGAGCTGGTGTTCACCACGGGCGTGGTGGGCTATCCGGAGACTCTTACCGACCCCAGCTACGCCGGGCAGATCATTCTACAGACCTATCCTCTCATCGGAAACTACGGCGTCATTCCCGAGGATTTTGAGGGAAAATGCGCGGCCCGCGGCTATGTCGTGCGCGAATGGTGCGACACGCCGTCGAACTTCCGCAGCCGGGGCGACGTCGACGCCTTTCTGAGGGAGAATAACATCCCCGGCGTCTGCGGCATCGACACGCGCCGGCTGACCCGCATCCTGCGCGAGAACGGCGTCATGAACGCCGCCATCTGCCGCGAGCTGCCGGAGGATCGGGCTTTCATCAAGGCCTATGCCGTCACCGGTGAGGTCGCCGCATGCAGCTGCCGGCAGCGCGAGGTGTTCCCGGCCGCCGGTGAGCAAAAATACCGCGTCGCGCTCATGGATTACGGCGCCAAGCACAACATCGTCCGCGAGCTCCGGAGGCGCGGCTGCGAGGTCACTGCTCTGCCGCAGGACACCCCGGCGGAGGAGGTCCTCGCCCTGTCGCCCGACGGCGTCATGCTCTCCAACGGCCCCGGCGACCCGGCGGAGAACCGTTTCTGCATCGAACAGCTCCGCAGGCTTGTCGGAAAGCTCCCGATTTTCGGCATCTGCCTCGGTCATCAGCTTCTGGCCCTCGCGATGGGCGGCCGGACGACCAAGCTGAAATACGGCCATCGCGGCGCAAACCAGCCCGTCCGCGATCTGACCGGCGCCCGCACCTATATCACCAGCCAGAATCACGGCTACGCCGTGGTCAGCGAGAGCCTGCAGGGCGTGGGCCGGGTGATTTTTGAAAACGCAAACGACCGCACCTGCGAGGGCGTGGAGTATCCCGGAAAGCGCTGCTTTTCCGTCCAGTTCCACCCGGAGGCCTGCGCGGGCCCGCTGGACACCGCGTTCCTCTTTGACCGATTCATTGCCATGATGGGAGGCGAAAGCTGATGCCAAGAGACACATCCATCCAAAAGGTTCTCGTGATCGGCTCCGGCCCGATTGTCATCGGTCAGGCCGCCGAGTTCGACTACGCCGGCGCACAGGCCTGCCGCGTGCTGCGGGACGAGGGCGTGAACGTGGTGCTCGTGAACTCCAACCCCGCCACCATCATGACGGACAAGCATCTCGCGGACGAGATCTATCTTGAGCCGCTGAACGCCGAGACGGTCAAACGCATTATTGAAAAAGAAAAGCCGGACAGCCTGCTCGCCGGGCTCGGTGGCCAGACCGGTCTGACCATCGCCATGCAGCTATCCAAGGACAACTGGCTCGCAGAGCACGGCGTGCGGCTTCTGGGTACGGCCGCCGAGGCCATCGACAAGGCCGAGGACCGCGAGCTTTTCCGTGACGCCATGAAGGCGATCGGACAGCCCGTCGTCCCCTCGGAGATCGCCACCGACCTGGACGGCGCCATGAAGGCCGCCGCCGACATCGGCTATCCCGTCATCGTCCGGCCCGCGTTCACGCTGGGCGGCTCCGGCGGCGGCATTGCATACGGCGAGGCGGAAATGCGCACCATTGCGCAGGTCGGCCTTGACATGTCCCCCATCACGCAGATCCTCGTTGAAAAATGCATCTCCGGCTGGAAGGAGATCGAGTTTGAGACCATGCGCGACGCAGCCGGCAATGTCATCGCGGTCTGCTCTATGGAAAACTTCGACCCCGTCGGCGTCCATACCGGCGACTCCATTGTCGTAGCTCCCTGCCAGACGCTTTCCAACAAGGAGTATCAGATGCTTCGCTCCGCGTCGCTCGACATCATCTCCTCCATCGGCATCGTCGGCGGCTGCAACTGCCAATTCGCGCTGGACCCCGACAGCTTTGAATACGCCGTTATCGAGGTGAACCCCCGCGTGTCCCGCTCCTCCGCGCTGGCCTCCAAGGCCACGGGCTACCCCATCGCCAAAATCACGACCAAGCTCGCGCTCGGCTATACGCTCGACGAAATCAAAAACGACATCACCGGCAAGACCTGCGCCTGCTTCGAGCCGACGATGGACTATATCGTCGTCAAGTTCCCCAAGTGGCCCTTTGACAAATTCCACGGCTCGAGCCGCCGGCTCGGTACGCAGATGAAGGCCACGGGCGAGGTCATGTCCATCGCGCCCTCGTTTGAGATGGGCATCCTGAAGGCGGTCCGCGGCGCGGAGATCGGCCTTGACACGCTCAACGCCCCGCCGCTGTATGACGCGCCCGTCCGGGACCGCCTCGCCGATCAGGACGACCGGCGGCTGTTCACCGTGTTTGAAGCGCTTAAAGCCGGCGTCACCGTCGAGGAAATATGCAACATCACCAAAATTGACCCATGGTTCCTGCATAAGCTCAAAAAGCTCGCGGATTTCGAGCTGCGCATCCGCCACGGTCTTTCCGACGAGGATTATTACGAGGCCAAGCGCCTCGGCTATCCGGACGCCGCCATTGCGCGTCTGTCCGGCCGCAGCGATCTGCCCGGCAAACGCTTTGCGTATAAAATGGTCGACACCTGCGCCGCTGAATTTGACGCGGAAACGCCGTATTTCTACTCCACCGCCGACGAATTCTGCGAAAGCCGCACCTTCCCGCGCAGCGGAAAGCCCGTCGTCATGGTCCTCGGCTCCGGCCCGATCCGCATCGGCCAGGGCATCGAGTTTGACTACAGCTCCGTCCACTGTGTCTGGACCCTGCGCGAGCTCGGCTACGACGTGGTTATCGTCAACAACAACCCCGAGACCGTCTCCACCGACTACGACACGGCAAACCGCCTGTACTTCGAGCCGCTCACCCCGGAGGACGTGAGGAACATCCTCGACGTGGAAAAGCCCGTCGGCGTCGTCGTGGCGTTCGGCGGTCAGACCGCCATCAAGCTCACGCAGTTCCTCGACAAGCTCGGCGTACCCATTCTCGGAACCTCCGCCGAGAGCATCGACATCGCCGAGGACCGTGCCCGGTTCGACGCGTTGCTCGAAACCTTCGGCATCTTCCGTCCCAAGGGCGCGGGCGTCACCTCCATGGAGGGCGCGCTCGAGACCGCCGCGCGGCTGGGCTATCCCGTGCTTCTGCGTCCGAGCTACGTCATCGGCGGTCAGAACATGACCATCGCCCGCAGCGAGAAGGACGTCATCCAATACATGACCGTCATTCTCTCCGGCGGCGTTGAAAACCCCATCCTCGTCGACAAATACATGCCCGGCATCGAGCTGGAGGTGGACGTCATCTCCGACGGCACGGATGTGCTGATCCCCGGCATCATGGAGCATATCGAGCGCGCCGGCGTCCATTCCGGCGACTCCATCGCCGTATATCCGCCCTACAACCTCACCGACCGCTTCCTGCAAAAAATCTGCGATGTATCCGAAAAGCTCGCCCTCGCCCTCGGCACGCAGGGTCTTGTGAACATACAATATCTCATCTACGAAAACGAGCTGTATGTCATCGAGGTAAACCCCCGCGCCTCCCGCACCGTGCCGTATATCAGCAAGGTAACGAACGTCCCGATGGTCGACCTCGCCTCCCGCGTCATGCTGGGCGAAAAGCTCCGGGACCTCGGCTTCGGCACCGGCCTTTGGCGGACGCCGCCCTATTACGCCGTCAAGGTCCCCGTCTTTTCCTTTGAGAAGCTCAGCGACGCAAACTCCATCCTCGGCCCGGAAATGAAATCCACGGGCGAGGTGCTGGGCATTGGAAAGACCATGGCGGAGGCGCTCTTCAAGGGCCTCACCGCCGCCGGCTTCCGCATGCCGTCCATGGACCCCGGCGAACGCACGGGTATGCTTCTCAGCGTCGAGGAGCATGACTATCAGGAGATCATCTCGATTGCCAAGCGCTTCCATGACCTCGGAATTGATCTCTACGCCACCGCCGGCACGGCGGACGCCATCCGCACCCTTGGCATCGGCGTTCGCACCGTGAACACCGCCGTCAAGAACCCGGAGCTTGACAGCCTGCTGGAATCCGGATGCATCAACTACATCGTCTATTCCGGCGCCGTGAAGGACGCCACCATGGGCGATTTCACCGAGCTTCACCGCCGCGCCATGCAGCTCGGCATCCCCTGCCTGACGACGCTCGACACCGCCAGCGCCCTCGCGGATATCGTCGCCACGCGCTTTACCGCCTTCAACACCGAGCTTGTGGACATCAACCACATGCGTACCGGGCGGCAGACGTTGCGCTTTGCCAAGATGCAAAGCTCCGGCAACGACTACATCTTCATCGAAAACTTCGACGGCCACGTCATCAGCCCCGAATCGCTCTGCGTCACCCTCTGCGCCCCGCATTACGGCATCGGCGCCAACGGCATCGTCCTTATGGAAAAGTCCGGCATCGCCGACGCGAAAATGCGGCACTTCAACCGTGACGGCAGCGAGGGCCGCCTCGCCGGCAACAACCTGCGCTGTGTCGGCAAGTACCTCTATGACAAGGGCCTTGTGAAAAAGGAGCGCATGACCATCGAGACGGCCAGCGGCGTACAAACGCTCGAGCTTTTCGTCCGCGACGGACGGGTCAGCTCCGTGACCGCGGCGATCGGCCGGGCGAAGCTCGACCCCGCCTCTCTGCCCGCCACGCTCCCCGGCGAGCGGCTCGTCGACTGCCCCGTTTCCGTGGCCGGACAGGATTGGCGCATCACCTGCGTATCCATCGGAAACCCCCACTGCGTCGTTTTCCGCGATCAGATCGACGAGCTCGATCTGCGCCGTCTCGGCCCCTCTTTTGAAAACGCCGAATTTTTCCCCGATCGCACGAACACCGAGTTTGTCCGCGTTGTGAACCGCACCACGCTGCGCATACGCGTTTGGGAGCGCTCCAACGGCGAGACCCTCGCCTGCGGCACGGGCGCCTGCGCCGCGGCTATCGCCGCGGTTGAAAACGGCTTCTGTCAAAAGGGCACGGATATTATCGTTAAGCAGCCCGGCGGGGACCTGATCGTCAACTACACCGACGAGATCGTCACCCTCACCGGCGACGCTGTCCTTGTCTTTGAGGGCAGCCTTGAATATTAACCGGAAGCTGCTCCCGATTACATCTTCGCAGCCGGTTAATTGCTGCAAAACCCAAGCAACAGGCCGCTGCGCTTTGAAGCGCAGCGGCCTGTTGCTTATGGCCTGGAAATTTACTCCGCGTAGATGATAAAGCCCTCTCTTCTGGGCTTGGGCTCGGGCTGATCGTCCGTGTGACCCAGGATGCAGTTGCCGACGCCGACATAGCCCTCGGGCACGCCCCATTTCTTCATGAGCGCCTGTCCCTCTTCGGTGGCAAAAACCGGTTCCGCACGGTCAACCCAGCAGGAGCCGAGGCCGATGGCATGCGCGGCATTCATGAGGTTGCCCATGATGAGGCTGCCGTCCTTCACGGTCATGGGCCAGCTTCCGTCCGCAAACACGACGAGCACCACCGGCGCGCCGTAAAACGGGTCTGCATCCCGCTCCATGACGGCGGCGTTCAGTCGGGAAATCGCGTCGCGGTCTGCCTTGTTCGTGACAGCAACCACGCAGGCGCGCTGCATACCCATCGCCGTCGGCGCATAAAGGCCCGCCTCCAGTACGGCGTCCAGCTCCTCTCGGGTCACCGGGGTATCGTTATAGCTGCGAACCGCTCTTCTGGTTTTCAGATCGTTCAATGTGCTTTTCATGGTATTATCTCCTGTAAAAAAATTATGTCAACCTCTTAGCTTCCCAGCGCAACAAGGTACTCATACAGCGGCATGAGCTTTGAAAAGTCCTCGACCAAGCGGTCGGCAAGCCCCTCCCCGGGCGGATCAGGGTCAAACCATTCGACCTTTCCGATCACCGGCCGCCGGACATTGTACCAATCGAACAGCAGCGGACCAGGGTTGCCCTTGGGCCGCTTATAGCTTCCGCCGACCAGCTCGAAGCCGTCCATCGTATTCACCGTCTCCACGATGCGGGTGAGCCGCTGCGGATTGGCATCGATGGTCTGGCGCCAGCGCTCCATCACGGCGGTCGTGGTGTTCCAGTAACCCAGGCCCCAGTCACAGCACCGGGCCTCTACGCCGAAGTAAAACTGCGGCTCCGACGCATAGACCCGACCCGTTCGGCCGAGCGAGAACCACATATGATCGTTCAGCGGACCGCGGCCGTTCAGCGTGCGGGCGTCGCGGTATATACGCGAGATATGCGGCGCAAGCACCAGGTCCGGGAACCTCTCCTGCATCGTCTCCATCACCTGCCAGGTAAGGGACTTCACCGGGCCGTGCAGACAGCGCTCGTAATCGTCCCGACGCGCCTCAAACCACGGTTTTTCGTTATTCAGCGCCAGCCCCCACAGGAAGTCCGGCAGCTCCTTTGGAAATCCCTCAAACGGCGGGATTTTCTGCGTTGCCATTATATTCTCCTATTTTTATGTTAACTAAATGATGTCTGCTTTTACCAAAGCTCCAGCGCGTTTGCCTGTTTGCGAAGCTCGGCGCGGAAGTCCGGGTGCGCCACGGAGATCAGCTCCTCCACGCGCTGGCGGACAGATTTGCCGCGCAGATGTGCGATGCCGTATTCGGTGACGACGATGTCCACGATGTTGCGCGGGATGGACACCACGCTGCCCGGCGTCAGCGTCGGTACGATGCGGGAAATGGTCCCGCCCTTGGCGGTGGATTGGAGCGCGATGATGCCGCGGCCGTTTTTGGCGTGGTATGCGCCGTAGGCGAAGTCCCACGCGCCGCCGGTGCCGGAATACTGCTTGCCCTTGAGCGTCTCGGAGCAAATCTGTCCGGTCAGGTCGATCTCCAGCGCAGTGTTCACCGAAACCATATTCTCATTGCGCGCGATATTGAAGGGGTCGTTCACATAGTTGACCGGCAGAAGATCGACCATGGGATTGTCGTTGATGTAATCGTACAGCTCCTGCGTGCCCCACGCGAACGCCGCCACGGAGCGGTTGCGGTGGAACATCTTGCGGCTGTTGTTGACCGCGCCGCAGGCCATGAGCTTGCCCATGGCGGAGCCGAGCATCTCGGTATAGATGCCCATGTCGCGGCGGTCCGTCAGGCGTTCCGCCACCGCATCGGGCATGCCGCCGATGCCGAGCTGAATGGTATCGCCGTCGTGGATGAGGCTCGCCGCGTAATCCGCGATAGCCTCCTGCACCGGCGTTCTGGGATAGATCGGGGCGTTCGATACCGCCCGCTCCCCATCGACGAAGTAATGGACCTTCTCCGCTGAGATCCGCGTTGTGCCGCTCGTATACGGCAAGCGGGGATTGATCTCCAGAACGACCGTCTCGCAGATATCGAACATCTCCAGCTCGAACTGCTGGCTTGTGGACATGCAGACATAGCCGAAGCGGTCCATCGGCGTCACCGCTCCCACAAACACGTTGGGCTTCTTCGTCTCGATCATGGCCTGCGAACAGCTATGCAGGTTATTCGGCACGAAGCTGACGCGGCCCGTAGAGTGGAGCTTCCGCAGACCGGGACCATAGAAGATCGACAGCAGCGAGATCACATCCTCCATCCCCTCCATCGTCAGGAAGGGATAGTCCTCCTGCGGATTGGCGATCCAGACGGTAACGTCCCGCACGCCGCGGTCCTTGATCTCGTGCAGGCGGCGCAGAAACTCCACCGGCTCGTTGCCATAGGCCGCCACGGCGATCACGTCGCCGGTTTTGATCTTCCCCAGTACCTCGTCCATGGAGATGAATTTTGAGTCATAGATACGGTTTTTTGTCTCTTCCTTATTGTAAACGTCCATAATCATCACCAAACCAAAGATTTTTCCAGATACAGTATACCACATTTTTCCTGGTCTGAACAGCGCCGGTATACAGTTCTTGACAAATATTCCGCCGCTCCCTATAATAAATTAGTATACTAATTCAAAACATAAAGGAGAGCCCTCCTATGAGCCAGTATCGTCCCGAGACCGTCTGCGTGCAGGGCGGCTACACGCCCGGCAACGGCGAGCCCCGCCAGATCCCCATCGTCCAATCCACTACTTTCAAATACGCCACGAGCGAGGATATGGGCGCGCTCTTTGATCTGGAAGCCAGCGGCTATTTCTATACCCGTCTGCAGAATCCCACGAACGACTATGTCGCCGCCAAGATCGCGGAGCTCGAGGGCGGCACAGCCGCTATGCTGACCTCCTCCGGTCAGGCCGCGAACTTTTTTGCGATGTTCAACATCGCCTCCTGCGGCGATCACATCGTCGCAAGCTCCTCCATCTACGGCGGGACCTTCAATCTCATCTCCGTTACCATGGCGAAAATGGGCATTGAGGCCACCTTTGTCCCGCCGGACTGCACCGCGGAGGAGCTGAACGCCGCGTTCCGCCCCAACACGAAATGCGTGTTCGGCGAAACCATCGCGAACCCTGCGCTGACCGTGCTCGACATCGAGAAGTTCGCCCAGGCCGCGCATGCGCACGGCGTGCCCCTCATCGTGGACAACACCTTTGCCACGCCCGTCGGCTGCCGCCCGTTTGAGTGGGGCGCGGACATCGTCACGCACTCCACCACCAAGTACATGGACGGTCACGGCACGGCCGTCGGCGGCGCCATCGTAGACTCCGGCAAATTCGACTGGATGGCTCACGCCGACAAGTTCCCCGGCCTGTGCACCCCGGACGACAGCTATCACGGCATCACCTACGCCGAAAAATTCGGACAAGCTGGCGCGTTCATCACCAAATGCACCGCTCAGCTCATGCGCGATTTCGGCGCCATCCAATCCCCCCAGCATGCGTTTTATCTGAACCTCGGGCTGGAGAGCCTGCATGTCCGCATGCCGCGTCATTGCGAAAACGGCCAGGCCGTCGCGGAATTTCTCGCCGCCCATCCCAAGGTAGCCGAAGTCAGCTACTGCGGCCTGCCCGGCGATAAGTACTACGCCCTCGCACAGAAATATCTTCCGAACGGCTCCTGCGGCGTCGTCTCGTTCGAGCTGAAGGGCGGCCGTGAGGCCGCGGGCATCTTCATGAAGCACCTGAAGCTCGCCGCGATCGAGACCCATGTCGCCGACGCCCGCACCTGCTGCCTGAACCCTGCCAGCTCCACGCATCGCCAGATGACCGACGAGCAGCTTGCAGCCGCCGGCATTCCCGCCGGCCTTATCCGCATGTCCTGCGGCCTGGAGAGCAAGGAAGACCTGATCGCAGATATCGCGCAGGCGCTCGAGGCCATCTGACATACTGCCGCACGGAGGAACACCCTATGCCTATCCGCATCCCCAACCAGCTCCCGGCGACCGCAACGCTGACGAAGGAAAACATCTTCGTCATGACGGAGACCCGGGCCCTGCACCAGAATATCCGCCCACTGCAGATCCTGCTACTGAATCTCATGCCCACGAAGATCGAGACTGAGACGCAGCTTGCGCGCGTGCTCGGCAATACGCCGCTGCAGATCGATCTGGAGCTCATCGCCCCCGCCGGGCATGTCTCCAAAAACACCGCGCAGGAGCATATGCTCACCTTCTACAAGCGCTTCGACGAGGTAAGGGACCGCACCTTCGACGGCCTCATCATCACCGGCGCCCCCGTGGAGCTGCTGGAATACGAGCAGGTCGATTACTGGCCCGAGCTGTGCGCAATCATGGAATGGTCAAAGACCCATGTCCACTCCACCCTGCATATCTGCTGGGGCGCGCAGGCGGCGCTGTACTACCATTACGGCATCCCCAAGCACAAGCTCGACCGGAAGCTCTTCGGTGTCTTTCAGCATACCGTGGAGGACCCCAACTACATCCTGTTCCGCGGCTTCGACGATACGTTCTGGGTGCCGCACTCCCGGAACACCACCATCTATCGCGAGGATATCGAGGCCGTACCCGCGCTGAAGATCCTCGCGGCCTCCGATAAGGCGGGCGTCTACGCCGTCAAAACCGACGGCGGCCGTCAGGTTTTCCTCATGGGTCACGCGGAATACGACCGCGACACGCTTGGGAACGAATATCGGCGCGACGTAAACGCCCGCGTCGACATCCAGGTCCCCGAAAATTACTTCCCGGACGACGACCCCTCCCGGGAGCCCGTCGTTAGATGGCGCTCCTGCGCCCACCTGCTCTACGGCAACTGGCTGAACTACTGCGTCTACCAGACCGTGCCCTACGATATCCGCGACATCACCAAGGGCATACGCACCGAGGGCATATGACCGCATACGCAAAGACAGCGCCCCTGCATACGCCGGGGCGCTGGTTTTTTATTCTTTTTCTCTTTCCGCCGGCTGCGTATATTCGCCCGGCTCACGCCCCCGGAGCTTTTTCCGCGCCTCCCGGCGGGCCGCCCGACGCCGACGGGTCAGCCACAGGATCAGCACAAGGAACCCCGCGATCAGCAGCAGCCACAGCCAGCTATACGCCAGCGCGATCAGGATATCGCCCAGACCGTTCACGAAGCCATGCCAGCCGTCCGTGAACGCCGTTCCAAGGCGGCTGCCGTAGGTCGGGTCCGGCTCCGGCTCATAGACCTTCACCTCTTCCAGATAGACCGTCACGGTGGAGTAATCCACCAGCGCGTCATAATGCCGCAGTGTGCCGGACAGGCGGTCGATCAGCTCCTCCGTCTCGGAAATGGCGCTCTCAATCTGGATGATGTCCTCCATGCTCTCTGCCTCGGCCAGCAGCGCCTGCAGACGGTCAAGCTTTGTCTGCTGGGTCTCCAGCCGTCCGGCCGTATCGTAATACGCCTCGCTGACGTCCTCGGTGTATTCGTTCAGGCTCAGGACATGGCAGGCATCCCCGGCCTTGTCGAGGAAGGCCCGGTACTGCTCCGCCGGAATGCGGATGGTGTACTGCGCCCAGCGGGCGCTCCCCCGGTCGCTGACCGAGCTGGATTCAAAATAGCCGCCGCACTCCGCCGTCAGCTCCGCCAGGGCGTCGACCGCGTTTTCAAACTCCAGCGTCTCCATGTCGAGTTCGGCCGTATAGATCAGCTTCGCCGCATTCGGAACGCTGCCGGTCGTTTCCTCCGAGATCGGCTCCGGCACCGGTGCTTCCGCCGGAGACGCATCTCCGTCGGCCCAGAATTCAGCCTCGGCGGCCGCCTCGGTCATCCCCGTCGAATACGAATCCGCTGCGGCCGAGTTCGCCGTATCCGAAGACTTCGAACCGCAGCCGCACAGCAGCGCCGCCAGCAGGATCGCCGCAGACAAAAAGGCCGCATATCGCTTTTTCATCCCGTCAACCTCCGTTTCTTATTTGTCCTTTTGGACGAGAGCAGGCAGAAAAAGTTCCCAAAAAACCAGAAACAGGGGCGGAAAACCGCCCCTGTTGAAAAAATACCGAATTATTCCTCCGCGTCGGTGGCGGAGATCAGGCCGTAGCCGCCGTCCCGGCGCTTATAGACGATGGCAAAGCCGCCATCCTCCGCCTCATTCCGGAACGCAAAGAACGTATGCCCCAGCAGATCCATCTGCAGGATGGCCTCCTCCGGCGTCATGGGCTTAATGGAGAAGCGCTTCTCGCGGACGATCTTGAATTCATCCGGCTCCTCATCCTCCACGGGCACGATCTCGGCGGTGCGTTCAAACGCGCCCTCGCGCAGGCGTTTTTCCAGCCGGGTCTTGTTCTTGCGGACCTGACGTTCGATCGCCGCGACCGCGGAATCGATGGAGGCAAACATATCGCTCGTGACCTCGCTGACACGGTAGATCATGCCGTTGTTGCGGATCGTGACCTCCGCCAGATAGCGGCCGCGGGAGGAGCTGAACGTGACGGATGCGTCGCTCTCCGTCCGGAAAAGACGGTCGATCTTGCCGATCTTCTTCTCCGCGTAGGCACGCAGCTCGTCGGAGACGTCAAACTTCTTGCCGGTAAACGTAAAAGTCATAACTATTACCTCCTTTGCCAAAATTGTATCATATTATCCGCCGTCCGACAAGTCCTATTTTGTTAAGGCAGCACCGCAACATTCTGGTGCGTGGATCGCGCCGGCCGGTTTTTCGGCAGATGAAACCGCAGGGTATGCTTTGCATATTGCCGAGGTCTTTTGTGAAATAGGCCGGAGCAATACGCAAGCGAGTCGTGCGCCGTGCATTGTGCGGTGCTGGCTTAAGTCTTTTTGAATAATCATTCATTCCATCAGCTCCCGCAGACGCTTCATCGCACGCCGTTCGAGCCGCGAAATCTGGACCTGGCTGACATTTAGCACCCGGCTTGCGCGCACCTGCGTCATCCCGTGGTAAAACCGCAGGAAAACCACCTGCCGCTCCTTCTCCGGGAGCTTCTCGATCGCCTGCCGTAGCGCAACGTATTCAACGAGCCGCTCCTCCTGCGTCCAATCGCCCAGCATCTGCTCGAGCGAGAAGCCGTCGTCGCCCGCCGGCTGCTGCAGAGACTCCGCCGGGAGCGCCGCCGTCTCCGCCATGGCGATCTCCTCCGCAGAGAAGCCCGTCCGCGCCGCCAGCTCGCTCACCGTAGGGTCCCGTCCCAGCGCCTGCTCCATCTCCTTGCGCACACCGCGCAGCAGCGCCGCCCGTTCCTTGAGCCCGCGCGAGACCTTGACCGTGCCGTCGTCCCGCAGAAAGCGCCGGATCTCGCCGGAGATCTTCGGGACGGCATAGGTCGAAAACCGCGTGCCGTAGGCCTCGTCGAACCCGTCAATCGCCTTTAAAAAACCCAGGCAGCCGAGCTGATACAGGTCATCCGGTTCCACACCGCGTCCGAAATACCGCCGCGCGATGCTCCAGATCAGCCCGGCATTTTCCTCGACCATCCGCCCGGCGGCCTCCCGGTCGCCGCTCTGCGCCGCCCGAAGCAGTGTGATCGTTTCGTCCAAATCAGCGCCGCACCTTTACCGAGATTTTTTTCGACATCGTCACCGTTGTGCCCTTGCCGGGCGCGGAGCGCACCCGCAGACCGTCCATAAAGCTGCCCATGATCGTAAAGCCCATACCGCTGCGCTCCTCGCCGCCCGTGGAGAACATCGGCTCCATGGCCTTTTTCACATCCGGGATGCCCACGCCGCGGTCCCGCACCATGAGCTCCAGCACGTTCCCCTCCAGGATGCGCAGGCGCATCACCACAACCCCGATCTCCTCCGGATACGCATGCACGATGGCGTTCGTCACCGCCTCCGATACGGCGGTGCGGATATCGCCCAGTTCCTCCATCGTCGGGTCCATCTGCGCGGCAAAGGCCGCCGCGGCAGCGCGGGCAAAGCCCTCGTTCACGCTGCGGGCGGGAAACTCCAGCTTTATGTAATTGAGTTGTTTCATAATATCCTCCCTCGCCCTCCCGGCACATATTCCGCGGGGAGGGCGCATATCTTTATTCTGCGGGGCTTCCCGCGGCGGCGCCGATCTTCACGAGCCGGTCGATGCCGGAGGCGTCGAGCACCTTCAGCGGCTGCTTTCCGGCGTTCTCCACCCAGGCGCGTCCTCCCGTCTCCGCCATCAGGCGGGCAATCTTCAGGATCAGCGCGATGCCGGAGGAATCCATGAAGCTCAGCTCGCCGAGATCGACCACGCAGTCCCGGGGCAGATAATCGTCCAATGTGCGCGTGATCCGCCGCAGCGCGGCGGCGGCCTCATGATGGTCCAGCTCCCCCTGGAAAAACAGGGTCAGCCGCCCCTCTTTATAATTTGACAGTACTTTCATTCGGCGTCATATCCTCATAAAAAATTGCACCATACCATAACGGTACGGTGCAATTTTACGTTTTTTCGATTGCGAATGCGGTCGAATCCGCGGCGCGGCAAAGTTTTTCAAAGCATCCGGCCCGCGCCCGGCGGGATATATTCCATGCACTTATCCACCGAGAGGCCCGGAACGCGGCGCAGCCTCGGATTACCCGTCTATTTTCTTTTTAAATTTTTTCCATTGTTTTGCCGTTATATCCTTGACACTGCTTGTTCCAGCGGATATAATAGTTTTGCGTTTTATTTAGGGCATTCGCAATTCCCTTATTCCCCTTATTTTTGGTTTAAGCGCGGTCCTTCCGCGTGATAACATACAAAAAATAGAATAGAGGGTTTCACATGAAAAAATCGACTCGGATACTCAGCGTTGTTCTTGTGCTGGTCCTTTGCCTGTCCGTCCTCCCCATGGGCGCGCTGGCAGCCTCCGACGGCTGGCAGAAGCAGTCCGACGGCACCTGGCTCTATCTCAAAAACGGCGAACCCTACACCGGCTGGGTCAAATCGGGAGGCTACTGGTATTACCTTGACCCGGTCATGGTGACCGACGGCTTCCGTCAGATCGGCGGCGATTGGTACTATTTCAGCTCCTCCGGCAGAATGGCCACGGGCTGGAAGTGGATCACCGAGTACTACACCGACGACAGCGGCAACGATGTTCCGTTCAGCTACTGGGCCTATTTCTTCAGCAGCGGCCGACAGGCGTTGGATTGCTGGCAGAAAATCAACGGAAGATGGTACTATTTCGACAGCTACGGCATCATGCTCAGCGACGGCCTGTATCAGTTCGACGATGACCTTTACTACTACTTCAAATCGAGCGGCGCCATGGCGACCGGCTGGCAGAAGATCCTCATGGAGGACGGCTCCTCGGAATGGTTCTACTTCAAGTCGAGCGGCGCGATGAAGCTCGACGGATGGCAGAAAATCGGCTCCTCCTGGTACTACTTTGAGGACGGCTGGTATTACCGCGACGGAATATATAAGATTGGCGATTATTATTACTGCTTCAACGCCAGCGGCTCCATGTACACCGGCTGGAAATATTACAATGGCTGGCGCTACTTCACCGCCAATGGCGAGATGCAAGAAAACGGCGGCATTATTTTGAATGGAGTCGCATATTTCTTCTCCGGTGGCGTACTGACATAAGCCTCGAAGAAAAACCGGGAACAGTTTTTACCTGTTCCCGGTTTTTTATTGTTCAATTGCCCTGTCAGGCAAAGCTTTTGAGGCTCTCTTCGAGGTTCGCGGCCAGGGCGCGGGCCTTCTCGAGCTTGTCCCGCTCAATGGCGACGACACGCTCCGGCGCGCGGGAGACAAAGTTCTCGTTCGCGAGCTTGGCCTCCTGCCCGGCGATATCCTTGCGGGCCTTGGCAAGCTCCTTCTCGATGCGGGCCTTTTCCTTCTCCAGGTCGACGAGCTCCGCCATGGGCATGAATAGCTTGGCGTCCTCGGTGACGACGGTGACCATGCCGTTTGTGTCGGCGGGAGCCTGCGCGGTCACGCTGACCTCGCCGGCATAGGCGAGGTTCGCCATATACACGGCGCTCTTTTCAAACACGGCGGTCTTATCCGTCGCGACGATCAGATGCGGGCGCTTGGAGGGCGGCACGTTCATTTCCGCGCGGCGGCTGCGGATGGCCTTGACCGCGTTCATGATGCTCTCAAAGTCCGCCTCCTCCTGCGGGAAGGACAGCGCAGCACTGTATTCGGGGTATCTCGTCACGATGAGCGCTTCGCCGCCGGTCGGCAGCGCGTCGTAGACCTCCTCCGTGATGAACGGCATGAAGGGGTGCAGCAGCTTGAGTACCTCCGCCAGCACATACAGCAGCACGCGCTGGGCGCCCTCGTCGTTCTCGCGCAGGCGGGGCTTCGTGATCTCGATGTACCAGTCGCAGAAGCTGTCCCACACGAAGTCGTAGACTTTCGTCGCGGCAAGGCCGAGCTCGTACTTCTCGAAGTTCTCGTTGACCTCGGCGACGAGGGCGTTGAGCTTGGAGAGGATCCACTTATCCTCGAGCTTCAGCCCGTCGGGCAGCTTGTTCTCCTCGACGGTGAGGTTCATCATCACATAGCGGGCCGCGTTCCAGAGCTTGTTGGCAAAGTTGCGCATGGCCTCGCAGCGCTCGACATAGAAGCGCATGTCGTTCCCGGGCGAATTGCCGGTGATCATGTTCATGCGCAGCGCGTCCGCGCCGTACTTTTCGACCATTTCGAGCGGGTCGATGCCGTTTCCGAGCGATTTGCTCATCTTGCGGCCCTGGTCGTCGCGGACGAGGCCGTGGATGAGAACGGTATGGAACGGCGGTTTGCCGGTATTCTCGCAGCCGGAGAAGATCATCCGGGCCACCCAGAAGAAGATGATGTCATAGCCCGTGACCAGCACGTCCGTCGGATAGAAGTACGCCAGATCCTCGGTCTGCTCCGGCCAGCCGAGAGTCTCAAACGGCCACAGGGCGGAGCTGAACCAGGTGTCGAGCACATCCGGGTCGCGGGTGATATTCTTCGAGCCGCAGGCCCCGCAGGCGCAGGCGTCCTCGCGGGACACGGTCACATGGCCGCAGTCGGCGCAGTACCATGCGGGGATCTGATGGCCCCACCAGAGCTGGCGGCTGATGCACCAGTCGCGGACATTGTACATCCAGTTCAGATAGGTCTTGGCAAAGCGCTCGGGGACGAATTTCGTCTCGCCCTCCTCCACGGCGCGGATGGCCTCCTTGGCCAGCGGCTCCATCTTCACGAACCACTGATCGCTCGCCAGAGGCTCGACGTCGCTGTGGCAGCGGTAGCAGGTGCCCACGTTATGTACGTGCTCCTCGACCTTTACGAGATAGCCCTGCTCCTCCAAATCGGCGAGGATGGCCCTGCGGGCCTCATAACGCTCAAGGCCGTTGTATTTGCCGCCGTTGATGATCCTGCCCTCGCCGTCAAGGACCAGGATCTGCTCAAGATTATGGCGCAGGCCGACCTCGAAGTCGTTGGGGTCGTGGCAGGGCGTCATCTTCACGCAGCCCGTGCCGAACTCCATCTCCACATAATCGTCCGCGACAATGGGGATCTCGCGGTTCATGAGCGGAAGAATGCAGGTCTTGCCGACGAGGCCGGCATACCGCTCGTCGTTCGGGTTCACGGCCACGCCGGAGTCTCCGAGCATGGTTTCCGGACGGGTGGTCGCCACGATCACGTCGCCGCTGCCGTCGGCCAGCGGATAACGAAGATGCCAGAGCTTGCCGGGCTTTTCCTCATACTCGACCTCCGCGTCGGACAGCGCAGTCGTGCAGTGCGGGCACCAGTTGATGATGCGCTTCCCGCGATAGATAAGGCCCTTTTCATACAGGCTGCAGAACACCTCGCGCACGGCCTTGGAGCAGCCCTCGTCCATGGTGAAGCGGTGACGCTCCCAGTCACAGGAGGAACCGAGCGTCTGCTGCTGCTTGACAATGCGGTCGCCGTATTTGCCCTTCCACGCCCATACGCGGTCGAGGAACTTCTCTCGGCCGAGGTCGAAGCGGGTCAGGCCCTCCTCATTGCGGATCGTCTCCTCGACCTTGATCTGCGTCGCGATGCCGGCGTGGTCATAGCCGGGCAGCCACAGCGCGGAAAAGCCCTGCATTCTCTTGTAGCGGATGAGGATATCCTGCAGGGTGCAGTCCATCGCGTGGCCCATGTGAAGCTGCCCCGTTATATTGGGGGGCGGCATCACGATGGTGAACGGTTTTTTCTTAGAATCGCGCTCGGCGTGGAAATAGTTTCCGTCGAGCCACCGCCGGTAGATTTTCCCCTCTGTCTGTTTGGGGTCATACTGCTTTGGAAGCTCTCTCATTGGAACATCCCCTCAAGCTCGTCAGCCATGGAAAGTCCGGCTTTTTTACTGACCACCGCGCCGTCGCGGAACGCGATCAGCGTCGGAATCGCCATGATGCCGTAGCGGGCGGCAAGCTCCTGCTCGTCGTCCACATTTACCTTGCCGACCTTAATATCCTGCTGCGATTCCGCAAACGCATCCACGATGGGAGCCTGCATCTTGCAGGGGCCGCACCAGGACGCCCAGAAATCCACCAGCGTCTCGCCGGAGGCGATGGTCTCGTCAAAATTGTCCTTTGTAAGCTTCAATACGCTCATGCCTGCATCTCCTTTATATATGCGTCGGCGCTCAGCGCCGCTATATTCCCCTCGC
The DNA here is from genome assembly GCA_964406615.1 of uncultured Oscillospiraceae bacterium. Lineage (GTDB taxonomy): Bacteria > Bacillota > Clostridia > Oscillospirales > Oscillospiraceae > CAJOIG01. The sequence goes on from CAYOSI010000003.1 coordinate 27,508, forward strand.
CGACCGCTTTGGCGATCTGATACGGCCGGCCCGTACAGTCTCCGGCGGCAAATACGCCGGGGAGATTGGTTTTCATGCCGCGGTCTACGGCAATATGTCCGCCGTCCAGCGTCAGGCCCGGGAGCAGCACCCCCGCCGCGACGGTGTCGCGCAGGATGAACACGCCTTCCACCGGATATTCGCCGCCGTCTGCGACCAGCACCTCGACCTTGCCCCCGCCCCGGATCTCAAACCGGCGGGCGCGGGCCTGATCGAAAAATTCGACCTCGCAGCCGATGCTCCGCAGGAAGTCCGCCTCCCCCCGCGCCTGCGCAGACTGGCCGATCACGGCGACCTTTTTGCCGCGATAGAGCATGCCGTCGCAGGTGGCGCAGTAGCTGACGCCGCGGCCGAGAAGCTCGGTCTCGCCGGGATACGGCTTAGGCTGCGCGGAGCCTGTAGCCAGGATCAGCGCGTTTGCCGTATAGATATCCTGCCCCAGGCTGACCATAAGGTCTTTGCCCATCGGCATCACGCCGGTGATCCGCCCGGTCACGACCGGGATATTATTTCCCCCCAGTTCCTTCGTCATGGCAGTCAGCATGTCCGCGCCGCTCATGCCCGCAAGGCCGGGGTAGTTTTTGATCGCAGCGGCTTTCCACAGAGAGCTCGTCTGCGCGGGATTTGACAGGACCAGGGTCCTTCTGCCCCGGGCATGGGCCGTCAGCGCGGCGGAGATGCCGGCCGGGCCGCCGCCAAGGACAATGATCTCAAAGGCAGTTCCGTCCATATTACCCTCATTTCGCTATTTCACTGATTTAATATTATACAACGGCAGGCATTTTCCGTCAACAAATCCCGTCCATTTTTCATTATGCCCGAACGACGAAAAAGTATGATGCGGGCGGAAGTTTACGGTTGTAAACGCGCCCGGAATAGTGTATAATTTTCCATTATAATCATTTACTATGGAGGTATAGTACTTCTATGGATGAGAACGCCAGAAACTTCATTTTCGACTTTATCGCGGAGGACACTGCCGAGGGCGGCCGTTTCGAGGGCATGCAGGTTCACACCCGTTTCCCCCCGGAGCCGAACGGCTATCTGCACATCGGCCACTGCAAGGCCCTGTGCATCAACTTCAGCGCAGCGGAACGCTTCGGCGGCATCACGAACCTCCGCATGGACGATACGAACCCCGCCAAGGAGGATACCGAGTTCGTCGAGGCCATTCAGGAGGATATCCACTGGCTCGGCTTCGACTGGGGCGACCGCTTCTTCTACGGCAGCGATTACTTTGAAGAAACCTACGAGCTGGCTGTCGGCCTCATCAAGAAGGGACTTGCCTATGTCTGCGAGCTGACCCCGGAGCAGTTCCGTGAGTACCGCGGCGACGTGAACACGCCCGCCCGCAGCCCGTGGCGCGACCGTCCGGTCGAGGAAAGCCTCAACCTCTTTGCCCGCATGCGTGCCGGTGAGTTCCCCGAGGGCAGGTACACCCTCCGCGCCAAGATCGACCTCGCCTCGGGCAACTTCAACATGCGTGACCCGGTGCTGTACCGCATCCGCTATATCGAGCACCACCGGCAGGGCACAAAGTGGTGCATTTTCCCGATGTACGACTTTGCGCACCCGATCCAAGACGCGCTCGAGGGCATCACGCACTCCCTCTGCTCGCTCGAATATGAGGACCACCGCCCGCTGTACGACTGGGTCGTCGCCAATACCGACGTTCCCTCCAAGCCCCGGCAGATCGAGTTTTCCCGCCTCGGCATCAGCTACACCGTCATGTCGAAGCGCAAGCTCCGCCGTCTTGTGGAGGAGCGCTACGTCTCCGGCTGGGACGACCCCCGCATGCCCACGCTCTGCGGTCTGCGGCGCCGGGGCTATACGCCCGCTGCCATCCGCGGCTTCATCAACCGCATCGGCGTGTCCAAGGTCACGAGCACGGTCGATTATTCCTTCCTGGAGCATTGCCTGCGCGAGGAGCTCAACCGGCACGCGCCCCGCCGCATGGCCGTTCTGCGTCCGCTGAAGCTCATCGTAACAAATTATCCCGCCGGGCAGACTGAAGTCTTCGACGTGGAAAATAACAACCTTGACGAAGCCGCCGGCACGCGCCTCGTGTCCTTCAGCCGCGAGCTCTGGATCGAGGCGGAGGACTTCATGGAGGAGCCGGTCAAGAAATACAACCGCTTCTTCCCCGGCAACGAGGTTCGCCTGAAGGGCGCTTATATCGTCAAATGCACCGGCTGCGAAAAGGACGCCGACGGTCATGTCACCGCCGTCCTGTGCGAATATGACCCCGCCACCCGCGGAGGCAACGCCCCCGACGGCCGCAAGGTGCGAGGCACCGTCCACTGGGTAAACGCTGCCGATTGTGCCGAGGCGGAAATCCGCCTGTACGACAACCTCTTCTCCGACCCTGACCCCGACGCTGCGGAGGACTTCGTCACCTGCCTGAATCCCGATTCTCTGGAGATCCTGACCGGCTGCAAGGTAGAAAAAGCGCTGGCCGGCGCCAAGGCCCCGGAGAGCTTCCAGTTCCTGCGAACGGGCTATTTCACCGTGGATAGCCGGGACTCCGCCCCGGAGCATTTGGTCTTCAACCGGTCCGTCGCGCTGAAGGACGGCTTTAATCCCAAGGCATAAGCAGAGCAAGCTCCCGGCCGTTTCGCGCAGTGCGCCTGAACCGCCGGGAGCTTTTATTCTCTTATACGCCGCGCCGTTCCGTGAGCCGGACGCACACCGGCATGGAAAGCCCTGCCGCCAGCACGGCGGCATAGGTCTCCGAAAACCACGAAGCAATGGGATAGGTCCCTGTAACGCTGTGTATGCCGATCCAGGCCACGGCCGCCGCCGCCGTGATCGCGAGACTTGCGCAGGCTGCGCGTTCATTGGCCCGCTTCCAGTAGATGCCGTAGAGTATGACAAGGAAGATCGCACCTCGCAGCGAGTAAGCGCCGTAAACGATATCCAGAATAGCCCCTGCATCGACCAGCAGAAGCGCTCCCACGGAGCACACGACGCCGGAGATCACAACGACCGTCCGGTTGATCCGCGCGATCTTCTTTTCCGAGCGGACCCGCAGCGGGGCAACATCCCGCGAGATCATGGTCCCGACCGCGAGAAAGATCGGCGCGGCAGTGGAGAAAATCGCCGCGAGGATCGACGCCAGCACCAGACCGCCCACGACGGGCGGCATATTCAGCATCAGCGAGGGCAGCGCGAGCTTTGCCTCCGTCACCAGCGCGCCGGCCGAATCGAGCAGCGTCCCCGCCTCGCTCATGGCACGCGCTTCCATGCCCAGCAGCGCCGTCAGGACGCCGAACGGCGCGACCACGCACGCCGTCACAATACAGGCGGTTTTGGCGCTGCGTTCGTCCTTCGCCGCCAGCACCGGCTGGATGCCGGCCTGCGCCGTACAGGCGCCCAGCATGGACGCGATGATCCACGAGATCACCTTCGGCACGCCGATGGAAAAAGCGCCGGTCATGTCCGTACCGGTGCGGGCGCTGACCGCGTCAAGGCTTTCCTGAAACGCCGTATGGCCCATGCTTTTCATGCAGAGGACAACCGCCGTAACGATACCGAAATACATCACGAACAGATGCAGCAGATTGGTCGCGGAGACCGCTTTCATGCCCCCGAACGCCGTATAGATCGTGATGACAGCGCCGAACAGTGCCACCGACCATGAAAATGGGATCTCCAGCAGCGCCTCTCCCAGCTTCCCGGCAGCGATCATCTGCGAGACCCCGACCGCCAGCATCACAAGGCAGAGCAGAACGCTCGTGAGCACACGCGCCCGAACGCCGTAATACCGCTCCACGATGCCCGGCACAGTCACCTTCTCCAGGCTTCGGTAAAGCTTGGCAAAGCACAGCGCCAGGAACAGAACGCCCATCGCGTTTGCCAGCGTATACCACATCCCCGAGATGCCGTACCGGAAGCCGTATTCCGCCACGCCGCTGGTCGCCGTTCCGCCGAGCCATTCCCCGGCCGAGGCGCACACGATCGCCGGTATCCCCAGCCCGGCCCCCTGAAAGGCCGCCGCCGTTTTCGCTTTCCGGGACATCGCCATGCCGATGCCGACCGACGCCAGTATGTATACCAATACGATCACAAGCTGTGTATACATTCGTATCCCTCTAATCTCTGTATGATTTCACAATTCCAAACATTAGAACCATACCAGAGTTTTGCTCATCTGTCAATAACGCGCCCTTCCGCGCCCGGGGCGGACAGGGCCGGAATTTTCTGCCGCAATGGCATAAGCCGCTTTGCCGCACAATGATCGAAAAGGTGATCTCATGAAAAAAATCCTCCGCATTATCGGCTCTCGCTATTTCCTGGCCGTGCTGTGCATCCTTCTGGAAATTGTACAGGTAACAGCTCTTGTTTCCCTGCTCCGGAACCATTTCATCGTCGTCGAGGGCTTCGGCTGGGCCCTGCAGCTCGCGGTCCTCGTATATATCGTGAACCGGGACGAAATCCCGGAATTCAAGCTGCCTTGGCTGTTTATCCTGCTTATCTTTCCGGTCATCGGCGCGTTTATTTTTCTCTTTTTTTCCAGCAATGACGCCAACAAAAAACAGCGCCGCCGCCATAACGCCGTCATCGCCGCCCTTGAGCCCTACACCACCGGCCCGGACGACGCTGCGGCGCTGGAGGCCGAGGACCTCGGCGCCTTCCGGCAGGCGCAGTATCTCCGCAGCGCGGCAGGCGCTCCCTGCTATGCCGGCACGGCCGTCGCCTATTACCCGCTGGGCGAGCTGTTTCATCCGGCGCTGCTGGAGGCGCTGGAAAAGGCGGAGAAATTCATTTTCATGGAGTATTTCATGGTCCAGGAGGGCGTTATGTTCGACCCGGTCCATGAGATCCTGCGCCGCAAGGCTGCGCAGGGCGTCGAGGTCTACTTCATGTACGACGACTTCGGCTGCATCACATTTCTCTCGGACAAATATTACGAGGTCCTGCGGTCCGACGGCATCCATGCCATTCCCGCGAACAAGCTGCGCCCCGTGTTCTCCAAGAGCTACAACAACCGCGATCACCGCAAGATCACCGTCGTGGACGGAACGGTCGGCTTCGCGGGCGGCCTCAACCTCTGTGACCGCTACATGAACGCCGAGGAGGTCTATGGTCATTGGAAGGACTCCGCCGTCCGGCTGGAAGGCCCCGCCGTTCAAACCCTGACCGCTCTCTTCATCTCCGCCTGGAACACGCAGACCGACAACGCCATCGACCCCGCCCTGTTTATGGACATGGTCCCGGAGCCGCTGGCCGTCCCCGGATATGTCGTTCCCTTCGGGGACGGCCCTCCGCCGCTGTACCGGGACCGGATCGGCAAAAACGTCTATCTCGGCATCATTTACGCCGCCAGGACGTATGTTTATATCACAACGCCGTATCTCATCTGCGACCACGAGCTTTTGAGCGCGCTTCGCATTGCCGCGCGGCGCGGCGTGGACGTGCGGATCATCACGCCGCACATCCCCGACAAAAAGGCCATATTCCTCATGACCCGCTCAAACTACCTCCCGCTCGTGAACGACGGCGTGAAGATCTATGAATACACGCCGGGCTTCATCCACGCCAAAAACTTTATCGCGGACGACAGCACCGCCGTCTGCGGCTCCATAAACCTCGATTACCGCTCCCTCGTCCACAACTTTGAAAACGCCGTCTGGATGTACGGCACGGACTGTGTCCGGGATATGCGGGACGATTTTCTGGATACCGTCGCAAAAAGCGAGGAGATCACCCCGGAGAAGGCCGTTCTGCCGGCATGGGAGCGTATCCCCGCCGAATTTCTGAAGATTCTCTCCACGCTGATGTGATCGGGAGCCGATTCTGATTGACAAGTGTTTCACGCAGAATTATAATAGGAGCATATTTTTAGAGGAGGAACCCATCATGAAAAGAACCCTTTCTCTCGCGCTTGCGATCGTCTTCGCCCTGTGCCTGTGCGTTCCCGCGCTGGCGGCCGGCGGCGCTTCCGCCACCATCATCAACGGCATGGACGGCTCCGTCTATGCGACCTACGCCGTGACCGACGGTGAGCTTGTGTTCACCATCTCCTGCGCCGCCCCCTGCGACATGGGCCCCATCGCCGACGGCGAGGCCGGCTCCGGCGTCACCGCCACCGAGGGCGTCATCACCTACTCCAACATCACCCTCGGCGGTCCGAACCAGTACCCCACCGCGGAGACCGTCACCATCACCGGCATCACCGGCGATATCGAAGTGACCATCACCCCGAACCCCGACGAAGTCGAGGCGCAGTTCCCCACCGTCACCGAGGGAGCCGCTGCGGACAGCGCGTCCGGCGAGGCGTCCGGCGAGGCTTCCGGTGAGGCCTCCGGTGAGGCGTCCTCCGATGAGCCCTATCCCCTGTTCGACGAGTATAAGGAGTACCTCTTCAACACCATGATGGAGGACACCTTCTGGCAGGGCAACGAGGCCAACCTCCGCGCCGGTCTTGACGCCGCCCAGACGCCCGATGATGAGTCCATCCAGAACTTCACCGGCTCCGGCGCGGTCGATCAGGCTCCGGCTGGCGTTGTGTTCCCCATGACCTATGACGCATGGTATGCCGTCAACGGCGCTCCCGCCGCCGGCTACACCGCCGACGAGGCCGGCTACAAGGCCTATCTGAAGGATTGGGTCGCCGCCAACCCCGCCGTCCAGGCCAACATTGACGAGTTCAACGCCGCTATCGACGCCGGCGCTTATGCCGACTTCCCCCTGGAGATGTGCTTCACCGATCAGTGGTTCGGCTTTGCCGCGCTGACGCTCGATGAGTTCGTCGCCGCCGGCGGCGCCGCGGAGATCCCCGCGTTCGACCCGAATCTCACGGCCGACTGATTTAAAAACCGCCTAAAAAACCGGCGTCCCTCGGGACGCCGGTTTTTTGCCGGATAAACGGAGATCACCACCACTTTTTCTTTTTAAACAGAAAGACCATGAATCCGACGATGGCCGCGCAGATGCCGATCACGGCGGGGATGCCCCATTTCCAGCTCAGCATCGGCATATTCGTGAAGTTCATGCCGAACCATCCGGTGACGAGCGTCAGCGGCATGAAGATCGAGCTGATGACCGTCAGGACCTTCATGGTCTGGTTGAGGTTTGCGTCCATCGTCGCCTGGTACGCCTCTCGGAGCTGGAACACGTTATCGCCCAGCATGGTGACGTTCTGCATCAGGCGATCGGCCTTTTCGCGGAAAATGCGGAAGTACAGCAGATTTTCCTCGGCGAACAGGCCGTTCTCGTTGTTGATAAGCTCCTGCCCGAGATCCGAAAACTGCACATAATAGTTCCGCAGATACAGCAGGTCGGTCTTGTGCCCGAGCAGGGTGCGGTTAAAGTCCGCGTCCTCCTCGCCCTCAAATATCTGTTCCTCGAGTTTGTGGATGCGGAACTCCAGCTCCTCCAGCACGCGGTTGTCCCGCCCGATGACGCTGTCAAGGAAGGCGTAGATCAGCCGCTCGAGCGTCACCGTCGACGCGGGGTAGCGCTGAAGTGCGGACTTGAAGTTGCGCTCCGTACTCATATCCCGGTCGTATACGTCCACCACCAGCATGAGGTTCTTTTTGAGATACAGCGCGATGCAGTCCTCCGCCTCCTGCGGGCGGCTTGCATCCGTCACGGTGATGGTGCAGAAGCTGTAGTCCTCATACACCTCGATGCCGGAGCGGAAATACCGTGTCTCCTGCCGGCAGGTGTCAACGGTGGATTTCGAGAAGCCGAATTTCCGGTAGCAGTCCTTGAGCCGGGAGAGCGTGATGTACCCCGCGGTGATCTTCTGCGCGTCCATATTCTTTTCGTCGATCAGCTTCATGCCGGCTCCGTCGAACTCGTAGTACATATCGCACCTCCCCGGGGTCGCGTTCTCTCACGCTTTGTGCCATTTGACGCCCTGCGGCGTATCTTCCAGAATGATGCCTTCCGCCTTCAGCTCGTCGCGGATGCGGTCGGCCTCGGCCCAGTTTTTCGCCTTACGGGCCGCCTGACGGGCCGCGATCTTCTCCTCGATCGCCGCATCCAGGCTTTTTTCCTCACCGAAGGGAATGCCCAGCACATCAGACAGCTCCATGAAAATATCACGGCAGCCGGCGGCCAGCGCCCTAGTCGGGTCGGAGGCCGGCGACACGGCCGCGTTCACATCACGGACAAGCTCGAAGATCACGGACACCGCGTCCGCGGTGTTGAAATCATCATCCATGACCTCGATAAAGCGGTCGCGGTACTTGCCGAGGCCCTCGATCAGCGCGGCATCCTCCGCCGACAGCTCGCCGCTGCGGCCGTTTTCCGCAAAGAAATCGAGGTTCTCCTTCGCGGTCCGGAGGCGGTCGAGGGCGCTCTGTGCCTGCTCCAGAATATCCGCGGAGTAGTTCAGCGGGGAGCGGTAATGGCTCATGAGCATGAACAGGCGGATGCAGTCATAGCCGTAGACCGCCGCAGCCTCGCGCACGGTAAAGAAGTTGCCGAGAGACTTGGACATTTTTTTGTTGTCCACGTTAATGAAGCCGTTATGCAGCCAGTAATTGACAAACTTCACCCCGTTTGCCGCCTCGGACTGCGCAATCTCGTTTTCATGGTGCGGGAACGCAAGGTCCATGCCGCCGGCGTGGATGTCGATGGTTTTGCCAAGATAGCGGTTCGACATGGCGGAGCACTCGATATGCCAGCCGGGACGGCCCATGCCCCAGGGGGACTCCCAAGCCGGTTCGCCGGGCTTCGCGGCCTTCCAGAGGGCAAAATCCATCGGGTTTTCCTTGCCGTCGTTCACCTCAATGCGGGCGCCGGCCTGCAGCTCCTCAAGGTTCTGATGACTAAGCCTGCCGTAGTCCTTGAATTTCAGTGTGCGGTAGTAGACGTCGCCCCCGCTCTCATAGGCATAGCCTTTCCCGATCAGCGTCTCAATAATCTCGATGATCTGCGGGATGTTCTCCGTGGCCTTGGGATGCACGGTCGCCTCCCGGACGCCGAGGGCCGTGACGTCCGTCCAGTACTCGGCAATATACTTCTCCGCAACCTCGGACGGGGAAACGCCCTCCTCGTTCGCGCGCTTGATGATCTTGTCATCAACGTCGGTAAAGTTTTGGACGAAGGTCACGTCATAGCCGCGGTATTCCAGGTACCGGCGCAGCACGTCGAACATAATGATGGGACGGGCATTGCCCACATGGATGTAGTTGTACACCGTGGGGCCGCAGCAGTACATGCGGACCTTGCCCTCCTCGATGGGGACAAACTCTTCCTTCCGCATGGTCATATCGTTGTAAAACTGCATAGCTTATTCTCCTTTGTCATCCTGTGAAATGTGCTCGGCGATTTCCTCAAGCTGCCTCCACATTGCGAGGAGCTCCTGCGCGACCGGGTCGGACACGCTGATCTGGTCCACCATGCCGGCAAAGTCGACCTTTTCCCCCGCCACGCGCACGATGCGGGCGGGAACGCCGACGGCGGTGGAATCCGGCGGCACCTCCGACAGCACGACCGCGTTTGCCGCAATGCGGCTGTTGTCGCCCACCTTGAACGGGCCCAGCACCTTGGCGCCGGAGCCGATCAGCACGTTGTTGCCGATCGTCGGATGGCGCTTGCCGTGATCCTTACCGGTGCCGCCGAGGGTCACGCCCTGATACAGCAGCACGTCGTCGCCGATCTCGGCGGTCTCGCCGATGACGACGCCCATGCCGTGGTCGATCACGAGGCGGCGGCCCACCGTTGCACCGGGATGGATCTCGATGCCGGTAATACGCCGCGTGCGCTGTGAGACGGCACGGCCCAGGAACTTAAAGCCGTGGGTCCAGAGCCAATGGGCCCGGCGGTGGCGCATCGTCGCCTTGACGCCGGGGTACAGAAGCCATATTTCCAACGCGCTCCGGGCCGCCGGATCGCGGGACTGGTACGCATGAATCGTTTCTCTGAGAGCATTAAACATATTGTATCACCATGAACATTCTATTCACGGCCCCGAAAAGCTTTACAGCGCCTCCCCATAGAGGCAGCCGTTTTCGGCGCCGGTAATGCGCACGCGCGCAAATTCGCCCGGGGCGCACACCCCGGAGAAGCATACCTGCTCGTCAATGTCAGGCGAATCGGCATAGCGCCGTCCGACCCACAGCTCTCCCTCCAGGCCCTCGCACAGGACGTCAAAAACACGGCCGATCTGCTGACGGTCGTACTCGTCCATGATGCGGTTCTGAAGCGCCATGACCCGGCCGCGCCGCGTCTCCGCCTCTTCGGCGGTACATCGGTCGGTCATGTCATAGGCAGGCGTACCCTCCTGCGGCGAAAAGACGAACACGCCCGCCCGCTCCAGGCGGTACTCCTCCAAAAACGCGAGCAGCTCCTCCAGCTCCGCCTCCCCCTCGCCGGGCAGCCCGACGATCAGGCTTGTCCGCAGCACCACATCGGGGATCCGGGCGCGGAGCTTTCCGATCAGGGTAATAATCTGCTCCTTTGTCTCCGGGCGGCGCATGCGGCGCAGGATCGCGTCGTTCACATGCTGGAGAGGCATGTCGATGTATTTTACGATCTTCTTTTCGGACACGATCACGTCGATCAGTTCGTCCGTCAGCTCATGCGGATAGAGGTAGTGCAGCCGTATCCATTCGACGCCGTCGATCTTCACCAGCTCGCGCAGAAGCGCTGCGAGCGTCGTCCCGTCGCGGAGATCCCGGCCATAATGGGTCAGGTTCTGCGCGATCAGGATCAGCTCCTTCATGCCCGCATCCGCCAGCGCCCTCGCCTCATCCAGCACGGCCTGCATCGGACGGGAGCGGTATTTGCCGCGGATGGACGGAATAACGCAGTAGGCGCAGCGGTTATCGCAGCCGTCCGCGATCTTCAGATACGCCCACGCAGGTCCGGTCGAGATCGTCCGGTCCAGCTCCGGCAGCGGCGCATTTTTGTCAAAGAAGCGGGAAAAATGATGCTCTTCGGATTCCAGCGCCTCCACGATATCGGGGAAGCTTCCCGTGCCCAGCACGGCGTCGATCTCCGGAAGCTCTTTCAGAATCTCGCCCTCGTACCGCTGCGGCAGACAGCCCGTCACCACCAGGCGGCGCAGCGGGCCGGTCCGCTTATATTCGGCGATCTCCAGAATGGCGTCAATGGCCTCCTGCTGCGCGGCGTCGATGAAGGCGCAGGTGTTCACCACCGCGGCCTCCGCTTCGGCAGGGTCCTGCACGATCTCATGCCCTGCCGCCGCTACCAGCGCGGCCATCTGCTCAGAATCGATCAGGTTTTTCGCACATCCAAGGGATGTAAAACATACTTTCATGGCTCGTAATACCCATCGTCGTCCGACCCGTACCGCTCCAGCGCAGCGCGGATATCGGCCCAGCTATACCCCTTGCGGAAAAGGGCGTTCGCCGCCCTGTCCCGTTCCTTTCGGTCGGAAGCGTCCCGCCCGCGCAGCTTGGCCGCCAGCAGGCGGTCGATCGTCTCCGTATCCTCCGGGAACTCCGCCAGCGCGCCGTCCCAAAGCTCCCTGGGAACGCCGCGGCGGTTCAGCTCTGTGCGGATGCGGCCGGGCCCATAGCCGCCGGCGGCATAGTGCCGGACGATCATGCCGGCGTATTCAGCGTCGTTGATGAAGCCGTAGTCGAGGCAGAGCGCGACCACCGTCTCAATGTCCTCCTCCGAAGCGCCCTTTTCCCGGAGCTTTGCCCGCACTTCCTTTTCGGAATGGGGGCGCTTAAGATAGTCCACCGCCCATTTTTTGGTCCGTTCCAGCGGGGTGGGAGCGGATCTCCGGTTTTTCAGCTCCGCCTCCTCCGCCGGATCGTTCAGCACGGCCCGGACGGCATATCGCTCCCCCTTAAATGCCGGGGACATACGGCTTATTCGTCGGCGCCGTCGTCAAAATCCTCGGCGCTCACATCCACGGCGCGACCGGCGGCCTTCGCCGCGCGAAGCGCCTGCGGGCTCATAAGCTTGTATGCATTCTCGCGGATCTGCGCTTCCAGCGCATCCGCCTTATCGGGATTCTGCGCGAGAAATTCCTTCACCGCCTCACGGCCCTGAAGGCGCTCGCCGCAGCAGGTGAACCAGGCTCCGGCTTTCTCGATCAGCTCCAGCCGCACACCGAGATCGACGATCTCACCGATCTTTGAGATGCCCTCGCCGTAGTTGATATCAAACTGGGCCTCCTTGAACGGAGGCGCAACCTTGTTCTTCACGATCTTCACGCGGGTACGGTTGCCGACCATCTCGTCGCCGTTTTTGATGGTCTCCACGCGGCGGACGTCCAAACGGACGCTGGAATAATATTTCAGCGCACGGCCGCCGGGCGTCGTCTCGGGGTTGCCGTACATAACGCCGATCTTCTCGCGGAGCTGGTTGATGAAGATGACGATGGTGTTCGTCTTGGACACGATGCCGGCCAGCTTGCGGAGCGCCTGGCTCATCAGCCGCGCCAGCACGCCGACGGAGGACTCTCCCATATCGCCCTCCAGCTCGCTGCGGGGCAGCAGCGCCGCAACGGAGTCCACAACAATCACGTCGATCGCGCCGGAGCGCACCAGCGCCTCGGTGATCTGAAGGGCCTGCTCCGCCGTGTCCGGCTGGGAGATCAGCAGCTCATCGACATTCACGCCCACGGCCTTCGCATAGGCCGGCTCCAGTGCGTGCTCGACGTCGATATACGCAACCTCGCCGCCGCCCTTCTGCGCGGACGCCACAATATGAAGCGCAAGCGTCGTTTTTCCGCTCGCCTCCGGGCCGTATATCTCGACGATACGGCCGCGGGGAACACCGCCGATACCCAGGGCAATGTCAAGGCCCAGCGAGCCGGTGGAGATCGCCTCCACGTTCATGGGAATATCCTCGCCCAGGCGCATGATCGCGCCCTTGCCGTAATCCTTCTCGATCTGATGCAGCGCGGTCTCCAGCGCTTTTTTCTTATCCGCCGCCTGTCCCACGAGGGTGATGGGGGCCTTCTTGTTGCTCGCCATAGTATTCTCCATTCTGCCGTCTGCGCGGCGTTTTATACTTTATTTGAGGGCAGTCTGCCGACGATGACCCGGTCCGTGCCGCCGGTATCCCGGAGCGCACCGACGGAGGTGAAGCCCGCCTCCCGCAGGAGCTGCTGCACCGTCTCGGACTGGCCCTCTCCAATCTCCAGCATAATCGTTCCGTTGTCCTTTAAAACGGACTTCCACAGCGAGATCACCGGGCGGATCACGTCCAGGCCGTCCTCGCCGCCGTCCAGCGCGCGGTACGGTTCATAATCCTTCACAGAGGCGTCGAGCGTCTCGATCTCCGCGGTGGGTATGTACGGCGCGTTGCAGGTGATGAGGTCAAACTTTCCGAGAAGCATCGGCGGCTTCTTCGTCACGTCGGCCTCGATGCACATGACCCGGGTGTCCGCCCGGTTTTTCTGCACGTTCCGGCGGCAGACGGACAGCGCCTTCCGGTCGTTGTCCACGAGAATAACCGTCGCCCCCGGCATATGCACGGCGAGCGAGATGCCTACACAGCCGGAGCCCGCGCACAGGTCCAGGATCCTTGGCCTGCCGTTGCGACGGCGGAAAAGCTCCACGGCCGCCTCCGCCATGACCTCCGTATCCGGGCGGGGGATCAGCACGTCCCGCGTGATCTCAAGCGGCACGCCGAAAAACTCCCAGCCGCCGGTGATATACGCCACCGGCTCGCCCGCCAGACGCCGCGCGAGCATTTCCTTCACCCTTCCGTCAAACCCGGCGGCGGCATACAGGGACATATCCCGCAGAAATTCAGCGGCCGTCTTTCCTGCGGCCTGCGCCACAATAAGACGGGCCTCCAGACTGTAGGCTTCCACGCCGCCCTCCTTCAAGATGCGGCGGCTCTCTATATAGATGTCGTTATAGGTCTTTGCCATAGCTCATATCCGCGTATCCGTCTTTCTCTGTCAGATGGCGTCCGCTCCCTCGACCTCGGGGATCACAAGCTTCATCGCCGTGATCGCCACCTCGATCATGGAGTCGTCCGGCTCCTTGGTCGTAATATGCTGAAGCTGCTTGCCCGGCCAGGAGAGGACACGGGCAATCCACTTGTCGTCGTTCCGGCCGAGCCAGCGGTTCAGCTCATAGGTGATCGCCACCACAAACGGCAGCAGCACGATCTTCACCAGTACGCGGAGCAGCACGTTATCCACATGCAGGAACGCATTCACGAGTATGAACACGAAAATGGATATGATCGCCACAACCAGAATGAAGCTCGTACCGCAGCGGGGATGGAACCGGCTCTGTCTGCGGACGTTTTCCACCGTCAGCTCCTCGCGGTGCTCATAACAGAAGATTGTCTTATGCTCCGCGCCGTGATAGGAAAACAGGCGCTTGATGTCCTTCATCTGCGACACGCCGTACATATACGCCAGCAGGATCGCGATCTTCACCACGCCCTCCAGCAGCGTGCGCAGGCCGTCATGTCCCGCGCGAAGGCCGGGGATGAGGCCGACGAGCAGCGTCGGCAGAAGCACAAACAGCCCCACCGCCAGCGCGAGGCCCATCACCATAGCGATGCCGATGATAACCTTCTCCGCCTTTTCGGAGCCCACCTTTTGCTCGATCCAAAGATCCAGCTTCGAGGGTTGCTCCTGCTCCTCCTCGGGCAGAAACTGTGCCGAGTAGGTCAGCGCCTTCATGCCCTTGGCCATGCTGTCGATAAACGTCGCCACACCGCGGATGAACGGCCACCCCAGCCAGGGATGCTTATCCTTGAGGGCGTTCACCGGCTCCACCTTGGTAATGATGCCCTCCGGCGCCCGGACAACGACCGCCTGCTTATCCACGCCGCGCATGAGAATGCCCTCTATGAGCGCCTGTCCGCCGATCGAGGTGCGGAAGGCGCCGCCTTTTTTATCTGCCATATGATTTCCTTTCTGGGTTCGTGCGTACCCCGGCAATCGCCGAATCCGGTCAGATTGTCAATTCTTCCTCTTTCATCACCGGGAGCATGACCGTCACGATCAGGCCCGACTTGTCATCCGCCGCATTTTGCAGCTCCAGCCTGCCCTTATGCCGCGTGACGATCTCCTCGCATACGGAAAGGCCGATGCCGCTGCCGCGTTCCTTGCTGCTTCCTTTATAGAATTTTTTCTTTACAAACGGCAGTTCGTCTGCCGGAATGCCGGGCCCAAAGTCCCGGAACCGGATAACCACCCAGTTGTCCGTAGCGCCCACGGTGACGACGATGCGTCCCGCGCTCCGGCCGTATTTGGCGGCGTTGTCCATGATGTTCAGAAAAACCTGCTTAAGACGCTCCGGGTCGCCCAGCACGAGCGGGATGTCCTCCGCCGGCGGCGTGTAGTCCACGGTCACGCCCTCCTGCGCCAGAAGCTTGCCGTAGGTGAAGATCGAATCCTCCAGCTCCCCCGTCACGTCCAGCGACTCCATGTTGAGATTGAAGCGGCCGTCTTGGATGCGGGTGAATTCCAGAAGCTCCTCCACCATCTTCGTCAGACGGGCGGATTCTTTGGAGATGATGGATATGCCCCGCTGGGAATCGGGGGAAATGCTCTCGTCATAAGCCAGCGTTTCCGACCAGCCGGTGATCGCGGTCAGCGGCGTGCGCAGCTCATGCGAAACGCGGGAGATAAACTCCGTCTGCATCTGCTCCGTTTCTCCGATCTTCGCGCTCATCTCGTTGATGGCGTCGGTCAGGTCGCCAATCTCGTCGTCATGCTTTTTCTGCGCCTGTATGCCGTAGGAGCCCTCCGCGATGCGGCGGGCCAGCGCCGTCAGCTCGATCAGCGGCTCCGTCACCGTGCCGATAAAATACATGTTCGTCAGCACCACGGCAAAAATAATCAGAAGGCCGATCCCGGCGGCGAGCGCCGTGACCATCGCGACCTGCCGGTTGACAAAACGCAGGCTCGTCACGTAGCGCATGGCACCGACCACGGACCCGTCCGCCGTCAGAAGCGGCGCTGTGACCGCCATGATGCGCTCGCCGGTGCCGGGGCGCTTTCCCGTCCAGGAGCCGACGGTTTTCTCCGTCAGCGCCGTCTCCACATCGGGCGTCCCCGGCGTCGTCCCGGCGGAAAAGCCGTAGCTCGACACCTCAACCACGCCGCGCGTATTCACAAATTGCAGCGCGATAACGTCCTTGTCCTCAAAGCTCTCCGTGTACCGGTAGGCGCTCTGGTAATATTCTCCGTAGGTCCGGGACATATAGCCCGTGAAAAAAGCAGAGGCGGATTCCGCCTTTGCGGCCAGTCCCGTGCGCGCGGCGTTATAGTAATAGCTGCGCGCGCTGAAGGAAAAGAGCACCGTAAAGAACACGACGATACCCACCGTCAGCAGAATGCCGGAATGAAGCCAGCGCATGCGCAGTCCCCGGACCTGATGCCATTTCATGCTCTTCACCCTCTTTCTTCCCCTCTGAAAAACGACCGGCTCAGAACCCCCACTTATAGCCGTAGCCCCACACGGTCGTGATGTAGGTGGGGATAGTGCTGTTATCCTCGATCTTGATGCGCAGACGGCGAATGTTCACGTCCACGATCTTCAGCTCGCCGAAGTAATCGCGGCCCCAGACGGCGTTCAGGATGTCCTCGCGGGACAGAGCGCGGCCTGGGTTGTCCATGAACAGCTTCATGATCGAATACTCTATCTGCGTGAGCTTGATGCGCTCGCCGTTTTTCTCCAGGGTGCGGTTGCGGGTATTGAGACGGAACGGCCCATGCCGCAGTTCGCCCGCATCCTCCGGCGTTTCCTCGCTTCCCGTGCGGCGGAAGAGCGCGTCGATGCGCGCGGTAAGCTCCGCCGGAGAGAAGGGCTTCGTCACATAGTCGTCCGCTCCGGTCATAAGGCCTGTGACCTTATCCATCTCCTGCGCCTTCGCCGTCAGCATGATAATGCCGATCTTCGAGTCGCTGGCGCGGATGCTGCGGCATACCTCAAAGCCGTCGATGCCGGGCAGCATTACGTCGAGCAGCGCGACCTTGATATCGGGATTCTGCTTGAGCAGCTCCAGCGCCTGCTCGCCGCTTTCCGCCTCGATCGGCTCATAGCCGGATCGCTTGAGGTTTATCACCACAAAGCTGCGAATACTGGATTCATCCTCCAGAACCAAAACCTTTTTCATGATATTGTCCTCCTTATCTCAGATCCCCTGTCTGCCATTCAGGGTAAATAAGGTTAAAATGTACTTCTTCCTCCGCCAGCGTATCCGCAAGGATCTCCCCCGCGTACACCGTCTCGCCGTCCTTCATCAGGATGAACCGTCCCTCTGCATTGGCGCGGTCAAGCCGGTTATCGCCGGTGAGCGTATAGACCGCGAGCTGCGGCGTGCCGTCCACCGCAAAAACGACCGTCTCCTCCCCCGGCACATCGCTCTGCCGGGACACCGTGAGCGTCCCCGCACGCATCGAATCCGGCAGGATCAGATACCAGCCGTTTTCGAAATCGTGGTAGCTCGATAGCACCGCCGTTCGGCGTCCGGCCGAGTCGAGCGCGTACCAATCGAGCACGTCCCCGCTTGATTCCGGAATCTCCATGGCCCGGTCGGCGTTTATATCCGCCGCATAAGCGTCCGCCTCCCGCAGCGTGTTGCTGCGCCGGCCGCTGAGCGTAATGTTCTCCAGGCCGTCCGCGCCGGCGGTGAACACGTCCGTTATCAGCTCGTCCTCTCCCCAGCGGCTCTCGACGAACAACGCCCGAACGCCGTCGGAAAGATAGCCCGTCCGCATGCGCAGGACCTCGGTGATCCCCTCGGACAAAAGCGCCTCGCTCGTTTCCGCCGAGCCGTCCTCCGCAAACACATACCGGGTCATCGTGCGGACGCCGCCGGCAGCCGCGGACAGGTTCAGAAGCTCCTCGCGGCCATCGTCATCAAGGTCGCAGATCACAAACTCCGAACTGTCCTCGTTCAGGATCTGCGTCTGCGCATCCGGGCCAAGTGAGTAGACCGACAGAAGCCGCAGGCCGCCGCCGATCTGCCATGAAATGACCAGCTCCTGACCGCCGCTGCCGTTCAGATCGGCATACTCGACGCTGCTGACCGAGGAACCCGCGCCCTCGATCGCGACAAAGAGATAGTAGCTCCCGTCCTCACCCTGCCGGTACACACAGACGTTCGGCGTATGGCTGCTGTCCGCCAGAAACGCCACCGCCTCATCCGTGCCGTCGCCGTCCAGATCGCGGAGCTGGATCGACTGCCGATTGCTGCCGCCGACAGGCGCCGCATACTCGCCGCCGTCCCGTATCCGCTGCGCGATAAGCTCTTCGAGGTGAACGTATTCGTCCGCCATGCGGGGCAGCGCATACAGCCGCTCGGCGTCCGCGGCCGCGCAGCCCGTGCCGAGGATCGCCACGAGCAGAGCCAGCGCGATCACCCGGGCTTTTCCTTTCATGGTATCACCTCGCTTGTAACCTTTTTTCCTATCCGTTGCATTATATCACATTTGTTACGAAATTCCTAGAGAAAGTTACAAATTCCCGGACAAGGATTTACAAAATATGCGGATGGATAAAAACTTTTTCGATTCCACGCGCCTGCCATCTTGCAGACCTGGAAAAATGAGACTATAATGAACAAGCTAACTGATAAAAACGGAAGTTTCCATTATAAAAAGGAGGCAGATCCCATGGAAATCAGCATCACCCGGACGACCGCCCCGAAGCAGAAGCCCTCGATGGACGGCATCCCCTTCGGCACCTATTTCTCCGACCACATGTTCCTCATGAACTACACCGAGGGACAGGGCTGGCATGACGCCCGCATCGTTCCCTACGGCCCGCTCTCCCTGGAGCCCACCACCATGGTGCTCCACTACGCGCAGGAGATCTTTGAGGGCCTGAAGGCCTACCGCACCGCCGACGGCAGAGTCCAGCTCTTCCGCCCGACCGAGAACATCGCCCGCATGAACCGCTCCGCCGAGAAGCTCTGCATCCCCCACATCCCCGAGGATGTCTACCTCGACGCTCTGAAAACGCTTGTCGAGGTCGACCAGGATTGGGTCCCCTCCGAGCCGGATACCAGCCTGTACATCCGTCCCTTCGTGTTCGCCACCGACCCCCATCTCGGCGTACATGTGGCGCACACCTATCTCTTCTGCATCGTGACCTCCCCCGTCGGCTGCTATTATCCCGAGGGCCTGAACCCCGTCAAGATCGCCATCGAGAGCCGCGAGGTCCGCGCCGTCCGCGGCGGCACCGGCTTCACCAAATGCGGCGGCAACTACGCCGCCTCCCTGCACGCGGGCGCCGCGGCCGAGGCCAAGGGCTTCAGCCAGGTCCTCTGGCTGGACGGCGTCGAGCAGAAATACATCGAGGAAGTCGGCGCCATGAACGTCATGTTCAAGATCGGCGGCAAGATCGTCACGCCCTCCCTCGCGAAGGGTACCGTCCTGCCCGGCATCACCCGCAAGTCCGCCCTCGAGGTCCTAAGATCCTGGGGCTATGAGATCGAAGAGCGCGACATCTCCGTCGACGAGCTGATCGCCGCCGCCGAGGACGGCACGCTGGAGGAGGCATGGGGCACCGGCACGGCGGCCGTCATCTCCCCCATCGGCCAGATCATCTACGAGGACAAGGCCCACACCATCAACCGCTTCGAGATCGGCGGGCTGACCCAGAAGCTGTACGATACCATCACCGGTATCCAGTGGGGCAAGCTCGACGACCCCTTCGGCTGGGTCGTCCCCGTCTGCTGAGCTCAGCCTGTCAGCACACGGCAAAAGCGTCGGAACCGCTGCGGTTCCGGCGCTTTACATTTTTAATAAGACGATATTTCCATGGACTCGTCGTCCACGCCCTTTTCAATGGCGCGGATCACGGCGTAGTACCCGCCCGTACCGACCTCGATGAACACCCGGTCGCCGACCCGGCGGCCCACGACCGCCTGTCCCATCGGAGATTCCTTGCTCACAAGTCCCTTCATCGGGTTCTGGCGCAGCGTGGTCACGATCGTGACCGTCTCCTCCTCGTCGTCCTCCTCGATATACAGGGTCACGCGGTCAAAAAGGCCGACCTCGTCCGCCTCGGACTCCGCCGTGATGACGACCGCGGAGGCGATCATCCGCTTGAGATAGCGGATGCGGCTCTCGTTTTTGTTTTTCGCCTGCTTGGCGGCCTTGTATTCAAAGTTCTCCGACAGGTCCCCGAACGCCCGCGCCGTCTGCACATCCTCAATGAGCTTCGGACGAAGCCGGATCTCCCGGTAGTCGATCTCCTCCTGCATCTTCCGGATATCAACGGCTGTCAGCTCGTCATGCATGGGTTTTATATCCTCCTGCTTCCGTTTTTGTTTTCCGCTCCGCCGTCCGCATGCCGGACACGGTGACATAGGCGACCTGCGTGCCGAGCTCGTCCGTCACCGTCACCGCGAAAAGGCAGGTGCGCCGGCCGGAGCGGATCTCCCTCGCCTCGGCCCGCAGCACGGCCCCTTTCGCCGGCGCAAGGAAGTGGATTTCCGCCGAGGACGAAACAAACACGTCCCGGTCGAAATTCGACGCGACGCCGAAGGCGAAATCCGCCAGCGTGAACACCGCGCCGCCCATGGGAACGCCCAGCGAATTCATGTGCTGCGGCGTCAGCGCCATGGAGCACAGGGCATAGCCCGCTCCGACCGCGTCGATGACGCAGCCGGCTTGCCCGGTGGCAAAGGTCGTCGTCTCAAACACCCTTCTCGCTCTTTCCAGGTCGGTCATGCCGCACCCTCTTTCTTGGTTTTCTATATTGTAGCACAACCGCCCGTTTCCCGCAAATACGGGCGCAATTCCCCACCGACTTGCTATTTTTGCGGTTTTGTGGTATCTTTTTATGGGTTTATGAACCCATAGGAGGCGTTTGTATGTCTCAAATCACAAAATCCGCCCGGCTGCGCCGCCGATTGAAGGTATGGCAGCGCCTGGTGCTCGCTGTCGCTCTGCTGGCATTTCTCTTCCTGAGCAGCACGCTCTTCCACGATCTCAACAACCCGGAATCACCGGAGGAAACGGCCTCCGATTTCGCGGCCCCCGCCGAGGCGGACGGCGAGTCCTCGCAGGAAGAAACGTATTTCGCCTATGTGGTCGCCGATGAGGGCGAGTTCACCGTCCCGTTTTACAACGAAGCCCTGGCGGAGGAATACCGCTGCGGGCGCGGCGCCTATGTCCAGCTCGAAAGCTGGGAGCCTTTCGTGGCCGAAAACGGAAAAGAATACTACCACGTCTATAAGGACGGCGAATACGGCTATATCCTCTGCGACAACATCTCCGACGACCGCTCGGACGTCGTACAGGAGACGCAGGTCTACGTCCGCACGACGACCAACCTGCTGACCGGCCCCGACACGCTCACCATCGGCCAGCTCGCGAACAAGGGCGAGCAGCTCCGCATCGTCGGCTATGACTTCATCCTGCCCAGCGGCAGGGTCAATATGTATGAGGTAAAGCTCGGCACCGAGCTTGGCTGGATCGGCTCGGAGTATGTGACCATGACCTACGCCGAGTCCCTCGAAAACTGGAACAACGACGACAACGTCTACAGGACCCATGTCCTGCGCGGCGACACCTACGGCGGCGGCGACGCCGCGGAGCTGGATTACTGGCCCCGCGAGAAGGGCGATTTCTCCTCCGTCGGAAATGTGATGCCCGAGTCCTGCTACGCGCTCTATATCTCCGTTTCCACCTCCACCCCCGAGCAGGTCGCGCGCTATCTCGAGATCGCCGAGGGCACCGCGATCAACACCTTTGTGTTCACGGTCTTTGACGACGGCGAGCTTGCCTATGACTCCGACTGGGTGGACGGCTACGGCATCCTCGACATGTACAGCGTCCAAAACACCCGCGACGAGTTCATGGAATCCGTCCGCATGGTGCAGGACGCCGGTTACTACACCGTCGCCCGCATCACCACCTTCAACGACTACAACTTCACCGTGGCCTTCCCCGAATGGAGCATCACGGACCCCGCCGGGCAGCCCATCTCCATTAACGGCACCTATTGGCCCAGCGTCTACTGCCGCGAGGTCTGGGAGTATAAGGTCGGTCTTGCGGTGGAGGCCGTCGATCTCTACGGCTTCAACGAGGTCCAGTTCGACTATGTCCGCTTCCCGGACTACATCCAGGAGTACGAGGAGGACGGCCTTGTCGATCTGAAAAACAGCTACGGCGAGTCCCGCGCACAGGCCATTCAGCGCTTCCTGATGTACGCCTGCGACCGGGTCCACGCCCATAACGCCTATGTTTCCGCGGACGTGTTCGGCGAGACGTCCAACGACTATGTCGCGCCCTACGGCCAGTATTGGCCCGCCATCAGCAACGTCGTTGATGTTATCAGCGGCATGCCGTATCCCGACCACTACAGCTCCTATTACACCAGCAGCGGGCTATACAGCTATTACAAGCATCCCTACGACACGCTGTTCGACTGGGGCGCCCACGTCAGCCTCCGCCAGGCTGAATGCCCCACGCCCGCCATCGTGCGCACATGGGTCCAGACCTGGGACGACTACGATTACGAATACGACTCGCTCGCCATCCAGAAGCAGATCGTCGCGCTGTTCGATGCGGACATCACCGGCGGCTACATGCCCTGGTTCGGCCCCGGCAATCTGGAGCAGGCCGGGAAGCTCGCCGACGTCATCGACGTGGACTACTATGCGCTCTATCTTGAGGCCGAGGCCGAGGGCATGACGCTCTCCGAGTATATGGGCCTCGACACCAGCGAATAACCGATAAAACGATCCCGACGGCATCCGCGCCGTTGGGATCGTTTTTGCTGCGCCGGAAATTATCCGTCCAGCCCGGCACGCTTCCATGCCTCACAGAAATGGCCGATCGCCTGCGCGGTCATTCCCCATATCGTATGGCCGCCCACGGAAAAGCTGGCCGCTCCCGGGCGGTCAAGGAAAAAGCCCAGCGGCACGTGCAGAAGCTCCGATACCTCCGATTCGTTCCGACGGGCGAGCGCGGCGTCCTCCTCCCCGATCGTACACACGAATATGTCGGTCCGGCTGCCGAGAGGGGTGCGGACGGTGGGAAGCCGTCCCAGAAAGCGTTTCGGATCGACATGGATATCCAGCTCCTCCGCCAGCTCTCTTGCCGCCGCCTGCGCGGGCGTTTCCCCCGGTTCGATCCGGCCGCCCGGAAAGCACGGGTCGCCCGCCTGCGATATGCCTGCGGCGCGTACCTCGATGAGCAGGCCGGCCCCGTCCGCCCCGCAGACCACCGGCGCCACGACCGCATAGGCCGGCTTTTCCAGTCCCTTGCGCAGAAGGACAGGGCGAAGCCGTTCCTCCAGCCGCTCACGGCTGCTTTTTGCGCCTTCCGTTTTTCATCGCCTCCTGAACCCGCAGCCCGCTTATTCGCCGTCTGCCGCTGCATGTTTCTTTCTCCCGCCTCAACAAAATGAACCAAGACGTAAAAATCGACAAGCCTCCGACGAGACTTGTCGATTTTTGGTGGGGGATGGTGGATTCGAACCACCGAAGGCATTGCCAGCAGATTTACAGTCTGTCCCCTTTGGCCACTCGGGAAATCCCCCATATTCAGTTGCTAAGCGGTGGAGCTGGTAGACGGACTCGAACCCCCGACCTGCTGATTACAAATCAGCTGCTCTACCAACTGAGCTATACCAGCTAATCGTGCCAGCCGGGTTATCATATCAAACTTTCGCCGTTTTGTCAATACATTTTCCGCAGCAAGACGAAGAGATTTTATCTTTTTGTCATAGCCGGCCACCCGGCCGCATATGCTTTTTTCTATATGACGAAAACAGGAGGAAAATCATGGCAGGCCGTTTCCTGACAAACAACCAAGAGATCACCCCCCCGGTACAGCCAGGTCCTGGAGGCAGCGTTTTCCTGCCGGACCCCGGAGATGCGGGATGCGCCCTTATACATCCGTCACGCCGTGTGGGAGCGGCTCAGCACGCCCCGGCTTTTCATACAGTTTCCGGTCGTCTGGATGGACGACGCCGGATGCGTCCGCACCGACACGGCCTTCTGCGCCGCCTGCACGCCGGCGCCGCCGGACCGGTGCGTACTGCTGTTCCGCCCCGCCCTCACCGCCGACGAGCTCTGCGCGCTCGCCTTCCTGCACATGCTCGAAAGCCGGCTTCCCGCATCGTCGCCCGGCGCCATTCTGTGCGGCGCAGATCACGACCCCGCCGCACTCAGCGACGGGGAGAGCATGCGCTTCTGCCGCGCCTTTCTTGACGGGATATGCCGCCATATCCCGGCCCACCCGCCGCTTTCCGCCGCCCCGGACATGTCGGATCGGGAGCGCGGCTACCTCGGTCTGCCTCCATCCGGGAGCTTCCCGGCCGCCCGGGCCGCCGGATACGCGCTTGCCTGTTTTATCCGGGAGGCCCTGCGGCGCGGCGGACACGGCAGTCTGGACGAGAAAACGCTTTCCGTCCGCGGCCCGGACCCCGCCGGGTACTGGGCCGCCGAATCGGCCCGGCGCATGGGAGCGCGGCTTCTGCCCGACGGGGACGTACCGGCGGACATCGTTCTCCTCTGCGACGCCGCCGCGCCCCTGGATGCCGACGCCGCCGCCGAGCTTGCCGCACGCCGTCCGGACGGCGTGTTCGAGGCCCTTCCCCTCGCCTGCACGCCCGAGGCCGCCAGGCTCTTGTGCCGCAGCGGGCTCCTTTTTGCCCCGTCCGTCGCTGTCCGCGCGGGTGCTTCCGGGCCTATCCCGGGCAATCTTTCCACCTGGCAGACAGAGCGCATGCTCCGCACGGCGTCCGAAGCCGTTTACCGGAAAATACAGGGCCCGGCCCCGGATGACCTGTACCGGCACGCCTACGCGGAGGCGCTGCATGCCGCAGCCGACGAGCTTGTCCGGCGCGGGGTATAGCAAAAAGCGGCGGGTACGCCGACCTTGTGCGCACCCGCCGTCATAACAGCATTGGACGGCCGAGACCGTCCAATGCAAAAAATCCGCCCTGCCGTGGGGACCCGGTATGCAACCTGCACGACTCGGCAGGTGGGTCGCCTCATGGCCGCTTCCGTGCTTCCAACATCCGGAAAACCGGGAGGCCTGCGCTCCACGGCCCTATATGGCGTCCCTTCTAAGAAATGTGGGTCCAACCGAGCCCTTTCGACCACGAACAGGGCAGAAAAAAGTTTTCCGCAGCGCTCCCGCCGCGTTATCAATCTATGCGCCTTCGCCCGGGAATGTGCCCCTTATCCCTCGTCCTCGTCGTCGGCAAAGACCTCTTCCATGAAGCGGTCATACACCGTCTGAAGCACATCCTCGTCGTCCACGGAGACGAACTGCTCCTCGTTATCGACTTCCTCGACCTTCAGAATGATGAAGCCGTAATCGGGGTCGTTCTCATCCATATCCGCGGGCAGAAAGATCATATACTCCTCGCCCTCGTGCTCAATAGTGCCGAGGTGCTCAAGCTCAAACTCGTTTCCGTCGTCGTCGGTGATGCTGATATAGCTGGCGCCGAATTCTTCGTCCATCGTGTTTCTCCTTACGAATCGCTTTCTTCTGGCCTTATTGTAGCATTATCCCGCCCATATCGCAAGAGGAAAACCGTGACATTATGCGCCGTAATCCTCCAGCAGCCGCACAAGCGCCTCCTCATTCGACGCACTCACGCCGAGCCGGAGCGCCTCCTGGTCCTCCGCCGGGAGCGCCGCCACCCGGATATCCGTTACCTCCGTCGGCTCCTCCGCGTCCATCGGATAGTAAATGCCGATATACCCATCGCACGCCCGCAGAAGATACGCCTCGCTCTCTGCCGAGGCGGGAACCGAACCGATGCTTCCCAGCACCGCCGCCAGACTTACCGCGGCGAATACCGCCAGCGCAATACAGAGCGCCACCTTTACACGCAGCTTCATATGCATCCCCCCGTCACAGTATGCCCCAACGCTCCGCTCCGCATGCGTGGCAGAAACCCTTGCGATATTTTGCTGCAACATCTTGTAACCTTTGTAATTATGTGATATAATAGCCAAAATCAGGCTATCCCGTCCGGGATTTGGCTATGCTGTTACCGGAACACCCCATGCCCGTCCCCTGCACGGACGGCGTCCCGTATACTTTTCGGAGGAAGCACTTTGAATACCTTTCGCGATAAATGGAACCAATTCCTTGCCTGGCGCAAGTCCCGCAAGGCCCGGAATGTCCGCCGTACCGCCGGCAAGGTCGCCGACACCGCGGCGTCCGGCGTCGGCTTTGTCCTGCGCAACGCCCTCAAGGCCGTCATCACGCTGCTGCTCATCTTCATCACGACGGGCCTTTTGTTTACCTGCATCTTCGCGGTCTACGTCAAGACCTGCCTGATGGAGGACCTGGACGTGTCCCTGGAGGAAATGACGCTCTCCCTTTCGAGCACCATCCTCTATGATGACGGCGGCGAATGGAAGGAGCTTGCCACGCTCTATGCCACCGAGGACCGCGTCTGGGTCGATTACGAAAACATCCCCATCGACCTCGTGCATGCGGCCGTCGCCATTGAGGACCATAACTTCTACACCCATAAGGGCGTGGACTGGTTCCGCACCGTCGGCGCTTTTGCCAACATGTTCGTCGGCATGCGCAGCAATTTCGGCGGCTCGACCATCACCCAGCAGCTCATTAAAAACCTCACGGGATACGATGACGTCACCGTCCAGCGAAAGCTGCTGGAGATCTTCCGCGCCCTTGAGTTTGAGAAGATCTACACCAAAGAAGAAATCATGACCTGGTACCTCAACAAGATTTTCCTCGGCGAGAGATGCTACGGCGTCGGCACCGCCTCCAAAATGTATTTCGGCAAGGACGTCTCCGAGCTTGACCTGGCCGAATGCGCCAGCCTGATCGGCATCACGAACAACCCCTCCCTGTATGACCCGTATATTTCCGACGCCTCCCGCGAGCGCAACAAGGAGCGTGCGCAGACGATCCTGTGGGAGATGTATGACCAGGGCTACATTACCTATGACGAGTATATCGCCGCCAGGGATGAAACGGAGAACCTGACCTTCCAGCGCAGCACGGAATCGGAGCGGCCCACGGTCATCAACTCCTATTACGTTGACGAAATCATCCGCGACGTAACCGCCGACCTCATGGAAGAACGAGGCGTCTCCGAGGATACCGCCACAATCCTTCTCTATAACGGCGGCTATAAGATCTATTCCTGCATCGACATGCGCATCCAGAACATCGTGGACAACATGTATGAGAACCCGAGCAGCATGCCCATTGCATACCGCAGCTCAAGCCAGGATCTTCAGTCCGCGATCGTCATCATCGAGCCGAGTACCGGCGATATCGTCGCCATGTCCGGCGGCGTCGGCGAAAAGACCGCCTCCCTGACCCTGAACCGCGCCACGCAGTCCACGCGGCCGCCCGGCTCCTCCATCAAGCCTCTGAGCGTGTATGCGCCCGCCATTGACCTCGGCGTCGTGACGCCGAACACGATGGTGAACGACTCCCCCGACGTCGTTCTCAGCGGCACGAGCTGGTATCCCAGCAACTCCGGCGGCTACCTCGGCCTCATCTCGGTGCGGACCGCCCTTCAGTACTCCAAGAACACCATCGCGGCGCAGCTTCTCGACAAAATCGGGCGCCAGAATTCCTGGGACTATCTGACCAACCGCTTCCTGCTCACGACCCTCGTGCAGGACGAGATCCAGTCCGACGGCTCCATCCTCACGGACTATGCCTACGCCCCGCTCTCGCTGGGCCAGTTTTCCCACGGCGTCACCGTCCGCGAAATGGCGCAGGCCTACACCGCCTTTGTCAACGACGGCGTCGTGAGCCATGCCCGCACCTACTCCCGCATCGAGGACGACGATGGCAATATCGTCCTCATAAACCCCATCCGCCAGACCGTGGCCATCAAGTCCAACACGGCCTACCAGATGTGCGAAATGCTCCAGAACGCCGTGTCAAACGGCACCGGCTCCGCAGCCTATTTCTCCGGGACCGCCGTCGGCGGCAAAACCGGTACGACCACCGATGACAAGGACCGCTATTTCGTCGGCTTCACCATGTACTATGTCGCCGCCGTCTGGACCGGCTACGACACACCGGAAAAGATGTATTTCACAGACAACCCCGCCGCCCAGATCTTCCGCAGCATCATGAGCGACATCCACGCGGGCCTGCCCTACCGCTCCTTCCCCACGCCGCAGGAGACCATCCGCACGGAGGACCTTGCGACGGCGACGCCCACGCCCACGCCGACGGACAGCCCGGCGCCCTCCGAATCGGCCGAACCCACCGAAACGCCGGAGCCGACGCCCACGCCCACGCCGGGTCCCAGCGCCATCACGGAGCCGCCCGTCTCCACCGATACGTCCACGCCGGTACCCACGGATGTGCCCACCGAGCCGCCCACGGAGCCGCCCGTCTCCACCGATACGTCCACGCCGGTACCCACGGATGTGCCTACCGAGCCGCCCACGGAACCGCCTACGGAGCCGCCGGCTGCGTCGACCTCGCCGGAAGAGGGCTGAGCGCCTCGGCGCCATTGGTAACATTTAATTACAAAAGAAAATATCCGTTTTTCGACCGATTTTTCCAGTAATTTGGCCAAAAACGGATATTTTTTGTGCAAATCTCCCTCTCTTTCCTGTTGACATCGTGGATACAATGTGTTACAATTTGGTTACAACCCTCCAGGAGGAATAAGAAATGGACACGATAAAAACCGCTGCTCTGCAGTACAAAGGACATCCCCTGCGCCGCAAGGACAACCTGATCTATTTCGGAAGCATGGCCGACAAGTACATCATCATGCTCCAAATTCTGGATACCAAGAAGATCAAGGACCTGGACGTTGCCACGAAAGTCTCCGTCCAGCTCCAGTTGACGGACCCGGACCTCAAAAGCCGCGACCGGGTTGTAAAAAAGAGCGAAAAGGACAGCCTGTACGCCGCGATGGACGTAGCGTCCGTCTGGCTGGATCGGGCGCTTGCTGCGCGATGATCGGCAGCAAGCTTGAAAAAATCATAAAATATACGGCCGTGGCGCTGATTGCCCTGTGTCTCGTTCTTGCGAGCAGCGCCACGCCGGCACGAGCGGACAGTGAGGGTGCGGCTACCATCACGGCGTCCGCTCTTTATATGCGCACCGAGCCGTCTACAACCAGCTCCGCGATCACCTGCCTCCCCCGCGGCACCGTCGTGCTGGTGACGGACACCGGCAGCGACGGCTGGTACAAGGTCATCTGCCAAGGCAGCGAGGGCTACATGTGCGCCGACTACCTCGACTTCACCGCCGAGGCCGACGCCGCCTTCGGCACCGGCACCGTCACGGGCAGCAACGTCAACATCCGTTCCGGCCCGTCCACGGACGATACCATCCTCAGCTCCCGCAATACGGGCGACACGCTGGAGGTGACCGGCGTTTCCGGCGCCTGGTACAAGGTCGACCTGGACGGCTCCGCCGCCTATATCCGCAGCGACTACCTGAGCCTCGGCTCCGGCAGCGGGACAAGCTCCGCCGCCTCCGACAGCACCGGCCGGACCGGCGTCATAAACGGCACCTACGTCCGGCTGCGCTCCGGCCCGTCCACCTCTCACGCCATCCTGGGCACCTACCAGCCCGGCACGACCATGACCGTGACCGGCGAGGACGGCGACTGGTACAAGGTAAGCTATGACGGCCAGGACGGGTATGTCTACAAGACCTACCTCACCATCGGCGGCAGCGGCGGTTCCACCGCCTCCGACAGCGTCACGGCCATGAGCGACACGAGCGCGACCGTCGTGAGCCCCGTACACTTCCGCACCGGCCCGGACACGAGCTATACCAGCAAGCAGGTCCTGTCCGCCGGGACCGCCGTCACCATCACCGGCGAGACCGAGAAATGGTACCGCGTCCGCTATAACGGCGAGGAGGGCTACATATTCAAGACCTACCTCACCACCGGCAGCTACAGCGCGGACACCTCCTCCGAGGCCGCCCGCATCGTCGCCAAGGCCAAGGAGTACCTCGGCACGCCGTATGTCTACGGCGGCTCCTCGCCCTCCGGCTTTGACTGCTCCGGCTTCGTCTACTACGTTTTCCGCCAGTGCGGCTACTCCGTCACCCGCACCGCCGGCACGCAGAACCGCGACGGCCGGCAGGTATCCCGCAGCGAGCTGCATCCCGGCGATATCATCATCTTCTACAACAGCGCCATGACCGACGTCGCCGGCCACTCCGGCATCTACATCGGCGACGGCCAGTTCATCCACGCCTCCTCCGGCCAGGGCAAGGTCATCATCTCCGACCTGTCCTCGAGCTATTACGACTCGCACTATTACAGCGCCCGAAGGATCCTGGACTGACCCCATAAACGGCAAACTCCCGCAGAGCACAGCTCTGCGGGAGCTTTTTTCTTCCCCGAAGGCAAGCCTCTCGCTCATACGCCCTATCAGGCGATGCGCTTACCAACGACAACGAAACGACCGTCCTCCACCTGATACGAGCAGCAGGAAAGGGTGATAAACTCGTCGCCGAGCTCAGCCGTAACACCCGTATCATACAGGGACATCTCTTTGATATTGTAATACCAGTCGTCGAACTCCTCCTGCGTATCCGCCTGGAAGAAGTTATAGAACTTGAAAACATCGTCCTCGGGGTAGTAAACCTGGGTGTAGAACACCGCGATCAGCTCATATTCCCGGCTCTCATACAGCGAGTCAAAGCAGATGATGCTGTGCTCCGCGCCGTACTCGGCGTCCTCATACAGCGCAAGGTCTCCGAACATCTCGCCCGACTTCATCGTATGCCCGTGGATAATGAGGTTCGTGGAGGGCTTAACGCCGTCCTCGTAATCATACTCCGCCGTGCCGACGCCGACCGTGGAATCCGTATCCATGATGAGCGTACCGTTCGAGTTCTCCTCGCCGTAAAAGTCGAGGTTGAGATACTTATTCTCATCCTCCGGCGTCTGCACAACGGGATAGTCGATGACGGTATCCTCGATCTTCAGCCAGCCGACCATGTCGGGGTTCAGGGCGTAAAGCGCCGAATACAGGGGCAGGATGCGGTATTCCCTGGCTTCCTCGGTCTCCGGCTCCTCCAAAGCCTCCGCCGTCTCGGAAACAGGCGGCAGCGTCTGGCTGACCATCATCTGGTGAAGCGACTCCTGCTGCTGTTCCAGCCGGTCGAGATCGACCGCGCGGCGGATCAGGATATAGGCGCAGGTCACAACGGCAAGAGCCGCTGTGACCGCGCAAATGATAGAGATTGTTTTTCTTTTGGAAGAACCGGTGCGAATGTGCTTATTAGTTCTTGCCGGCATTCTTCTTGACGAGGACAACCACCGCGATCGAAGCGAGGGCCGCCGCGCCGAGCAACACGAACACGAAATCGCTCTCACCGGTCTTGGGGACGGCGTCCTTGCCGTTCTCGTCCACCGCGGGCTTCTTGGTCTGCTCGGGAGCCGCGGTCGGGTCGACGGGCTCGACAGGAGCGTCAGTCGGCTCGACGGGGGCGTCAGTCGGCTCGACGGGGGCGTCGGTCGGCTCGACAGGAGCGTCGGTCGGCTCAACGGGAGCATCGGTCGGCTCGACGGGGGCGTCGGTCGGCTCGACAGGGGCGTCGGTCGGCTCAACGGGAGCATCGGTCGGCTCGACAGGGGCGTCGGTCGGCTCAACGGGAGCAT
Organism: uncultured Oscillospiraceae bacterium; assembly: GCA_964406615.1. Taxonomy (GTDB): domain Bacteria; phylum Bacillota; class Clostridia; order Oscillospirales; family Oscillospiraceae; genus CAJOIG01. The sequence continues at coordinate 59,022 of CAYOSI010000003.1, forward strand.
CGGTCGGCGCGGGAGCCTCGGCTACGACGGTCGCGGTATCGACCAGCGCACCGTTCTCATAGACCTCGATGACATAGGTCTCGCCCTCGACGGCGTCGATGCTGAGCTTGTCTCCGCCGGCGGCAGCGCCGTTGACATAGGTCTCAACCCAACCGCTGCCCTCATAGGAGCCGGTGATCTTACCGGTCTCCGGGTTGTAGCTGTAATCGGCGAGGGCCGCGCAGGAAAGCGCCAGCGCCAGCACCGCGATCAGCAGAATACTAACGATTTTTTTCATCATGAAACCTCCAAACTGTGATCGTTACGATCAGAGGACAGCAGGATCGGAAACGGCGTAGTCGCTCCAAGCGCCTTCCACAGCCGCGTCGTCGGTGACGGCGACCAGGCAGACCTGCTTAACGGTGTAGCCGTAGGGGGCCTTCACGCTGGGGATCTTGAAGGTATTGTCAGCCTTGATCTCCGCGACGTTGACGACCAGGATCTGCTCGCCGGCCTCGTTCTCATACACGACGGCTACACGGGCATACATTTCGCCGACTTCCTGCTCGCCGATAACGACCAGCGTGCCGGTGCCGGAGACAGCGGTTTCTTCCACCGTCACGTTCGCCGTAGAAATGGCATAAATGTTCTCAACCACAGGGTCGTCGGGATCGACCGGATCGACAGGATCAGCAGGCTGCTCAGGGGACTCGGCGGAGATGATCTCTTCCGCGTAGCCGCAACGCTCGCATACATGACGATAGTAGCCGACTTCCTCGCCGTCCTTTACAAAGGTCTTTTCAAGCGTCCACTCGCCCCAGGCATGACCGAGGGCCTTGGTTGGAATCGTCTTCTCGGCGTCGCAGTACTTGCAGACGAGATCAAGCGTACCATCCTTCGTGCAGGTGGCGGTATCCTTTGCTCCCTCAGCGGGAACATATTGATGGAAGTCGCCTATAATAGTTTCGGTAAAGGTCGCGTCATCGCACTTGCAGTCAGGATCGGTGCATTGATAGGTGACGGTAATCTGTTCGCAGCTATCCAGATGCTGGTCAACAATGGCGTAGGTGTGGTCGAGCTTCTCGATTTCACGAGCCTGCTTGGCGCCGCAGATGGTGCAGGCGCGGGTCATTGTACCCTTCTCACAGCAGGTTGGTTCAACATCAATGGACCAGTCGGTCCAGTCGTGCTTCAGTTCGCCGGCCAGGTCACCATCCTCATAGGGCTCTGCATCTAGGGTATAATACACGACCTGCTCGTTGCCATTTTCATCGGGTTCGGTATAGACCGTACCGCAGCCATAGGAGCATTCCAAGTGATATGTGTATTCCAGGCAGTTGTCCACATCGACAACTTTCTTGGTGAAGTCGTGAGGGATTGCGACAAGCTCGCGATGCTCACCTTCCGCGCCGCAGCGCACGCAGATCTCAACGCCCTCGCCGCTAAGCTGGCAGGTGGGAACCGTAGTAGCGTCGCCCCAGGTATCGGCGACCGTGCTCCACTCGTGGCCGAGAGCATCGATCGTAACGGTATGCCACAGGTTCTGCGCCTCACATGCGTCATCCGTGCAGTACAGGTTGACTTTGCCCTCCTCGGTGCAGGTGGGCGCTACATAGCTGCCTTCCACGACGGCGCTCGTATCGACTGTATGCAGCTCGATAACGTCGCCAACCTTGACAGAAACCGAGATCATCTGATTCTCTTCGATTGCACTGCCGTCTATAGTCGGTGTATCCATTTGTTCAACTGCCACCGGTGCCTCCTCCGCCGCCATAGCCGCAACCGTGCAGAACGTGCACAGCACCGCGATGATAGCGAGGATTGCAAGTAATCTCTTCATCTAAATCTTTCTCCTTTATTATTTAGATTTTAATGGTTCTAAGCACGTTCACAGCCGTTTACCGGATGAACAGGCGAGCCCACGCACTATTGCTCAATATGGACAAAATCCATAGCCTCCCTTCCTGCAAGCAAGCAATAGATTCATAGCGCATCGACCCGTATTGTGCCAATTGCCGTTATTATAAAACATTTAAAATCCCGGCACTGGCAATTGTCAGGAAATAACTGGAATCGTTATTTTACAACGAAAAATGTGCTTTTCATCATACCCTCTGTTTCAGCCTTTCCGGCTCGCCTGCCCGCTCGGCGCTCGGTACGCGGACCAATATCTCCGACAGCTCGCAGTCCAGCGCCTCGCAGATCAGGTCCAGATGCTCCAGATTGACCCGCTCGGCGATTTCATGGTACAGCTCATTGATCGTCGCAGGCCGGATACCCGTCTTGCGGGCCAGGTCCGCCTGCGTCCAGCGAAGCTCTCCCAGCTTTCTGGACAGCATAATCTTTATCATGGCAATGCCGCCCTCCTTCCTGGTTCTATCTAAAAAAGTACAATATTACAATACTATCGTATTTTTAAATTGTCAATAAGCGAAATATCATAAATACTGAAGTATTGTATTCTTTTACGAGGTGTCCCATGTTAAACCAAAGAATCCGGGAAGCCCGCATGGCCCGGCGCATGAGCCAGGTCGAGCTGGCGGAGAAGGTCGGCGTGACCAAGCAGAGCCTCTCCAATTGGGAAAACGACAACATCCAGCCATCCATCGAGATGCTGACACGCCTGGCCGTACACCTGCACGTCTCCACCGATTACCTTCTCGGCCTGGATGACCGCCTGTTTATTGAAGTCTCCAATCTGTCCATCGAGGAGATGTCTCATATTCAGCTCCTCATCGAGGACCTGTCCAAACGATAAAAAACCGGCCCTGGTCCCGAAAGGAACCGAAGCCGGTTTTATGCTGTCGAAAACGCCCTGCCGCAGCGCACTGCGGGGCTCTCTTTTGCCGTGATGTTATTTGGTGCCGAATATGCGGTCGCCGGCGTCGCCGAGACCGGGTACGATGTAGCCGTGATCGTTCAGGTGCTCATCCAGCGCGGCGGCGAAGATGTCCACGTCGGGATGTGCCTTCTGCATGGCCTCCACGCCCTCGGGTGCGGCAATGATGCACATGAGCTTGATATTCTTCACGCCCTCATCCTTGAGAAACTGCGTCGCGGCGATCGCGCTGCCGCCGGTTGCGAGCATCGGGTCGACAATGATGACGTCGCGCTCGGTGATATCGGGCGGCATCTTGAAGTAATACTTGACCGGCTCGAGCGTCTCCGGGTCGCGGAACAGGCCCACATGGCCGACCTTGACGTTCGGCATCATCGCGACCATGCCGTCCACCATGCCGAGGCCGGCGCGGAGGATGGGGACGATCGCCAGCTTCTTGCCGGCGATACGGTGACACCTGGCAACGGCGACCGGCGTCCGGACCTCGACCTCCTCCAGAGGCAGGTCACGGGTGGCCTCGTAGCACATGAGCTGGGCGATCTCGCTGACCAGCTCGCGGAACTCCTTGACCGAGGTTTTCTCATCGCGCAGAATGGACAGCTTGTGCTGGATGAGGGGGTGGGTAAATACCATTACGTTGCTCATATCGTTCACTCCTTCTGTGAAGTTATTTTGCCATTTTCGCCTGGCGTTCCCGCTCGGCCTGACTCAGGCGCAGATAGACGGGCAGAAGCTCGTCCGCCGGCCGGGCTTCATGCGCCATGGCCGCCAGGCCCACGCCCCGCGCGTTCTGCAGCCGCAGCGGTTCAGGCGCCAGATGCAGTGTCAGCTTTTCCTTATTTAAATTATTATAGCACAGCTCTGCCCCGTCTCCAAGCAAAACCCATGGTTTTTTGAAGCCAAGCAGCTCCGGCTCCAGCTCGGAGATCGAGATTGCCCGGTCCTCCGTCAGGCGGACCGGCCTTCCGCCCCGCACCGTGAACAGCGCGTTGTATACCTGCCCGCGCCGGGCGTCCATCGCGCAGCAGAGCATCGTACCGTCCATGTCCGGCCCGCCGCAGGCCATTGCCTCGAGCGTCGAAACGCCGATCGCCGGAATTTCCAGCGCCCAGCAAAGCCCCTTGGCCTCCGCCATGCCGATGCGCAGACCGGTAAACGACCCCGGCCCGCGGGCCACCGCCACGACGCCGATATCCCGGACGGACCGGTCCAGGTTCCGCAGGAGGCCCTCCGCCATCGGCAGAAGGGTGCGGCTATGGGTCAGGCCGCTGTTTTCGACCGTGACGGCCAGGAGCTTTTCGTCCTCGAACACCGCCGCGGACGCGGCCTTCGCCGAGCTTTCCAGCGCCAGCATCAGCATAATTCGCTCCCTCCCTCTATGGTGATCTCCCGGGATGAGTCCGACAGCTTCCGGAACGTGACCACGACCTCGCCGCCCTCGAAGGCGTCCGCGACATTCTCGCTCCACTCCACGGCGCAGACACCGCCACGCGCCAGATAGTCCTCCCAGCCGATATCGTACAGCTCGTCCGCGCTGCCCAGCCGGTACATATCAAAATGGAACAGCTTCCGCTCTGCCCCGATATACTCGTTCACGATCGTGAACGTGGGGCTGTTCACCAGCGCGTCGATGCCCATGCCCCGGGCCATGCCCCGGACAAAAGCGGTCTTGCCGCTGCCCAGCTCCCCGAAGAACGTCACCACGCTGCCGTCGGGCAGCCTTTGGGCGATCTGCGCACCGAGCGCCTCCGTCTCGGCCTCTGAATTCGTTATGTAAACCATATAATGTAAATCTCCGATCAAAGCGGCATGGTGGCGTAGGCGTTCAGGCCGCTGTCCGCCGTATGTCCGGCGAGGTATTCGTAGTATCCCTGCGCGCCGATCATCGCGGCGTTATCCCCGCAGAGCTTCAGCGGCGGGACATACAGCCTGACCCCCGCCTTTTCGCAGGCCGCCCGGAAATCGCCGCGGATGCGGGAATTGGCGGCAACACCGCCCGCGACGGCGATTTGGGTGCGCCCCAGTTCCTTCGCCGCGGCCATGGTGCGCCCGACAAGCGTCTCCGAAACGGCGCGGCACAGGCTCGCGGCGAGACCGGCCTTGTCCAGCTCCTCCCCCGTCTGCTCGCAGTGGTGGGCGATGTTGACGACTGCGGTCTTGAGGCCGGAAAAGCTCATGTCGTAGGGATTCTGCCCCGCGAAGGGACGGGGCAGCTCATAGCGATGGTCGTCGCCCCGGCGCGACAGCTCGTCGATCGGCCTGCCGCCGGGATAACCCAGGCCCATCACGCGCGCGGATTTGTCGAAGCACTCGCCCGCTGCGTCGTCGCGGGTCTGGCCCAGGATGCGCATATCGGTGTAACCGCGCACATCCACGAGCATCGTGTTGCCGCCGGAAATGGCAAGGCACAGAAACGGCGGCTCCAGTTCCGGATAGGCGATGTAGTTTGCTGCGATATGGCCGCGGATGTGGTGTACCGGGATGAGCGGCACACCCAGCGCCAGCGCCACGCTCTTGGCAAAGTTCACACCCACCAGCACCGCGCCGATGAGGCCCGGCGCATAGGTGCAGGCGACCGCGTCGATATCAGCACGGGTCTTTCCCGCCGCCTGCAGGGCGCGCTCGGCAAGGAGCGAGATGACCTCCAGGTGGCTGCGGGCCGCGATCTCGGGCACAACGCCGCCGTATACCGCGTGCAGGTCGGCCTGCGAGAAGATCTGGTCCGTCAGGACGTTCCGGCCGTTCTCCACCAGGGCGACGGCGGTCTCGTCGCAGGACGACTCAACGGATAGTATCAGCATATCAAAGCACCAGCGTCATCAAAATGGCGTCCTCTCTGGGTTTTGTGTAGTAGTGTTTCCGGCGGCCGACGGCTTCAAAGCCGTGCTTTGCATAGAGCCGGAGCGCCGGCTCGTTGGTTTCGCGCACCTCGAGCATCAGCGTGGCAAGGCCGTCTTCCCGGGCACGCTCCACCGCATACGACACGAGCGCGTCTGCGACGCCGCGGCGGCGGTATGCGGGCGATACGGCAATATTGTCGATGTTCCCCTCGTCCAGCACGGCCGACAGGGCCAAATACCCTGTGACGGTATCCTTGTCCCGCGCCACGATGAAATTCTCCCGCAGGCGGCCGATCATATCCTCCGGCCACGGCTCGGGGATGCATATGGCCTCCAGCGCGGCGATGGCCGGCACATCCGCCGGTCCGGCTTTTTGTATCGTCATATCAATGCGCATCCGCCCAGCTGTGTCCGCAGCCGGCGTCCGCCGTCAGCGGCACGGAGTACGCTGCGGCATGCTCCATCTCCTCCGTCAGCACAGCCGCGGCGGCCTCCGCCTGTTCCGCCGGACACTCGACGATCAGCTCGTCATGCACCTGCAAAAGCAGCCTTGCCTCCGGCAGCTCCCTTTTGAGCCGGGTCCAGACCCGTATCATTGCAAGCTTCATCACGTCGGCCGCCGTGCCCTGAATGGGCATGTTCCGCGCGACACGTTCGCCGAAGGAGCGGAGGTTGAAGTTCGACGAGGCAAGCTCCGGCAGGTACCGCCGCCGTCCGAACAGCGTGGACACATAGCCCTGCTCCCGGCCCTGCTCGATGGCGCTCGCCATATACTCGCGGACGCCGTGGTATTTCGCCATATAGGTGTTGATATAGGCCTGCGCCTCCTTCACCGGGACGTTCAGGTCCTGCGCAAGCGAGAAGCCCGACTGGCCGTAGACGATGCCGAAATTGACCGCCTTGGCGGAGCTTCGCTGGGCGTGCGTGACCTCGCTGAGCGGCACGCCGAATACCTGGCTGGCCGTGACGGCGTGGATATCCTCGCCGGAACGGAACGCGTTCTGCATGGTCTCGTCCCCGGATATGTGTGCGAGAAGCCGCAGCTCAATCTGGCTGTAATCCGCGTCCACGAGCACGCGGCCCGGTCCCGCCACGAACATGCGGCGTATCCCCGCGCCCAGCTCGCGCCGGATGGGGATGTTCTGCAGGTTCGGCTCGCGGGAGGACAGCCGTCCCGTGTCGGTGACGGTCATCTGGAAGGTCGTGTGGATGCGGCCGTCCGGCTGAATGGTCTTCAGCAGGCCGTCGGTATAGGTGCTTTTGAGCTTCGTCAGCTCCCGGTACTCCAGGACCTCGCCGACGATGGGGTGCTTGTCCCGCAGGCGTTCAAGCACGTCGGCGTTGGTGCTCCAGCCGGTTTTGGTCTTTTTCCCCGCCGGGAGCATGAGGCGCTCAAACAGCACCTCGCCAAGCTGCTTTGGGGACTGGATATTAAACTCGCCGCCGGCCCGTTCCCAGATCGAGCCCTGCAGCGCGGCGATGCGTTCGGTCAGGCTCTGCCCGAAATCATACAGCGCCTTGCGGTCAACCAGGAACCCGCTGCGCTCCATCTCCGCCAGCACCGGGCAAAGCGGCAGCTCAATGCCGTAATACAGCTCGTGCATGCCCAGCTCCTCCAGCTTCCCCGGCAGCGCGTCGTAAAGCGCATACGCCGCCTCCGCGCCGCCGCATTCCCGGCCGAGATACTTCACGCTCAGGCGCTCGAGCGGATAATCCGACGCGGTGGCGTCGAGCAGATATGCCGCAAGGGCCGTGTCGAAAACGAAGCCCTCCGTGGACAGCCCTTCCTCCAGCAGCAGGCGCATCAGTTCCTTTATATGATGAGAAAATTTTTTGACTTTTGGGGAAAACAGCGTGCCGAGAAGCTCGTTGAACGCAAAGCCCGTCTCCGCCCAGTTCAGCGTGAACACCGCCTCCCCGTCGCATAGCTCCAAAACGTCCAGCCCCTCCACGGGGAGCACGGCGACATGCTCCGCCGCCTCCAGGCGGCGGGCGATCTCTTCCGCGTCCGCCTCCACACGGGGCAGATGCGGCGCTTCCGCCGCGGGTGATGCCCCTTCTCCATGAGTAAGGCCCCATTTGTCGATGAACCGTCCGAAGCCGAGGCGCTTGAATATGTCATAAAGCGCGCTGCTCGGCGACAGCGTCCAAAGCCCATCCTCCGGCTGGAACTCAATCGGCGCATCCCGCCGGATCGTCGCGAGGACGAAGGATTCGCGGGCGCTGTCCGCGCCCTCGGCAAGCTTTTTCCGCTGGCCGGGCTTGATCGAGGCGTCCTCAAGGTTTTCATACACCCCATCGAGTGAGCCGAAGCGGTGCAACAGGTCGAGCGCGGTTTTCTCTCCGATGCCCGGCACGCCAGGGATGTTATCCGACGAATCGCCCATGAGCGATTTCAGGTCGATCATCCGGACCGGCTCAAAGCCGTATTCCTCCCGAAAGCGGGCGGGGTCGTATTCGATCGTCTCCGACTGTCCCATACGGGTCTTGATGTGGACAACGTAGGTCTTGTCACTGATGAGCTGGAACGAGTCCTTATCGCCCGTAACCAGACGGCAGTCCCAGCCGGCCTCCTCGCAGATGCGGGCCATCGTGCCGAGAAGGTCGTCCGCCTCCCAGCCGGCGAGTTCATACCGGCGCACGCCCATGGCGTCCAGCACGTCCTTCAGGATCGGCATCTGCACCTGCAGCTCGTCCGGCATCGCCCTGCGCGTCGCTTTGTAAGCCTCGCTCATCTCATGGCGGAAGGTCGGCGCATGCACGTCGAACGTCACGCATACGCCGTCGGGCTTCTGTTCCTCGAGAAGCCTATGGAAGATCGCCAGAAAGCCATACACGCCGTTCGTCGGCGTGCCGTCCGGAGCGTTCAGCATGCGGATGCCGTAAAAGGCCCGGTTGACGATGGAATTCCCGTCGATTATCATCAGTTTTTTGGCTGCTTCCCTCATGGCTTCCCCCTGCTTGTTCTTCATTATCGTAATATAATACCATGTTTTGCTCCAAAAAGAAACGGGAAAGGCGAACAATTTACAGCATCGGGCCGGAAACGGGCGGCACGCGCTGTCCGTATTGCCCCGTACAACCGCATGACAGAAGCCGCTCTCCATCGGGAGAACGGCTTCTTCTGTTATTTATATTCCCGGGCAAGCTGTTCAAAGACGGGCAGAGCGCGCTTGATACGCTCCGTCGGCACACAGTAGGAGATGCGCACATGACCGGGGGCTCCAAAGCCCGCGCCGGGCACGACCAACAGGTCATGCGCCTTGGCCCGCTCGCTGAAGGCAAAGTCGTCCGGCTCCAGGGTGCGCGGAAAGAGATAGAACGTTCCGCCCGGTTCGACGCAGGTAAAGCCCATCGAGCGCAGCCCGCCGAGCAGCAGACGGCGGTTTTCCGCGTACACGGCGATGTCCGCGGTGTCGTCGCAGCAGACGGCGGCCACGCGCTGGAACAGGCTTGATGCGTTCACATAGCCGAGCGCACGGCCCGCGCCGGCAACGGCGGCGAACACCAGCTCCCAGTCCTCAACATCCGGGCCGACGGCGATATAGCCGATGCGCTCGCCGGGGATGGACAGGGACTTCGACCAGGAGTAGCACACCAGGGTGTTCTTATAATACTTCGGGATATACGGCACGACCGTGCCGTCATAGACGATCTCGCGATACGGCTCATCCGCGATGAGGTAGATCGGATGCCCGAACTCAGCGCTTTTTGCCTCGAGCAGGGCGGCCAGCTTTTCCACCGTCTCCCCGGAATATACGACGCCGGAGGGGTTGTTCGGGCTGTTCACAAGCACGGCCTTGGTATGCGCGTTCAGGCGTGCCTCTAGGGCCTCAAAATCGATCTGGAAGCTCTCGACATCCGCCGGAACAAGCGTCATCACGGCGCCGGCCTTCTCGATAAAAACCCTGTATTCTGGAAAATACGGCGCAAACACGACGACCTCATCCCCGGGGCAGCACAGGCCGTTGAAGCAGCAGCAAAGCGCCGCCGCCGCGCCGACGGTGCAGTAGAAGCTGTCGCCGGTGTAATTCATGCCAAAGCGGCGGTTCACGGAGTCGGCCAGCGTCTTTCTCACGTCCGCATCGCCCGCGGCGCTTGTATAGCCGTGGAGCAGGATGGGGTCTGTCTGCGTCAAAAGGCGGACGGCCTCCCGGTTTACCGACGCCGGGGCCGGTACGCTCGGGTTCCCGATGGAGAAATCAAACACGTTCTCCTCGCCGACGGCCGCGGCGCGTTTTTTGCCGTATTCAAACAGCTCCCGGATGACGGACCGGGCCGTTCCAAGCGCCACCATTTTTTCGTTCAGCATCGCAAATTCTTCTTTCTTATGTAATTTTTACAATTATATCACCCGGCCCCGCCGAATGCAATCTCCATGCCGGTGTACATCTGCGCAAGCGCGCCGCCAAGGACCGGCTTCATGCGGTCATACGCCGCCTGCCCGGTGCAGTGCCCGGTAACGACGGTCTCCACGCCGGCGTTTTTGAGTTTTTCCGCCAGCGCGTCGACCTCCTCCCCGGGCGTCTCGTAGAGGTGGAACCCGCCGACCAGCGCGCGGACCGGTTTTCCGGGAAACGCCGTCTCCGCCTCCCGCAGGATGTTCATGACCCCGCCGTGCGAACAGCTTGACAGGAGAATAAGCCCGCCTTCGGCTTCCAGCACCAGGCTCTGCTCATGTGAAAAATCATCGGGCCGGCGGCGGAGAGGCCCGTCCATGGTATACATATGCGCCCGTTTCCCGATCTCTCCCAGCCCCGGCGTGGAATGCGGCAGAAGCCACGCGCCGGGATAAAGCTCAAACAGGCCGTCGGCAAAAACGATCCGGTCCTTATACCTCTCCAGCGTGCCGCGGCGGATACCGATATAGCGGCGCCGGAGGCCCTGGACCGCAAAGCAGTTCTCAGCCGCTCCCCGGCGCAGATAAAACTTCGCCCGGTCATTGGCGGCAAAAAAGGCGTCCATGCCGTCCGCGTGGTCATAATGCGCATGGGACAGAACGCCGTATTCCACGGCGGCCAGGTCACAGCCGAGCGCGGCGGCATTTCGGGCAAACAGCGGCGAGGCCCCCGTGTCCAGCAGGATCACATGCCCCGCGTGTTCAATATACAGCGAAAGGCCCCACTCGCAGGCAAGTCCCTCCCCGGCGATATTATCCACTAGAATACGCGCCCGCATATCCGTTCCCTCCGGTTTGTTCATTTTTTCTCGCCCCGCAGGATCACGAGGCGGTCGCGGATGACGGCGGCATACTCGAATTCGAGCATTTTCGCCGCGCGTTTCATTTCCTTTTCGAGCTTTTCGATCTCTTCTTTGCGCTCCCGCTCGGTCATCTTCACGCCGCTCTTGGAAACGGCTTCGGCGGCGGAATCGGAGATCTCGATGAGATCGCGCACGGACTTCACGATCGTCTGCGGCACAATGCCATGCGCCTCGTTATAGGCCCGCTGCTTGGCCCGGCGGCGCTCGGTCTCCGTGATCGCCGCCTGCATCGAGGGCGTGACCTTGTCGGCATACAGGATGACCGTACCCTCCGCGTTGCGGGCCGCGCGTCCGATCGTTTGGATGAGACTCGTCTCCGAACGGAGAAAGCCCTCCTTGTCTGCGTCGAGGATCGCGACGAGCGCGACCTCCGGCAGGTCAAGTCCCTCGCGCAGAAGGTTGATGCCCACCAGCACGTCAAACTCGCCCATGCGCATATCCCGGATGATCTCCATGCGCTCGATCGAGCCGATGTTGTGATGCAGATACCGGCAGCGAATGCCCGCGTCGGTAAAGTACGCGGTCAGATCCTCCGCCATTTTGACCGTGAGCGTCGTCACGAGCGTGCGCTGGTTCTTGGCGGCCCGGGCGCCGATCTCCCCGATCAGGTCGTCGATCTGGCCCTCGATCGGGCGCACCTCAAGCCGCGGATCAAGAAGTCCCGTCGGGCGGATGACCTGCTCCGCGATCTGGCCGGCGCGCTCCCGCTCATACGCCCCCGGCGTCGCGGAAACATACACCGCCTGATGCACCCGCCGGTCGAATTCCTCAAATTTCAGCGGCCGGTTGTCAAATGCCGACGGCAGCCGGAAGCCGTATTCCACAAGCGTTTCCTTGCGGCTGCGGTCGCCGCGGTACATAGCCCGCACCTGCGGCAGGGTCACATGGCTCTCGTCGACGAAGAGAATAAAATCCTCCGGGAAGTAGTCGATGAGCGTCATCGGCGCACTGCCCGGCTCGCGGCCCGATATGATGCGGGAGTAGTTTTCAATGCCGGAGCAATAGCCCAGCTCCTGCATCATCTCTATGTCATACTCTGTGCGCTGGCGGATGCGCTGGGCCTCAAGGAGCTTCCCGTTTGCCTCGAACCAGGCGACGCGCTCCTCCAGCTCCCGGCGGATCTCATCGATGGCGCGGGTCATCTTCTCATGCGTCGTGACATAGTGGCTCGCGGGGTAGACCGCCACATGGCTCAGAGTCCGCGTCGGAACGCCGGTCACAACGTTGATCTCCGAAATGCGATCCACCTCGTCGCCGAAAAACTCGATGCGGTAGGCATATCCGCTGGCATATGCGGGGTAGATCTCCACCGTATCGCCGCGGACCCGGAACATATTCCGCTCAAATGCAATGTCGTTTCGCTCATAGCGGATCTCGACCAGCTTTCGCAGAAGCTCGTCAATGGGCTTTTCCATGCCGGGCCGCAGGGAGATCACCATATTGGCATAGTCGATCGGGTCGCCGAGGCCGTAGATACAGCTCACCGACGCGACGATGATGACGTCGCGCCGCTCAAAAAGCGAGCTTGTCGCGCTGTGGCGCAGGCGGTCGATCTCGTCGTTGATCGACGAGTCCTTCTCGATGAAGGTATCCGTGTGCGGGATATACGCCTCCGGCTGGTAGTAATCGTAGTAGGACACGAAATACTCCACCGCGTTCTCCGGAAAAAACTCGCGGAACTCGCTGCATAGCTGCGCGGCAAGGGTCTTGTTGTGCGCAAGCACCAGCGTCGGGCGCTGGAGCCGCTCGATGACCTTTGCCATGGTATAGGTTTTGCCGGAGCCGGTCACCCCGAGGAGCACCTGCTCCCGCAGCCCGTACTCGATGCCGGACGCCAGCGTTTCAATGGCCTCCGGCTGGTCGCCCGACGGCTCATACGGCGAGACGACCTTGAAGCGTTTTTCACTCATCATTCCATCACGGGGCGCCCGGCTGTCCCGGTCCCAAAGCGGATCACTGTCTCAGAACAAAATCCCGAGCGAGGACAGCAGAAACAGCGCCGCCGCAATCAGGGCAACGGTAAACAGAAATTTCAGCAGCTTGAAAGAGGTCTTAATCAAGCCGATCACCAGCGCAATGATAACCGCAATCCAAAGAATACTCATGAGGTTCTCCTTCCTCCCGGACCATGCCGGGCCTTGCATTTATTGAATAGTATTTCCCGCGTGCATTTTATGTAGTCCGGCGTTTGCGCCGGAGGCCCGCCGCTTCGATCATCGTGAACAGGCCGCTGAAAAGGAGCTGCGCATAATGCCCGATGCCGCGGCTGAGGATCATGCCGGGCAGCACCATGCCGCCGAACACGCTGCCAAAGGCCTTCAAAAACAGCGCCTCGCTGACGCCCATGCCGCCGGGGAGCGGCAGCATATCCGCGCTGATCGACACCGCCGCCTGGATCAGCACCACCGAAAACCAGCCGGTCCCGGGCAGGCCGAGCGCCTTATACATGCACCATGTTATCGAAAACAGAAGCATCCGGCGCACAACCGTCACCGCGGCTACTTCCAGCAGCAGGTACGGGTGCTTCTTGATAAAGTCCGCCGTCTCGGCATACGACTCCATCGATACCTCCAGCTCGGCCTGGCGTGCCTCCCGGTTTTTGAGGATGTGCAGCTCTTCCAGCACGGTCATGCCCCATACGAGGACCGACCGGGCCATACCGGGACGAAACAGAAGCATCGCGAGAAGCGCCGCCCACCCGGCGTTCAGTACAAGGCCGATATAGAACAGGACCATCATCTCGCCGAAGCAGGCCCGCAGCATACCGCCCGCGAAGAGGCGCAGACAGACGCCCGTCAGCGCGAGCAGTACCTTATTGGCAAGCGCAAGCAGGATCAGCGTCGCCGAGGAAACCGATACCGGCAGGCCCTTTTTCCGCATGAAATAGACCTGTGCCGGCTGACCGCCGCTGGCCGACGGCGTGATGGAGCTGAAGAAGAAGCCCGCGCATGACACGAGAAAACAGGCCGGCCCGCTGAGCTGCATGCCGTACGAGCGGAGCAGAAGCCACAGATTCAGGCCCTCGCAAGCCATAAACAGAACAACGCAGCCGGCCGCGCAGACGATCCAGTCTGTGCGGCACTGCGCAAGAGCGTTCTTCAGCTCCTCCATATCCTGCCCGTAGAGCACGCCGAACAGCGTGGCCGAAAGGATCAGCACAAACAGCAGTGCGTTCCACAGGCTTTTCTTATTCCGTTTCGTGGCCGGCCGCCCCCCTTTCCGGCAGGTTTTTTACAGGCTCTGCGCAGCGGCTCCGGCCGCCGGAAGGGCAAGCGTGATGCGCGTGCCCACTTCTTCGTACGAGAGGACCCGGAACGAACCGCCGTGGCGCTCGACGATCCAGCGTGCGATGGAAAGGCCCAGCCCGCTGCCGCCGGTTTCGCTGTTCCGCGCCGCATCCGCGCGGTAAAATCGGTCGAACATCCGCGCAGCGTCCGTCCGGCTGACGCCGATGCCGTTATCCTGCACATCCACGCAAACCTCGCCTGCTTCGGCATAGGCCCGCAGCGTGATGCGGCTCCCCTCCGGGGAATATTTGACCGCGTTGTCCGTGAGGATGCGGATGGCCTGTTTCAGCATCGCCTCATCCCCCTGCACATACATCGGTCCGCCTTCCCGGAACACATATTCATGAGCCGGATCGATCATGCGGCTCTCCTCCCATACCTCATGCAGGACCGCCGTCATATCGAGCCGTTCTTTTTTCATCGGCTGCCGGCCCGCATCGCCCCGTGCGAGGAACAAAAGCTGCTCGACCAGCGTTTTCATGTGCTCCGTCTCGGTCTTGATGGCGCGGATGGACTCCTTGAGCACCTGCTCATCCTTCTGCCCCCAGCGATCAAGAAGGTCGGCATAGCCGCCGATCACCGCGATGGGCGTGCGCAGCTCATGGCTCGCATCGTCCACAAAGCGCACCTGCTGACGATAGGCATTGTGCATGCGCACGATGAGGTTGTTCACCGCTGTTTCCAGTCCGCTGAGGTCGTCGTCGCCGATATGGAGCTGCTCGTCGGCAGAGCCTCCGTTTATGTGGTCGATGGCGTCCTCCAGCGAGTGGAACTTGCTCTCGTCAAAGCCGCGGGAGGAGATGCTCTCCGTCACCTGCGCGATATCGTCGATGGGCCGCAGATAGCGCCGGATGCGTCCGGTCGCGCCGATGCCCGAAAGCAGCCACCACAGAAGCCGCAGCGCCAGAAGCGCCAATAGAACGCAGCACAGCCAGAACATGAAATCGCCCATATAGACGATCCGCCCGCCGCCCAGCTCCATCACAATGTACCGCTGGAAAACATGACCGCCGGCCAGCTCCTGCAGGATCAGCTCCTGCGTGACGGTGAACGTCTCCGCCAGGGAGATAAACGCCGGCGTTTCCGCCGGGAAAAGCGACCCCGTGCGGAGCTGGCACGCCGCCGCGCACCAGCCCAGCACCGCGGCCAGGCCGAGCGCCGCCGTCTGCAGCAGGATGCGCAGGAGCTTTTTCCAGTGAAAGCTCCACGCGATCCGCCGCGCGATGGATGTCGTTCTGCGTCCGTCGTTCATGGGGCGTCCCCTTTGATGACATATCCCACGCTGCGGACGGTCTGGATGAGCCGGACGCCGTATTTCTCGTCGATCTTCTGCCGCAGATAGCGGACATACACGTCGACCACGTTCGTCTCGCCCATGTAGTCAAAGCCCCAGACCCGTTCGAGCAGCGTATCCCGTCCGAGGACGATGTCCCGGTTTTCCAAAAGCGTCTGCAAAAGCAGGAATTCCTTGTAGGTAAGGTTCACGCCGTCGCCGCCGTACATCACCGTGTGGCGGGCCGGGTCGAGCGACAGCTCGCCCCAGCGCAGCGGCTCGCCGGTTTTCGGCGCTGCGCGCTCCGCGCTGCGGAGCACCACCCGGATGCGGGCCAGCAGCTCCTCGATGGCAAACGGCTTCGTGATATAGTCGTTCGCGCCCATATCGAGGCCGCTGACCTTATCCATCACCGCGTCGCGGGCCGTCAGCATAATGACCGGCGTCTGCGACTCGTTCCGCAGCCGGCGCAGCACCTCCAGCCCGTTCAGCCCGGGAAGCATGACGTCGAGGAGGATCAGATCATAGCGCCCCTGCAGCGCCATATCGAGCCCCGTCCGGCCGTCCGCTGCCTTCTCGACTGCGTATCCCTCGTGAACGAGCTCCAGCTCCACGAACCGGGCGATCTTCGGCTCATCCTCCACAATCAGGATCTTTGCCGGCATCCGGCGCTCACCTCCCCGCGGTTTTTCCGTCTTACTCGACCTCGTCGTTATCGAGGCTGTCCTTGATGTTCTCCACCACGACACCCAGCTTATCCATGGCGCGGTTGGCGGCCGCCGCCGCGCGCTTGCCCTCAAACCGATACTGGAAGCCGAAGAACAGGCCTACCACCAGCAGCGGCAGCATGAACCAGAAGCAGCACGCCAGCAGGATCACGAGCACAAGGACCGGCATATTCAGCACGATCCGGTCCCGGCGGTTGATGATCGTAAACTCCGTCTGTACCGAGAGCTGCGCCAGGCGCTTGACGTAGTGCCAGATCTGCGCGAAGCCGTTTGTGATGATGGGGTCCTTCTTCGGCGCGTTCTTCACCGGCTGCGGCTCCGAATAATCCTCCCCGCCGCCAGCCCGGTCAACGACCACCGGCTCCGCCGCGCCCTTATGCCGGCGCTCCAGCGCGACCATGGCGTCGAGGATATCCCAATCGGTTTCACTGAGCACCTCGCGCGCTTCCTCCAGCGACACATTCGCCTTTTTGCTCAGAAGCTCCGCCATTTCGTAATGTTCCATTGTATGTACCTCCTGTTTTTTCGATCTGAACACAGGATACATTGTCTTTTTTAGAAGCGAATGCGGAGAAAATTAAAAACACATTAAAAGCCGCTTATAATTCCGCCGGGACCTCCGCCTCGCCCGACGTCGGCTCCGATGACGGCTCGTCCGAGGCGCCGTCCGCCTCGCAGACGGGATACTCGCTGGTGTCCCACCAGTACGCGCCGGAAATATCCGCGTCGCCCGCCATAAAGACGCCGTCCGCCGAGACGTCCACATGACCGGACACGCCGTCGAGCGTGACGATGTTCCAGACATGCGTCTCGCCGTCCAGCCGTCCGAACACCGGAACGCACTCGATGCCCATGGCCAGGCATCCGGCCTCAAAGGCCATGGCAACGCCCTCGCTGGAGGCCGTCCCCTCCGTCAGCGCCGCCAGCGCGGTGCCGGGGGCCGTCTCGTCCACGACACAGACGGACGCCAGATACGCGCACAGGGCCGCGAGATAATCGCGTGACGGCACGGCGTCCGCTTCGCCCCCCGCCGCCTCCAGCGCAGCCGCCGCCGCGGCTTCCGCCGCCGCCTCCAGCGCCGCACGCTGCGCTTCCAGGGTCTCGCTGTCCAGGCCGTAATCCAGCGTGATCTCCAGGATCCGGGTCACGCCCGATTCCGGATAAAGCCCCGTCGTTACCGTCGGGAGCACCGGGCACAAAAGCGGGTCGGCATAGCAGGCCTGCGCCACGCCCTCACTCACGTCGTCCTCCGTCAGCGAGGCCGCAGCGATCTCCAGCACAAGATAGGTCTCCCCGTTCCGGAGCGCCTCCGAAAGCCGTGTCCGCATGGCGGAGAGCGTCTCGACATGCTCGAGCGACTCCACCTGATAGGCCGATTTCTTATAGGTGATGTGTATCTCCGCCTGGTAATAGCTCACGATCCGGCTCAGGTCATAGCTGATGTAATCGACCGCGAACGCGCCGAGCGGCGTGTAGGATTTGACCTCCCAGCAGGCGGCCGAAATATCCTGGCTGATCGAGCCGCTGTAGTTCTGAAACTGCAGCTCCGCTGACTCCGTATGCTCCGCCACCAGGCGGCTGATCGCCCGGCAAAGCGCCGTGTAGTTGGAAATGGCCTCGGCCAGGTCCTCCTCCGCGTCGAGCGTATCGGAGACGGCCTCATAGGGCTCCTCCGTATATACCTCCCGGTCAAAGATCGACGCGCATCCGCCCAGCGGCAGAAGCAGGACCGCCGCCAGCAGCAGAAGAAGGCTCCGCCTCATCAGAAGCCCAGCTCCTCGTCGATCAGAACAACCTCCATGCTCTCGCACCAGTACGGGCGCTTCCAAAGCACCACGAGCGCGTTGCAGATGCGCTCCGGGGACGCGCAGTCATGGCACCGGCCGTCCATGACGCAGGGCGTCTTTTTCTCCAGGCGCTTCGCATTGGCGGGGGCCGCCAGGTTGCGCGCACGGTCAAGCGCCTCCGCAAACGGGCCGCACAGCTTGTTCCGGCCCACGATCAGATAGACCTTTTCCTTCTTCATCAGCGTGCCGGCGACGCGGTTGCCGCGGCCGTCGATGTTCAGGATATAGCCCTCCTCCGAGATCGCGTTCGCGCTTGTTATGTAAACCTGTGCCGAGGACGCCTTCACCAGCGTATCCTCGCCCGGCTCGGCCATATGCCAGAACACGCGGTTATCGTCCTTAATGCGGTCGTAGATATCCAGCGCGCGCACGGTCATGCTGCCGCCGATGCCCACGGTTTTGCCCCGGATGCTGCCCGCAACGTATTCCGCCGCCTCTTCGGCGGTGGCGAAGCGCGTCACCTCAAAGCCGTTTTTGCGCAGTCTTTCGATCGTTTTTTCCATGGCTGTACAGCTCCTTTCTCCGGTCGTCAGTCGATATTGCGGATATTCATGAAGTTTTTGCCGAACACCTCGTGCGACTCGGTGACGATCACGAACGCATCCCCGTCCGCGGACGCCACGATGCGCCGCAGGGCCGGGATCTGGCTGCGCTTCACCGCGCACATGACCACATCCCGCTCCGTGCCGCTGTACGCGCCCTCGCCGCGCAGGATCGTCGCGCCGCGCTCAAGCTCCGCTCCGATGGTCTCGGCGATCTTGTGCGGCTCGACCGTCACGATATAGCACACGCCGGAGTTCGACAGGCCGTAGAGGATCAGGTTCACGATCTTCGACGAAACGAACATCGTGATGACCGTATACAGCGCGCTGTCCACGCGGCGGAACACCAACGCGAACACCGTCACGACCGCCACGTCGAGCATGAGCGACAGCGTGCCGAAGTTGATATACGGGAACTTATGGCGCAGGAGCCGGGCCGCGATGTCGAACCCGCCGGTCGTCGCGCCGACGTAATAGACCATACCCGCGCCGAGGCCCTTCACCGCGCCGCCGAATACGGCCGCCAGCAGCATATCGTTCGTAAACGACAGCTTCATCGCGTTGAACAGGTCGATAAACAGGCTGTTCGACAGCATGCCGATGAGCGAGTAGACGATGAACCGCGGGCCGAACTGCCGCCACGCAACCAGGAACAGCGGAATGTTCATCACCATGATGAGAACGCCCACGGGCAGCCCGGTCAGCAGGTTCACGATCTGGCTGACGCCCGTCAGCCCGCCGGACACGATGCTGTTCGGATAGGTCAAAAAGGCAAAGCCGGCGGCGTTGACGGCGCTGCCGATCAGCGTGAGCAGAACGCTCCTCGCCTCCTGCCGTGTCACATGCTTCATTTAAACCTCGTCCCCCAGAAGTGACATCTGCTCCTCGCCGCGGTCCTCGTCGGTCAGCCTGGCGCCGGCCGCCGGGATGCTGCGCACCCGGTAGCGGGTCAATTTTTTGATCGGCGTTTCCGCCAGAGGCTTTGCGCTCACGACGGGGTGCTTTTTGAGCGTCATGACCTGCACGCCCTGCGTTGTGCGGCTGGCCTTCGGCGCGAGAAGCGCCGTGCTGAACACCACGCAGCGGTCCTCGGCCGAGGTCACGGCGACCTCGGTATCCTCCGCCAGCGGCACCACGCAGACCAGCGGGCTCTTGTCGCTGAACGCGCCGGTGGCACGCTTGCGCTTGGTCTTAGTCGCATAGGCGCCAAGCGTGAAGCGGGCGCATTTGCCGTTTTCAAAAAACAGCAGGACCGTGCCCTTATAATCCCCGGCGGCCACGGCGTCGACGATGCTTTCGCCCTCGTCCATGCCGAGCTTGCCCGGCAGGTAATCGCCGAGCGTGCTGGCCTTCGTATCGGCAAACTCGCTCACGCGCAGGTAGTACACCTGCTGTTTGTTCGTGAAGAGGAGAAGCTCGGCACGGTTCGTCGCCTCGAAATACCGGCGCAGCCCGTCGTCCTCCTTATACTTCTGCTCGCCGGACATACGCAGCGACTGCGGCGTGATTTTCTTGAAGTACCCGTGCCGGGACAGAAACAGGTGGACGGGGTAATCCTCCACGGTCTCTTCCTCGGCAAACGTCTCGACCTCCCCGGCATAGACAAGCGTCGTGCGCCGCGGCGAGGGATATTTTTTGACGACCTGCTTCAGCTCGTCGATGATGATGGCGCGGATGCGGCGCTTGCTGTTCAGGACGTCCGTCAGGTCCTCGATCTCCTTGGCCAGCTCGTCCGTCTCCGACACGCGGCGGAGGATATACTCGCGGTTTATGTTGCGCAGCTTGATCTCCGCGACAAATTCGGCCTGTATCTCGTCGATGCCGAAGCCGATCATCAGGTTCGGCACCACGTCGGCCTCCGCCTCCGTCTCGCGGATGATCTTGATTGCCCGGTCAATATCGAGCAGGATGGCGCGAAGGCCCTCGAGCAGATGGAGCTTCTCCTTTTTCTTCGTCAGGTCAAAATACACCCGGCGGCGGACGCAGTCGATGCGCCATGCGTTCCACTCGCTCAGGATCTCGCCGACGCCCATGACGCGGGGCGAACCGGCGATCAGGATGTTAAAGTTGCAGGGGAAATTATCCTGCAGCGGCGTCATTTTAAAGAGCTTCGCCATGAGCTTATCGACGTCCGTGCCGCGCTTGACGTCGACCGCGAGCTTGAGGCCGCCCAGGTCCGTCTCGTCGCGCATATCCGAAATTTCCCTGAGTTTTCCGTCTTTGATGAGATCGCGGCACTTATCAATGATCGCCTCGACGGTCGTCGTGTAGGGGATCTCGTAGATCTCGATGATATGCTCTTTTTCGAGATACCGCCATTTGGCGCGCACGGGGAACGACCCGCGCCCCGTACGGTAAATCTCCGCCATCTGCCCGGCGTCATAGATGATCTCGCCGCCGGTCGGGAAATCCGGCGCGGGCAGCGTCGTCAGAGGCTCATGGCCGGGGTCCTTGAGCAGCTCGATCGCCGTCCGGCACACCTCGGCGAGGTTGAAGCCGCAGACCTGGCTCGCCATGCCGACCGCGATGCCCATGTTCGCGGACACGAGCACGTTCGGGAACGTTGTCGGCAGAAGCGTCGGCTCCGTGGTGGAATTGTCGTAGTTCGGGACGAAATCCACCGTGTCCTTGTCGATGTCGCGGAAAAGCTCCGCGCATATGGGAGCCAGCTTTGCCTCCGTGTACCGGCTCGCGGCATAGGCCATGTCGCGGGAATAGACCTTGCCGAAATTGCCCTTTGAGTCCACAAAAGGGGCGTTCAGCGCCTCGTTGTCGCGCGTAAGGCGCACCATCGTCTCATAGATCGCCGCATCGCCATGGGGATTATAGTGCATGGTCTGGCCGACGATGTTTGCGCTTTTCGTGCGCTGGCCGTTCAGAAGCCCCATTTTATACATGCAGTACAGCAGCTTGCGATGGCTCGGCTTGAAGCCGTCGATCTCCGGAATGGCGCGGGAGACGATGACGCTCATGGCATACGGCATGTAGTTCGTTTCCAGCGTCTCGGTGATCGGCTGGTCGATGACCTCGCCGCGCAGACCCATTACATTCGGGTCGGCGGCGCGTTTGACCGGTTTTTCTTCCTTCGGTTTTCTTGCCATGATGTTTCCCCCTTTCCTTATGAAATATCCGCCATATCGAGATATTTATAGCCGTCCTCGGCGATATGCCGCTTACGTCCGGCCAGATCGTCGCCGAGGAGCAGGTCGAAATAATACGCCGTGCGCTCGGCGTCCTCGGGCTGCACGCGGATCAGCCGCCGCGTCTCCGGGTTCATCGTCGTAAGCCACATCATCTCCGCCGAGTTTTCGCCGAGGCCCTTCGAACGGTTCACGGTGAATTTGGCGCTGCCGAGTTCCTCCACGATCCGGTTCTTTTCCGTATCGGAATAGGCGTACCAGGTTTTGTTCTTCGAGGTGATCTCATACAGCGGCGATTCCGCGATATAGACATAGCCCTCGCGGATGAGCGTCGGCGTCAGCCGCCAGAGCATGGTCAGGATCAGCGTGCGGATCTGGAAGCCGTCCACGTCCGCATCGGTGCAGATGACGACTTTGTTCCAGCGCAGGTTCGCCAGGTCGAAGGCGTTGAGCTCCTTGCCATGCTTTTCCACCTCCACGCCGCAGCCCAGGACCTTCAGAAGATCGGTGATGATATCGCTCTTGAAGATGCGGGTATAGTCGGCCTTGAGGCAGTTGAGGATCTTGCCGCGGACGGGCATGATGCCCTGAAATTCCGCGTCGCGGCCCATCTTGCAGGAGCCCAGAGCGGAATCGCCCTCGACGATGTAGATCTCCCGGCGCTCCGGGTCACGGCTGCGGCAGTCCACAAACTTTTCCACGCGGGAGGTAATGTCCATGGCGCCGGTGAGCTTTTTCTTGATGTTCAGGCGGGTGCGGTCGGCCTGCTCACGGCTGCGCTTGTTGATGAGCACCTGCTCCGCCATGCGGTCGGCCTCGGCCTTGTGCTCGATGCACCAGATCTCAAGCTGCTGCTTGAAGAAATCCGTCATCGCCTCCTGGATGAATTTGTTGTTGATGGCCTTCTTTGTCTGGTTCTCGTATGAGGTCTGGGTCGAGAAGCAGTTTGTCACAAGGACCAGGCAGTCCTGTACGTCCTGCCACTTAATGCCGCTCTCGCTTTTTGTGTATTTCCCAAGCTTCTTGATATACGCATCGACGGCGTAAACGAAGCCGCGCTGCGCCGCCTTATCCGGTGCGCCGCCGTGCTCCAGCCACGAGGAGTTATGATAATACTCCACGAGGCTCATCTGCCGCGAGAAGCAGAACGCCGCCGAGATTCTGACCTTGTAATCGGGCTTATCCGCCCGGTCGCGGCCCCGGCGCTCGGCCTCCATGAAATACGGGACGGTCAGCGTCTCCTCGCCGGCCAGCTCCTGCACATAATCGAGGATGCCGTTTTCATAAACATAGTCCGTCGTCTCAAACTTCCCGCCGTGCTGGATGCGCAGACGGAAGGTCACGCCGGCGTTCACGACCGCCTGCCGGCGCAGCGTCTGCCGGAACCACTCCTCGGGGATATCGATGTCCGTAAAAACCTCAAGATCCGGACGCCAGCGATGGGTCGTGCCGGTCTTTTTTCGGTCCATGGGCGATTTTTCGAGCTGCCCGACGATCTCGCCCTTGCGGAAGTGCAGGTCATAGCGCGTATCGTCGCGCCACACCGTCACATCCATGTACTCGGAGGAATACTGCGTGGCACAGGCGCCCAGACCGTTCAGGCCCAGCGAATATTCGTAGCTTTCGCCCTCGTCATTCGAGTATTTGCCGCCGGCGTACAGCTCGCAGTAAACAAGCTCCCAGTTGAATTTGCCCTCGGCGGCGTTCCAGTCCACCGGGCAGCCGCGGCCGAAATCCTCCACCTCGATGGAATGGTCCTCATACCGCGTCACTGTGACGAGCTTTCCGAAGCCCGCACGGGCCTCGTCGATGGAGTTTGAGAGGATCTCGAACACCGAATGCTCGCAGCCCTCCAATCCGTCGGAGCCAAAAACGACGCCCGGACGCTTACGGACGCGGTCGGCGCCCTTGAGCGCAACGATGTCCTCGTTGCCGTAGGATTTCTTCTGTGCCTTTGCCATGCTTCTTTCGTCCTTCTTCCCTATGCTGTCGGTCCGCCGGATGAGTATCCGGTGGACATAATCCACCTAGTTTAAGTAGTATAGCATATTCTGCCAAAAAATCAAGAAAGCGCTCCAGGGCAGCACCGCATAATTCTGGTGCGCGGACCGCGCCGTCCGATTTTCCGGCAGATGAAGCAAAAACCGCAGGGAATACTTTGTGTATTGCCGAGGATTTTTGTGAAATAGGCCGGAACAATATGCAAGCGAGTCGTGCGCCGTGAATTGTGCGGCGTTGCCCAAAAAAAGGAGCGGGGCTCCCATGCGGCCCCGCCAAAAGGCATGACATATTTCTTTCTCTCTGACCATAGTATATGCCGGACAGGCATGGAATGCAAATGCAAATTCTGCCATCGAAAGGAGCCGCCTCATGCCGGATTATCTTATCAAGGCGCTGTTTGTTTTCACGGGCCTTCTGCTCATACGGCAGCTTATCGCCCTGCTGCCCCGCGCCCGCTTCACGGCGCGGCTTTTTCTGCACGCGGTCATGGGTCTGGCCGGGCTCCTGACGGCAAACACGGTCGGCGGACTGTTCGGGCTCCGCCTCGGCCTCAACGCCGCAACACTGCCGGTCGCAGCGGGCCTCGGCCTGCCCGGCGTCGCCGCGCTCTGGGCGCTGCGGTATCTGCTGTGACCCTCCGCCGCGCCGCAGGCATGCAAGTCGTGAACGGGAACAAATTTAAATATTAACCATCCTAAACCGGTTGACATTCCCATTTCCGTATGGTAGGATACATTTGAAAAGTGAATCGCTGCGATAGAGGCGCGGTGTACATCAGTACCGTTCCGGCAAGGTCAGGCAGACCGCCGCTCGGGAAAGGGTTCGCCGCCGAAGCTTCCCGGATTTGCCTGATCCGGGCGGCTGGGTCGTCGGGGAATACCCGCCGAACTGTCACAAACCTTTGTGGAGCGCTATCAATGGCCGTTCGGGGTCCCTCGCGGGAACTGCCGTATATTCCATGAACCGCTTGACAAAGCGGTTCATTTTTCGTTTTCCGCCCGAAAAACGGCGAACGGGCGCAATCCTACTCAAATCCCGCCGAACAACTGAAAGGAAAATGAAAACCATGAAGAGAATTCTTGCCCTGATGATGGCCCTGTGCATGATCCTGGCCATGACCGCCTGCGGCAGCTCCGCCGACGAAGCCGCCGAAGCGCCCGCGGAAGCCGCCGCCGAACCGGCTGAAGAGCCCGCCGCCGAGGAGGCCGCCGAGCCCGCTGCCGAAGAGGCTGCCGAGGATGTCATCCCCGGTCTGGAGGACGGCGTCCTCACCATCGCCATGGAGTGCGCCTACGCCCCCTACAACTGGACCCAGTATGACGATTCCAACGGCGCCGTCCCCATCGCCGGCACCGACGGGGAATACGCCAACGGCTACGACGTCATGATCGCAAAGAAGATCTGCGAGGCCAACGGCTGGGAGCTCGAGGTCATCCGCACTGACTGGGACTCCCTGGTTCCCGGCGTCCAGACCGGTATCTATGACGCCGTCATCGCCGGTCAGTCCATGACCGAGGAGCGTTCCGAGCAGGTCGATTTCGCCGGCCCCTACTACTACGCTTCCATCGTCTGTGTCACCCTCGAGGGCAGCGATTACGCCGATGCCCAGGGCCTGGCCGATCTGGCCGGCGGCTCCTGCACCGCACAGATCGCCACCATCTGGTACGACAGCATGCTCGGCCAGATCCCCGACGCCAACATCCAGACCGCTGCCGAAACCGCTCCCGCCATGCTGATGGCTCTCGAGACCGGCTCTGTTGACTTCATCTGCACCGATATGCCCACCGCTATGGGCGCCTGCGCCGCCTATGACGACATGGTTCTGCTCGACTTCACCGACTCCGACGACAACTTCGACGCCGACGAGGGCGAGATCAACATCGGCGTTTCCGTCATGAAGGGCAACACCGCCCTGAAGGACGCCATCAACAGCGTTCTGTCCACCATGACCGCGGACGATTTCAATGAGCTCATGGACCAGGCGATCGCCGTCCAGCCCCTGAGCGAGTAAGCTATCAAGCCCAAGCAAGGCGAGGCAGAGCCTCGCCTTGCCCTTGCTATTTTTCCGGAAAGGAGCCCGTTCCATGGACAAGCTCATCCAGCTCTGCAGCGACATTGGGAACCTGCTCTCGCGATACGGCGGCGCATACCTGAGCGGTATTCGCAACACGTTTGTGCTGGCGTTCGTCGCCACCCTGATCGGCTGCGTCATCGGTTTCCTCTGCGGCATCCTGCAGACCATCCCCTGCTCCAAGACGGACCATCCCGTCAAGCGCTTTTTCCTCGGCCTCATCCGCGCGATCGTCCGCATCTACGTGGAGGTTTTCCGCGGCACGCCCATGGTGCTGCAGGCCGTGTTCGTGTATTACGGGCTGCCCTATTTCACGAGCAACGCCCTGCGTTTTAACAGCGTCTGGGCGGCGGCGATCCTCGTCGTTTCCATCAATACCGGCGCGTACATGGCCGAGTCCGTCCGCGGCGGCATCATCTCCATTGATCCCGGTCAGACCGAAGGCGCAAAAGCCCTCGGCATGACCCATGTCCAGACGATGGTGAACGTCATCCTGCCGCAGGCGCTGCGCAATATCCTGCCGCAGATCGGCAACAACTTCATCATCAACATCAAAGACACCTCCGTCATGTTCATCATCAGCTTCACGGAGCTCTTCTCCGCTCACCGCGCAGCCGTCGGCGCAACGTACCTCTACTTTCCTTCGGCGACGGTGGAAATGGTCGCCTATCTGTGCATGACGCTGATCGCCTCGTTCCTGCTCCGCCAGCTCGAGCGCAAGCTGGACGGCAACGACAACTACGAGCTTGTCCAGACCGATCAGCTCACCATGACCGCCGGAACCTACAATTACCCGGACCGGGTCGTGGAAAAGCAGCAGCAGGAGGAACGCGAGGCGCGTGATCGGACCGCACAGGACCGCCGAACCAGAGGGGAGCGATAACATGAATACAACCGACACCATTCTTGAGATCCGCCATCTCTCCAAGAGCTTCGGCTCCCATGAGGTCCTGCGCGACATCGACTTCACCGTCCGCTGGGGGGACGTGACCTCTATTATCGGCGCATCCGGCTCCGGCAAATCCACGCTGCTGCGGTGCGTGAATCTCCTCGAAACGCCCACCAGCGGCGAGATCCTGTTCCACGGCACCGACGTCACCGGACGCAAGGTGAACGCACCGGAGTACCGCTCCCATGTGGGCATGGTGTTCCAATCCTTCAACCTGTTTGCCAATATGTCCGTGCTTGAAAACTGCGTCATCGGTCAGGTAAAGGTCCTGAAAAAAAGCAGGGCCGAGGCCCGGGAAAGCGCGCTGAAATATCTTGACAAAGTCGGCATGACACCGTATATTAATGCCCGTCCCCGCCAGATCTCCGGCGGTCAGAAGCAGCGTGTGGCCATCGCCCGCGCCCTGGCCATGGACCCCGAGGTGCTGCTCTTCGACGAGCCCACCTCGGCTCTCGACCCGGAAATGGTCGGCGAGGTCCTGGCCGTCATGCAGACGCTGGCGCAGGAGGGCATGACCATGCTCGTGGTCACACATGAGATGGCGTTTGCCCGCGACGTGTCCAACCACGTCGTTTACATGAATCAAGGCGTTATCTGCGAGCAGGGTTCCCCCGAGGAGGTGCTCGGAAACCCGCAGCGGCAGGAAACACGTGATTTTCTTACCCGGTTTCGACAGGGTTAGAAAACATACCCCCTTCACCGAACGAGGCGCTCCGGCAGCGCCTCGTTCTTCTCATGTAAAAACCGCCCGGCGCTTTTGTCTTTTGCCGGTGTATGTGCTATACTGTTTTGTAATTGAATCGTCCAACAGGAGGCGTTGACATGAATACCAACAAACGTAACCTTGCAAGCTTTGTGCTCGGCTTTGCCATCATGCTGTTTTCCGGCGTGTTTTACGCATGGAGCCTGTTCCGCGTCGAGCTGCAGGCTCAGTTTCCGGAGTGGTCTGCCTCGGCGGCTTCGCTGAACCTCACCGTCTTTATCATCACATTCTGCCTCGGCGGCCTGCTCGGCGGACGGCTCACCGCCCGGCTCGGCCAGCCCGGAGTCGCCCGCGCCGGTTCGGTCGTCGTCCTGGCGGGCGGACTTCTGTTCCTGACGCTCGGAAAGCTCGGCGCAGGCGCCGCTCTGTGGATGATGTACCTCTCCTACGGCGGGCTCTGCGGCCTCGGCGTGGGCATGGTCTATAACGCCAACATCAGCGCCGTCGGCTCGCTCTTTCCCAAGGCGGGCGGCCTGGTCTCGGGCGCGCTGCTGACCGGCTTCGGCCTCGGCAGCCTCATCATGGGCGCCATCGTCATGAAGCTTGCCGGCGCCATCGGCTTCTATCCCGCGTTTTTCTGCGGCGTCGTGCTGGTCGCCGCCGTGTCCTTCCTCGGCGCACCGCTGCTGACCCCCGCGGAAAAGACGGACGACGGCAGCACGGCAGCCACCGCCTCCGCCCATGAGCTGACGACCGGACAGATGCTGAAAACGCCCGTATTCTGGCTGTTCTTCCTCTGGGTCGTGTTCATGACCTCCGGCGGTCTCATGGTCATCAACTCCGCCGCCTCCATCGCCCTGCTCTTCGGCGCGGCCGCCATCGTCGGCATGATCGTGTCCGTATTCAACGGCCTGAGCCGCACCTTCATCGGCGCGTTCTGCGACAAGTTCGGAAGCTCCGCCTCGCTCGTGCTGTCAAACGCCGCCTCCCTCCTCGCCGGCCTGTCCCTTCTGACCGCCTCGTTCACCGGCAGCACCGCGCTGATGGTGCTCGGCCTCATCACCGCCGGCATCACCTACGGCTGCGCCATGAGCATGAACGCCGTCGTCATCCGCGAACAGTTTGGCAGCAAAAACTACCCCTCCAACTTCAGCATCGCCACGCTCTCCGGCATCCCGGCGTCCATCATCGGTCCGCTGGTGTCCGGTATGCTGCAGGACGCCTCCGGCGGATATCAGACGACCTTCATCGCCATGATCGTCATTTCCTGCCTTGCCGCCGCGATGCTCTGCGGCATCCTTGTGATTCGCAAAAAGAGCAAATAAACCGGCTATGCAGAAAAGGTAAGGCTGTTTGATAAATACCGATAAAGAAGTTTTGAAAACAAATTAACTTCACAGCTGACAAACAAGTGCAAACAACTCCGAATGTTAATAGCATTCGGAGTTGTTTTATGCTATGCTAAAATAGGATAAATTTAAAAAGGCAGCGAAAGCAAAATGGATAATAACCTTTACCTATGTTCCTGTCACACTTGGAAAGAGTTAGAGATGATGAACCGTGCCTTCGACGATATGGATGCACGGCTGCGGCAAGAAAGGTTATGAGAACGGGAAAGTAGAACCCAGGTCAAGCGCCTTCTACTTGATAAACGATATTCCCTATGCCTCCGTCAAGACGTTCTCCGTCATCACCACAGGCCTTGGCAAGATACGCCGTATCGCCCAGAAACTCAAACGGCTGATTATCCGCGTTTCCGAACAGAATATCATCGCACACCGCCGTGACTTGTCGAATCATATCATGGACACCCTCGCCGTCCCTGTGGGACAGCAGAACGCGGTCATATCGGCCCCTCGTCTGTGCGTCCAGTGCCAAAAGTGCCTCACGGTAATCCTGCACCGACGATGCAAAATCGCCGAACAGGAATGTGCGGTAATTACAGGCATCGCCCAAAAGGAGCATCCGCTCCCGGCGCAGCAGCATAACGAGGCAGCCCGGCGTATGACCTGGGCAGGCAAGGCACTCAATCTCCTCGCCGCCGAGATCGAATACCTCCCCCGCTCTCAGCGGCTTCATCAGTCCAAAAGGCAGTGCCGGGATAATCTGCTCCTCGTGCAGGCACACAAATTCCGGCCACATCGCGGCTGATTTTGCACGGAATTCGCTCCCGCTATGAACGGCATAGACAGCTTCGTCCAGCGGGCTACACCACACATCCTCAAACTCCGCCGCGCCAAGGGCATGGTCGGTATGCCCATGCGTCAGAAGCACAGTCACAGGCTTGTCCGTCAGACCGTCCACGCAGGCGCGCAGGCTGCCGAAGCCGCTGCCTGTATCCAGCAGAGCGGCGCGATCATCGCCCTCAACAAGATACATAAGCTCCGTGTTGAACCCGAAAATGCGTGTCACACGGGGCGAGATTTTTTCATGCCGAAATATCAGTTCCATAGCCGCAGAACCTCGCTTATCGCATCCATCCGCATATCGCAGTCCGAACAGCTTCGCGCCTGTCCGACCGCCAGCGCCGTCATACCGCCTGCTTTCGCCGCCTGAATACCGGCCTCGGCATCCTCCACCACCGCGCATTCTGCGGGGGCAAGTCCGAGCTTTTGTGCCGCGCAGAGAAACACCTCCGGATCAGGCTTCGATCGCGTAATATCCGTGCCGTCCGCGATTGCATCGAATCGGGATAGAAGTCCGAGCCGCCCCAAAATCCGTTTTGCATTTTTTGAGGAGCTTCCAACGGCAAGCCGTACGCCCTTTTCTGCAAGCGCATCGAGTGTTTCGACCACGCCCTCCAGCGCATCCGCCGGGGTCAGGCTGTTGAGCATATCCACATACAGGCCGTTTTTATAGGCCGCCATCTCCTGCTTTTCGTCCTCGGAATATGTCCGCCCGGCCCGCTCCAGAATGATTTCGAGCGACGCCATGCGGCTCACGCCCCGGAGGCGGTCGTTGATATCGTGGTCAAAATAGATCTCTTCACGGTCGGCAAGCTTTCTCCACGCCGCGTAATGCAGTTCATCCGTCGAGACGAGTACACCGTCCAGATCAAATATCACGCCTTGTATCATCGCTTCATAACCTCGCATCAGGCAGACCACAGAACGCGTCCACAGGGCTCACGCCCGTAAATGCGCTCCGGCCCAAAAGCTTTTCAATCGTCGCCTTCACCGTTGCAGCGTGGCAGCTATAAGCATTTATATAGGTCCTCACCCGCGGTACATCCTGCAAATGATAGGGATTGGAAAACGAGACGAACACGCTCGGCTCCTCCCAGACATGGCGCGGCACATCCAGCGCGTGCTTCTTCGCCCAGAAAACCCGCAGCGCGGTCTGGTTCGAGGCGTGTTCCAAGTTGCAGAGGTATAGCGTCAGCCGCCGGGGCGTCAGCGATGCCGTCCCGTGCAGTTCTTCCCTATCAATGTCAAAGCGTTCGGTATCGAATCCGGCGTCATGTAGAAGCGTTTCCGCCAGTGCAGTCATGCTTCCCTCCGGCATTGTGTCGTTTCCGATCGTCACAAGGCGCACGCGCGGAAATTTTTCCGGCGTGACAGGCAGAATATCCTGTGTGTTTTTCACCAGCGTCACGCACTTATCCGCACACTCTGCGCGCCACGCAAGCGCGGTTTCCTCCGCGATTGGCTCCGGCACTGGCTGCCGCCGCGTCCACGCTTTCAGCGCCAGAACCCGCGCAGCGGCCTCGTCAAGGCGTTCCGGGGTGAGTCTCCCGTCCCTAAGCGCATCAAAGAGATATTTCCGGTCCTCCTGAAAATCCGTGCTGAACACGAGCATATCGCAGCCTGCCATGATCGCCGCCGGAATCGCCGCCCGGCGCGGCATCGCCTGCGTGAATCCGGCCATGATGGTCGCGTCGGTAGCAATAAGGCCGTTGAACCCAAGCTTTCCCCTCAGAACGCCTGCCAGAAGTTCTTTGCTCAGCGAGCCGGGCAGGCAATCCGCAAACGTAAGCGCAGGGTTTATCTCCATGCTCAGCGCCGGCTGACAGATATGCGCTGTCATGACGCTCATGAGTCCGCCGTCGATCAGTGCCTGATATACTGCGCCGTAGGTCGCGTACCACTCCGCCGCCGAAAGGCTGTTTATAGGTCGGATGCAGGTACTGGTCTCGAAAATCCACGCCGTCGCCGGGAAAATGCTTGGCGCAGGCCGCCACGCCGTCCGCCTGCACGGTTTTGACATACCGCTCACACAGACGCTTTACCGTTTCCGTTTCCGAGCCGCAGGTACGGACATTCGTGATCGGATTTCGGAAGTTCATGTCAAGGTCGCAGACCGGTGAAAACGTCCAATTCACACCGATGCGCTGCCCCTCCCGGGCGCAGACATGGGCAAACCTTTCCACGACGGCATCGTCATCCGCCGCCGCAACGGTCATCGGCCAGCCGAAAAAGGTTCCGTCCGACAGCGCGCCCGAGCCGCCCTCCTCGAGGTTTGCCGCCTTGAGAAGCGGCACACGGGCCACGGCGTCCAGCCGCCGGTATTTTTCTTGCAGCTCCTCGGCCGGTGCAGGCCGAAACAGCACGCCACCGATCGCATCCTCGGACACCATGCGGCAAAGCTCATTCATGTCATAATCGCCGCCCATGACGCAGAAAAGCTGGCCAATCTTCTCCTCTGCGGAGAGGGTGGAGAGCAAAGCCTCCACCCAGTCTGTTTCTTCGTTATTCAGATAAAACGGTTTTGAGCCCAGATCCATCATGTCGCTCTCCCCAGCGTGTTGTCCAGAAAATCAAGGCACATATCGGAGACCCATGTCTCGTGATACCACGGGTCGCCATGGTGCGGCTTACCCCCGGCAACATAAAGCGTCGCCATGCCCCCGGCGGCCTCCAGCGCCTCCTGGAATGCAATGGATTGCTCGACCGGCACGACTGCGTCCGCGCCGCCATGGACAATGAGAAACGGCACTACATCCGGCTGAATCTGCGCGATAGGACTTGCAAGGCGCACAAGCTCCGGCACATGGGGTATGGGCGCGCCCAGAAACTGCGATTCGGGGCTGATCGGCTCGTCATGATCGGGCACGCCTGCGCCGCTCTTTTTGAAAGCCTCGTCCATGGCGAGGAATCCGGCGCACGGGCCGCACCAGTCCACGCAGGCATGGACACGGCTCGAATATGCGGCATTGCCGAGGGACAGATCCTCAAAGGCCGGATTATCATTCGTCACCGCAACATAGGACGAAAGCCAGCCGCCGGAGGACGGCCCCCAGACCGCGATGCGCTCCGGGTCGAGGTTATACGTTTCCGCATTCGCACGCACCCAGCGGATGACCGCTTTCGCGTCATAGACCATTGCCGGATAGCGCGCCTCGCCGGACTTGCGGTATTCCGCGCTGACCACGGCATAACCTCGATCAAGACCGCGGAGCATCGGCTCCACGCTGTCGTCACGCTTCGAGCAGATCATAAACGCGCCGCCGTGAAAATGCACGATCACGGGGTACGGCCTATCGCTCTTCTCATTCGGCAGATACAGGTCGAGCTTCTGCGCTTCGGACACCTCCGCATACGGGATATCGAGGTACTTCTCCTTGATGCCATCGAGGATCTCCTGCGCCAGCCCCGGCGGGTTAGGGAAGCCGGCCTCACCCATTGGGGGCTTCCCACCCATCGGTGGTATTCCGTCCCTCGGAGGCAGGCCGAATGCCTGCGTACTGCCGGCAGCCTCGCCCTTGGGCAGCGGCATTTTATCCAGCGGCGTCGGCGGCGTAATACCCTTCAGGTGCTCATCGAGGAACGCCCACAGGATCGCCATATTTTCCGGACCCTTGAACTGCGGATCGTCATGCCCCGCTGTTTCCAGCGGCAGGAAAATCGCGCGTCCCTCGCCGAGCTTTTCCACGATCGCGTCATAGAAAATTTCCGACTGCCGGAACGGCACAAGCGCATCAAGCTTGCCGTGCTGTATGAGCATCGGCGCCATTTTGTCGTTTATGTAGGTCATCGGATTTGCCTTGGCAAGGTATTCCGGGTCAAGCTCCTGCAAGGGGCCGCCGGCATACTGCGACTCCGGGCTCATCGGCGTGTCGTGATTGGCAATGCTGACGCCGTTTTCGCGCGCCTGCTCGTCCATTTTGGCAAAATCCGTCGGGCCGAACCAGTCCACCGCGCAGGCAACGGAGGCGTCCATCGGCTCATTCTCGCCGTAAAACTGCGGAATGTTCATTGCAAACAGCGCGCTGAGGTTTCCGCCCGCGCTGCCGCCGTAGGCGCAGATCTTGTCGGGCAGGATGTTCAGCTCCTCCGCGTGTTCCTTGAGATATTTCACAAACAGGCGGCAGTCCAGCACGGCGGCCGGAAACGGCGCGTCGCCGCTGCGGCGGTAGTTGCAGGACGCAAACACATAGCCGTGGTGCACGGCATCCAGAAGCTCCTTGATATGAAAATCGCGCTTATCGCCAAGGGCAAAGCCGCCGCCATGCATATGCAGCAGCACGGGCCAGGGACCCTCTCCCTCCTCGGGGTAATAGATATCGAACACCTGCCGGGGATGACCATCGCCATAGCGCAGGTCGAGGCGCTTGTTCTTCACGAAGCTGACATCCTGCTCCGGCATTTCGGGCGGCGGCCCGTCAAAGGGCGGCTTCCCGTCCATCGGGGGTGGGCCGCCAAACGGCGGCTTCCCGCCTATCGGCGGCATACCGGCAGCCGCGCGGGGGGTATCGGGCGCCGGCTTTTTCTTTCCAAAGGGAGGCATTTTGAATTCCATTATACTTCCACCTCAGCTTTCTTTTCCCGGCGCACACGCACCACGGGGCGGGGACGTGCCTTCAGCGCGTCGAAGCTGATCGCCGCAATCAGGATGAAGCCCTTGACGGCGTACTGGAGATAGGTGCCCCAGCCGGCCATCTGCATGCCGGTGGAGATGATCTGCATGACGAAGATGCCGCAGGTCAGGCCGATGACGTTGCCCTTGCCGCCCATCATGCTGACGCCGCCGATGATCGCGGCGGTCAGGCAGGTAAACTCGGTGCCCGGGCCGGTCGTGGCGGAGGTCATGTTCTGCTGCACCATCATGTCGAGAGCGGCAATTCCGAACACCGCGCCGGTGATGCCGAAGCAGAGCATCTGCACGAGATCGGCCTTGATGCCGGACAGGCGGGAGCACTCCCGGTTACCGCCGACGGCGAGAACATTGCGGCCGAAATGGGTCTTGTTCAGCACAAACCACGTTGCGAGTACGATCAAAACCGTGATATACACGTCGATGGGCAGGCCGAGGAACTTCACCTTATAGATAACGCGGAAGCTCTCGGGCAGGCCGCTGTATGTCTTGGCTTTGGTGAGCGTGTAACAGATGCCCTTGAACACCTCGCTCGTTGCAATGGTCACGATGAGCGGGAAAATGCCGAGCTTGGCGGCAATAACGCCGTTCAGCATGCCCATGGCAAATCCGAGGACGATCGCCCACAGCACAATGACAAGGATCATCCACCACGGACAGTCTCCGCCATGCATCGCCGCATAGGTCTGCAGGAAGATCGCGGAGGTCGTGGAGATCATTGCCATCTCGTAGCCAACGGACAGGTCAATGCCGCCGGACATCATGACAAACGCGATGCCCATGCCGGCGATGATGTAGTAGGTGGACTGGGTGAGCAGGTTATAGAAGTTCTTCCCGGTGAAGAACACGGGGTTCAAAATCGAAAAAAGAATGATGAGAAACGCCAAAATGATATAGACGGTTCCCTCGCGCCAAAGGTAGTTGGTGGCGCTTTTCAGCTTGCTGTTCATGCAGATACCTCCATGCCGGATGCCAGCGTCAGTACATTTTCCTGAGAGAACTGATCTTTTTGCAACTCTCCCGCAATCATGCCCTCGTGCAGAACGAGGATGCGGTCGGACATGCCGAGGATCTCCTCCATCTCGGAGGAGATCATAATAATGGCCTTACCCTCCGCTGCGAGGCGGTTCATGAGATTGTATATCTCCTGCTTCGCGCCCACGTCGATGCCCTTGGTGGGCTCGTCAAACACGATGATGTCAAGATCGGCCGCCAGTGTTTTGGATACGACCACTTTCTGCTGGTTGCCGCCGGACAGGTTCACCGCCATCTGATTCACATGCGGCACCTTGATGCCAAGGATATCGCGGTACTGTTCCGCGATCTCAAGACGCTTGCGGTTCGAGATAATGCCGGCTTTCATGTATTTCCGGTTGCAGATGAGCGTGGTATTGAACAGCACACTGTTGTAGAGAATGCAGCCCTGCTCCTTGCGGTTTTCGGGGATAAGGCCGATGCCGGCGCGGATCGCGTCGTTCGGGCTCTTGGGCCGGATCTCTTGGCCGCCGACGCGCAGCGTACCGCTCTCGATCTTCGCCGCGCCGCAGACAAGCTGCGCCGTTTCCGTGCGCCCAGAGCCAACAAGTCCAGCCAAGCCAAGAATCTCGCCCCGGTGGAGCCGGAAAGTAATGTCCTCCACGCTGTTGCCGGTCAGCCCCTCCGCTTCCAGAACGATCTCTCCGATCTCATGGCGCCGTTCGGGATAGCTCTCGTTGAGCTCGCGTCCGACCATGAGGTTCACCAGCTCCTGCCGGTTCGTCTGCCTCGTGCCGACGGAGCAGACAAATGCGCCGTCGCGCAGGATGGAAATATCCTCTGTGATCTCAAACACCTCATCCATGCGGTGGGAGATATAGATGATCGTCACGCCGCGGGCCTTGAGCTTTCGGATGATCTCGAAGAGAAGCTTGACCTCGTGCGAGGCCAGCGAGGCCGTCGGCTCGTCCATGATGATGTATTTTGCGTCGTTTGAAATGGCCTTGCTGATCTCCACAAGCTGCTGGCTTGCGGGCGGCAGGCTCATGACCGGCGCCGCCGGGTCAAGGTCAAAGCCGTAATTGTCAAAGAGCTTCTGCGCCATCTCCCGGAGCTGCTTCTGCCTGAACAGCCTGCCCTGTGGACGGCCGAGATAGATGTTCTCCGCCACCGAGAGCGGCCCGACCAGGTTGAGTTCCTGATAGATGACCGCGATGCCGTGCTCCGCCGCAAGCTGCGGCGTCAGCCGGTCGTATTCGTTCCCGTCAATAACGACCTTTCCGTCATCCGGCGCTATAGCGCCGGCAATCACTTTGATAAGCGTGGATTTGCCCGCGCCGTTCTCGCCCAGCAGGGCATGCACCCTGCCGTCGGAGAATTCCAGCGAAACATTATCCAGCGCCACGACGCCGGGATAGGTTTTGGTTATATTTTTCAGCGTCAGCATTTTTTCTCCTTATATCGGAACGAGGGAGTTTTGCTCCCTCATTCCGGATTCCGTCAGCCGGAAATAAACTCATTTACCAGCGAGAAGTTCTCCGCCGTATAGAACGCTGCGCCCTCATGCGCCGCGCCGTCCACGGCCTCGAAGTGGACATTGTCCTCGCCGAGGACCTCAACGCAGCCATTGAAGAACTGCTCGGACTGTCCGGGATCGATGGTCGTGTCCGCCGTGCCGTGAGAGACCCAGATCTTCTCAACGGGATCGTCCTCGGTCAGATAGTTCAGCGGATTCAGCTCGTCGGCCATCGCCGCGATATCCGAGCCGATCCACGCATACTCGGCGGAGCCCTCATCCACGAGGAACGCCTCCGTCATCCACTGGGTCGCGCCGAAGAAATCGACAAAGTTCTCGATCGAATAGGTGTAATCGCTGTCCGTTTTGAATTCATCGCTGTCCGTGAACACCGCCATCGCGCCCAGATAACCGCCGGCAGAGCAGCCGAGCACTGTCATATTGTCCACATCCGCATGCAGGACATCGGCGTTATCGACTACATACTGGATGCTGGATTTCACGTCCACAATGGCCTGCGGATAGGTGCCCTCTCCGGTCGTGTAGTTGAGCTGCACAACGAGATAGCCCTCTTCCACGAAATAGTCGTAGATATCGCTGAGGCGGCCGTTGTCCACGAAGCGGAACGCCCCGCCCGGCACGACGAAAAGCACCGGTCTTGCATCCGCGCCCTTTACCTTCGCGTTAAAGGTCTGCGCGTCCAAATCGCCATAGGGGCAGTTTTCCCAGACAACATACTCGCCGTCGGTATAGTTCGCCTCGCCGGACGCCTCACTGGAAGCGGCGCTCGCGGAGGACGAGCCGTCCTCGATGCCGATGACTGTGCCGTCGCCGAGGTTGCCCCAGTGACCGGTGCCGTCGGCGTCAAACCAGCCGGCCATCGGACGGGCATCCTCATTCATGGGGCCGGTGGTAAAGGTGCCGTCGCCGTTATCCGTCCACTCGTCGCCGGTGTAGGTGCTGTCGCCCATGGCCGGGTTTTCCTCCAGCACCTCATAGGCGCCGTCCTCGTGCAGCGTGACCGTCCAGTTGACGGTAAAGCCATAGGGGGTCACCTCCTCGCAGGTGTAGGTACCGGCCTCGATCGTGCCTTCCACAAGGTCATAGGAAACCGGCTCTTCCGACGTGATCTCCGCGGATGCGCTGTTCTCCTCGACCGCCGCCTCGTTATAGCCGTTTGCGGAATCCCAGTAGATCGTTGTAGCCGGTGCGTTCAGCTCGGCGATGGGGTCGAAATCCTGCACCGTCACGGCGTTCTGGATGTCCTTGTTTGCGAGGTAAGCCGTGCCGTCACCGCTCCAGTCGGCGTCCACGCTCCACCACTGGCCAATCCCCTGCGGGGTCTGCACCGCATAGTCCACACCGGCTTCACCATACATAACGTTATACGCAAGCGCGGCCAGCTCGCCGGCCACGTCGCCGCCGCCGAACTCGCAGGCGCCGCGGAACACGGACAGCGTGCCGTCGCCATGGCCGAGCGAACCAACCATGTAATCGGCCTCGGAGCCCATGACGCCGGCGGAGAAGAAGCCAAATTCGTCAAGATGATCCTCGTAGTTGTCCACGATGTACTGGCCGCCCTCGGTGGACGCCAGGGAGTTATAGCAGATGAACAGACGCACATTCGCGTCCTGGGTCATGACGTTGGAAATAGTAGTGTAGTTGGACTGCGCCATATCCTGCTCGACTTCCATGCCCTTGTAGTGACTGGCGATCAGTTCGGAATAGTTGGGGTTTGGGACTCTGTTGGCCTCGTCGACCACGTTGCCCATGGCGTCCACATACTCGCCGTTGGCGTTCTTGAGGTACTCCTCCAGCACAGACTTGAGGCCGTTGGAGCGGTTGATGGTGTCATCGGACAGAGTGCAGATGAGGAAAGCAACCTCCCAGTCGCCGTCCGGGTCGAGATGCTGCTCCGCCCACTTCTTGGCCACCATGGAGACCGTTGCGCCGATGAGGTATTCGTCGGAGACGGTGCAGGTGTCATAATAGCCGTCAAGCGCGCCGGAATCGCCGGTAGAGCCGTTGATTAGAATCTTGCAGCCGGCGTCATGCGCATTCTGAATGGCATCCGTCAGCGCCTCGATCTCGGTTGGCATGATGATAATCATATCCGCGCCCAGCAGGGCAAAGTTGTTGATTTGCTGGATCTGCGTGGAAACATCATCGTCGCAGCTTGCGATCTGCACATCGCAGTCGGCAAGCGTTTCCTCCAGCGCCTCTGCCTCCATGACATAGATGCTCTGGCTCATGCTCTGCATGCACACGCCTACGAGCGGCTTACTGCCGGTCGATTCATTGGCCTGCGGTGCCTCCGCCGTCTCGCTGCCGTCGCAGCCGGCAAACAGCGCAAGCAGCATGACGATACTAAGGATCAATGCGAATGCTCGTTTCATTTTGACGCCTCCATGAAAAAACTATCTATTGTTTACTTCTTGACAAACCTATGATAATATATCCGCGCCGCGTCGGTATTGCAAATATTGCAATACCAGCTTATAATATAGTCGGTGATGTTATGACGATCCAACAAATGGAATACTTTCTTTCCTGCGCAACGCTGCTTTCCTTTAACAAAGCCGCCAAGGTGCATTACACAAGTCCGTCCACCATCACGCGGCAGATCGCCGCGCTCGAAGCGGAGCTGGGCGTCACGCTTCTGCGCCGGGATACGCATCGCGTAACCGTCACCGACGAGGGCAAGCTGTTCTTTTTCCGGGTGCAGTCCATCATCGGCGAGATGAACCAATACCGCGAGAACCTGATCCTCATCGGAAAGCTTCCGCCGGACGAGACGCCGACGCTCCGCATAGCGAGCTATACGAGCGACAGCATGTATCGCAAGCTTGTCGATCTCATGCAGGCATATCCGTCCGACTGGCTCTCCAAGCAATGCAAGTTCATTTTCCCCATGGAGGGTCAGATGGTAAGCTCCATTCTGGACGGCGTGGCAGATATCGGCATTGATTCCGCCGAATACCTGAGAAAATACAGCAGCATGTTTGCCACACGGCTTCTCCATCGCAGCCCATTCCGTCTGCTCGTTGGAAAGCGGCACCCGCTCTACGGACGAAAAACCATATCAGCCGGCGAGCTTTTGGGGCGCTACAACACCTACGGGGATTATTTCCCCCTCTACCCCGGCAGTCTGGCATTCCGTCCGTTTCCGCTCCGAAATACGGACGAGCTCCGTGCGCTTGGCGAGTTCACCATCTCCCAGCTTCCCCATATCATTCCCATGCTCGGTTATTCCCGGGAGGGCCGTGAGCAGGACACCGATGACCTCATGCTGCTGGTTCCGAGGGAATTGGAGCTGTTCGACTTCGCACGTCTCTGGTCGATCCGGCTTCAGGACGACCCCATCACCACCGACTACATGCTCTTTTGGAAAAAAGAAAACAACGACCCGGATATCCGGCGCCTGCTTGAAATGCTGCGCACCTGAAAAAGAAGACCCATAAGGCAGCTTTCATTGCCTTATGGGTCTTCTTTTTTAGTTTCTCGCGGGAAGCACCGCTTCCGCAGGGCAGGCCTGAATGATCTCTCCGTCAAGTGTTTCCGCCCAGAGAGCAAATTCCACACAATGCTCGCCTTTGTCGTTGATATATTTATCGGTCACAACCGCCCTGCCGATCACGGTATCGCCTTCCGAGCCGTGCCGTTCACAGCAGCGCCCTTCCATGCCGGGTACCTTGGCAAACATTTCCGCGCCAAGATGCTCAAGGCGCATTTCCCTATAAAACGGCTGCATCCGCCAGCCATAACGGCTGATCCGGCCCTGATTGCCTATGTAGTTTGTGATCGTACGGGCAATAAGAAACGCTGCGTCCGTATTATAGAACACCATGCGGCTTCCCGGGTTATTTCGGCCGCCGAAATGCACCGCCGTCTCATCGAGAAAGCTGCCGAAGCGGTCTTTGTATACCGTTCGTGTATACGCCCGATCCAACAGTTCCTCTCTTGTGAAGAGATATTCCGGCGGAATCGGCTCCCACGCCACGATATGCATATAAGTGACAGGGCCATCGCTGCAGGTTTTGGGGATCTCGGTTCCGATCTCCACATCCTCCCAGAACAGCGGTTCACTGCCGCGTATGGTTTCCTGATCCCATATCTCCTTCATGCGGAGATAATCCGCGTCCGTTGTAACATGCGCCTCCGGGAAATAGCTCTCCCACTCTCTCATGTTTTCGGAATAATCCCGCTGCGGACGGCCGTCCAGAAATTTCTTGTAGCCTTCGCGGGTATAAATAACGGAATGATCGATCTCTTTCCCGGCCTCCGTAAAAATGCCGGTCACTTTGTCAAAATCGAACACACGGACATCACTCCCTCTTGGAGTCACATCACGCATATCCGTTCCCGTCTCGAGCTTCGCCACACGCTGCCCGCCGCAAAGGCGATCGCTGTAATACATATCTCCGCCAAGGGCCGTAAAGTAGAAAGAGTCATAGGCCGCGCGGTCAAAGCGCAGATCTGTAGCCGCGCCGGGGCTGATTTTGCGATGGGCAAATCCCGGCATAGCCGGTACGCCGGGCAGTCCCTGCCGCCGGGCGTAATCGGGATCATTATAGAGCGGGTCCCACGGGTTCCAGCGTTTGTTGAACTCAAGTATTTCCCGCTCATCAACCGTCTCGAAGACGGTTGATGAGTCAGGTCCTTTCGGTTCAAAATTTTTCACAAAGTCCAGGCGTTTCTCAATTTGAGGGCGCTCCCAGTCCAAGTATTCGCCTTTGGTAAAAATCTGGTTTTTTTCCATCATGGTGTTATTTCATTCAGCCTTCCAGCAGATCCGAAATATCCAATCCAAGGAAGTCGGCCGCAGCACCCAGAACGATCTTCATATCGTCCGCAACGCCCTGCTCTTCCGCATTCGCCATCGCGTTCTGGCAGTCGAGACGGAAGCTCAGCTCCGCAAATTCTTCCTGTGCCTCGCCCTCGACGAAGGTAACGGTCACGCCATTCTCTTCCGAAACCGTCTTCGCGATGGTCTCCTCAGAATTCACGACCTGGTCAATGGAAAACTGCAGGGTAGCCTGACCGGCTTCCTCCAGGATGGCCTGCTGCTCAGGAGTAAGGCTGTTCCAGGTATCAAGGTTGATGGTGAAGTAGTTACCAAACGAGCACAGGCCATAGAACACCCAGTACGGAGCGACCTCCTGCCAGGAGTTGGAATAAGCCGCGCCCATGGTGAAGTCGGTGCAGTCAACGACCGCACGCTGCAGCGAATCATAACCGGCGCTGCCTTCCATGGAGACAACATTCAGGCCATATTCCTTCTGCAAAGCGCCGGACTTGCCGGTGCCGAATTTCTTGCCGGCCATGTCTTCCAGAGAATACGCTTCAAAGTTGCAGTAATAACCCGAGCTGCCATTCAGGGAGAAGCCGACATAGTGCAGGTTATTATCTTCAAAGTTCTTCGTCACAAGCGCTGCGCTGTCCTCATTTTCAAACAGGATGTAATTGGCATAATCCACTGTACCCTCTGCGCCGTTGCAGGTGCCGTTCGGGAACTGCGCCAGAGGGATTTTGGCGCCGAAGGGAAGCTGGTTCAGCGCGCACATATCTGCCGCGCCGCTGGCGACCATCTCAAATTCCTCGGCCATGCTGCACATCGTGCCGCCCCAGAAAATGTCAAATGTGATCTCACCGTTCGACTTTTCCGTCACGTAATCCGTAAAGTACTTCACGACCTGGCCGCCGTCCTCAGGCTCATTTTTATTGCAGGCAAAAACGAGCGTGACGGGGTTTGCGGCCTCAGCCGGCGCGGCTTCCGGCTCTGCCTCGGCCGGCGCGGCGGCTTCTTCCGGCTCAGCGGCAGGCGCTGTGGTTTCTGCCGGAGCCTTTGATGTGCAGGCAGCCAGAGAGAACAGGCTGCACAGTACCAACAGCATCGCGATCCATTTTTTCATTTGTTTTTCCTCCGTTTTATAAATTTAGGTTTTTTACTAACTCTGTAATGCAGCCAGCAGATTGGGCAGCCAGCTTACTACCTGCGGAAATACGATCATGATTCCGACTACGATCAGTTCCGCGATCACAAAGGGCCATACACCCCGGAAGATAACCTGCGTTGGAATCCTGGTCACATTGGAAATTGTAAACACACCCGTGCCGATGGGCGGGGTAATGCCGCCTATGACGCCCGCCATCACGCAGATCATGACGAGGATAAAAGGATCAAAGCCCATTCCATCCACCAGAATCGGGAAAATGATCGGAACCGTCACCACGATGACCGCCAGAATATCCATCACGCAGCCTGCTATCAGGTAGGCGATCACGATCAGCACCAGTACCGCCGCCAGCGGCAGCCCCGAGCCCGTGATGGCACTGACCAGCGTCTTGGTCAAACCGCTCAGCGAGATCATGCGGCTGAACATCGTTCCGGAAACAATAATAAGATACACGCCCGCAAAGATATG
Organism: uncultured Oscillospiraceae bacterium; assembly: GCA_964406615.1. Lineage (GTDB taxonomy): Bacteria > Bacillota > Clostridia > Oscillospirales > Oscillospiraceae > CAJOIG01. The sequence goes on from CAYOSI010000003.1 coordinate 102,212, forward strand.
AGCACTCTCCCAGGCAGCCGAGAGGATCTTCTTAATGGGAACGCGCTTGAACAGCGCGTAGATCACCACCGCCGCCGCGCCGATGGCGCCGCCGATCGTGGGATGGAACCAGCCGAAAAACGTTCCGCCGATGATGAGCGCGAAGAGCAGAGCGATTGGGACCAGAAGCTTCAGGCCCGCCAATTTTTCCTTGACAGTGATCGCGCGGTCCGCATCGGTGACCGGAGGAGCCTTCTCCGGGTGGATACGCAAAGTGACCCACACGATGATGAACATGACCGCTGTCGTGAGAATTCCCGTCGCCAGTCCATACATCAGCGCCGTGCCCACAGAATAGCCCGCGAGAATAGATATCTGACAAATCGGGACGCTGGGCGGGATCAATCCCGAAAGCGCGCCGGACGCCGTTACGCAGCCGAGAGACAGCTCGCGGTCGTATTTGTATTTCTCCATTTCCGGCAGGGCGATCCGGGCAAACACAATGCTTCCGGCATTGCCGTTGCCGCAGCATGCGCCAAAGATGGCATTACCGGCTATCGTGGTATAGAGCAGGCTGCCGCGCCGGCGGCTTAAAAGCGCCCGCATGCTGCTGTATGCGCCTTGGGCTATGCCTGTTTCCGTAGCCAGAATACCCAGCATAGTAAACAGCGGCATGATCGCATACGAATACGATGCCGAGAGCGTAAACGGGCCGTTGGTGAACTGCGTCAGAAGCATTGTCGGCCCATACATCCACAGGATGCCGCCGATCGCTGTCGCAAACATGGAGATAATAACAGGAACGCCAAATACGATCATCAAAATCATCAGGCCGAACATAATTCCGGCTATAGCCGCACTGGAAATCATTCCGACACCTCCTCGCCATTAATCATCTCCGCGTGATTCTCTTCAAAGATGGACAGCCCGGTAAACTCGCGGATGACCGACCAGAGAAATGCGATGGTTCCCAGTCCGCACCCGACGGTATAGACCGCGCCAAAGATCCAGGTCTTAAAAGCAAATTTTGCCATGGCATCCACCGAGCTGCTTTCGCCGGACAGGAACTTTTCCACCGTGACAACATATCCGCGCTGCGTGAGAAACGCCATCACAGCCGTTGCAAGTATCAGAGAAAAGACCCGAATGGCTTTTTCCATCGCGTGCGGAATTTTTCCGTCGAACAGATCCACTTTTGTATGTCCGCGTTCAAGCTGAACATAGGCAAATGGCGGAAAAACGATCAGGATGTTCAAATACGTCACCCACTCCGTTGCATTCGGCAGCGCAGAATGGAAGAACTTCGCCAGGATCACATCGATAAGTGACATGAGCATCACCACGATCACCGCAAAGCCTCCGGCATATGAGATCCACTTCATGATCTTCAGCATCCCCCGGTCGCATTTTTGGAGCCACGCCGGGACAGCTTTCTTTTTCATCTTTTGTCCTCCTTGCGTTTTATAACGATCCATTTCTGTCCATCACTCATCCTATTTGTTAATTTCTCGTCACGCTGCGTTTTTATTATAGAGACTCCCGCTTTGACAAGGAAATGGATTATTTTGTGATTTTTCTTGCATTCTTTTGTAGAAATGTTACAATGTCATCATCCATTGAAAGGAGATCACGCCCATGCTGCTCAACATGTGGACGATCCATGACTGGTTTCAGCGCCGGGGCTTCCGCGTTCACTCCGACATCTCAGATGACGGTGCGCTGGTGGAGTCCATCGACCTGACCGCGGACAGCTCTCTTCCTGACAAAAGCGCCCGGCTCGCACAGCACGATGGCGGGTGTACCCTCCGCGCGCAGGCAGACTGCATCCGGATTTCGGACATCACTCTCCCCGAAGCTGCCAGAGTTTTTTCCGAAATGCAGTCTTTTTACAATAACTGGGAGCGTGACTCTCTTCTTTCCCTAATCAATATCCGAAACCCACAAAGTCTGGTGGAGCTTGCCGCAGGAGTGTTTAAGCGCCCCATCTGCTTTAAGAACACGGAAGAGCTCATTTTTGGACAAACGCCTGACTTCAAGCCGGTCGCCGTTCCCCCGAACTCCGGTGCGAAAAACAGCTCCCGCGCAAAAACCGCAACGCTTCAGGAATTGCGTTCCGCGCAAAAACCGCTTGTGCACTATTCACGGTTTTATAATACCACCGTCGCACAGGCAAATCTTTGGAAGAAAAACGAAAATATCGGCAGCATTATCATACTTGAGCAGGACATGCCTTTTACCAAAGGCGATATTTATCTTCTGACCTGCTTTGCCTCTTTTATGAGCACTTTTATTCTGCACGATCGCAGCGATCTTTTTTCCGGCAACGGCACCTCTTCCCTTCTTGTTGACTTGGCGCGCGGGAAAAATATTTCTGTAGAAAATCTCCAATCTATTTATACAGTAAAGCACTGGGGATTAAACGATATGTTCATTCTGCTCTGCTTCCGAGATGTTTTTGACGGCGAGACGCCGCTGAAGCGCTCGCTGCGTAACACGTTAAAGGCTGAATTTCCCCACTGTCAGCTTATGTTTTACGAAGATGTCATCGGCATCATCAATGTCACAAAAACGGGCACATATGATGCCGTTGTGAAAAAGCTGAAATCGATTTTGCCCGCCGACAATCCGCCGCTGGGAATCAGCTTCCCATTTTTGGGCCTGGAGCGCCTGAACATCTACTACCGCCAGGCTCAGCTTTCGATTCGCCACGCGCAGTCGCTCGGTCTTTCCTTTGCCAGCACCTACGATATTGCGCTGAAATATATGACCGATTCCATCAGCAATGAACCAACAGGCAGTCATATGCTTCACCCGGATGTTCTTCATCTTTTATCGATCGACCAGTCAGATGGCACCAATTATGCTCATACCCTGCTCTGCTATCTTTTATCCGGAGGCAATTATACAGACACCGCTCAGAAGTTGAAAATCCATCGAAATACCGCTATTTATCGTATGGGAAAAATCACTGAACAAATGACCACGGATCTAAACGATGTAAGCAACCAGAAATTACTGATTTTTTCCTGCCTTGTCTTAGAATCGCATTTCCGAAAATAAATATCCATACAAAAATTCCCTCGGTTGAAAGCTATGCGCTCTTCAATCGGGGGAATTTTCGCTCTTTCCTTCGCAATATCAGTTTATCTTCTCGCTAGCCTCCACGGCAATGTCCCGGAAGCGGTCGGCGCCGGCACCTACCAGAAGACCTTCGGCATCAACCATCCCTCGTGGTCCGAGGCGCATGTCCGGAACGTGTACCTCTCCGCAGAGATCAAGAAGCATATGAAGCCCGTGGCCAGCATTTTTGCACCGCCCCAGATTGTGCAGACAGTACAAAAAGCCCCTGGTACGTAGGTAGGAAAGCACCGGGTTCTCTGTTTGCATATGATCTCCGCCAGAGCGGCATCTTTTACCGGCCTGGTCAGCCGCTGTACAAACACATAATATCCGCTCCTGGACACGGAAAAAAGACGGCACATAAAAGAAACGGGATAATCGGTACAGTGCCTGTAGATAACGGCATCTCAAAAAACTGGCAATGGGGAGTTGGAATACTCCTTCGCTTTCTTCACTTTTTGCTGTAGTCTTCCCATTTTACACTAAAACTCCCGTCCTCACTTTTTGAGAACGAGAGTTCTTTGACAGGCTGTGACCAGCCCGCCCGGAGCTCCGGGCGGGCTCTTTTTATTCTTCGACGACCGTGATCTCGTCGCCGGGGCGTGCCCTGCCCGATTTCAGAACTTTTACAAAAATGCCCTCACGCGGCATCACACAGTCGCCTGCGGCCTTGCGGATCGCGCAGTCCTGATGGCATTCCTTTCCGATCTGCGTGACCTCACAGAGCGCCGTACCGATCATCAGCCGTGTCCCGACGGGCAGCTCATAGACCTTCATACCCTCGACAAGGATGTTCTCGGCGAAATCGCCGTCGTGCAGCCGGAGGGGGATTTTCTCCTGCAGCCTGTTCACACTCTCCTTCGACAGCAGGGACACCTGCCGGTGCCAATCACCCGCGTGAGCGTCGCCGACGATGCCGTGGTTTTCGCGTAGCTCCGCCTCCTCAACGGGATGCTTTTGAATGCCGCGGACCTCGCTGATGCACACCGCCAGGATCTCAGCCATGGTGACGCCCCTCCCCGTGATGATGGTGATGCTCCGCGCAGTCATGCGCCACACCGCGCAGAATCTCAATGCCATGACGTACAGGTTTCACAACCGCCGCGAAATTCTCGGTGGACGCCTTTTTGCTGCCGGGCAGATTGATAATGAGCGTACTGCCGCGGATACCGGCCGTCTCGCGGGAGAGGCAGCCCATCGGCGTGATGCGCATGGATGCGGCGCGCATGGCCTCCGGGATGCCGGGGACGCGCTTTTCGATGACGCCCTCCGTGGCCTCCGGGGTCACATCGCGCCTGGAAAAGCCGGTGCCGCCCGTCGTCAGCACCAGGCACAGATCCTTTTCATCCGCGCAGAGCCGAAGCTCGCGCCGTATATCCTCGATCTCGTCCGGCACCATCGCCGTATACGCGACCGTATAGCCGTTTTCCTCCAGAAGCTCCACGAGAGCCGGACCGGAGGTATCCTCCCGCTCGCCTTTGGAGCCCTTGTCGCTCACGGTAATGACCGCCGCTGTGTATTCCATCTTCAGTCCTCCCTCACAAAATCACCCGACTGTCCGCCGCTTTTCCGCAGAAGGCGGATGTCGTCGATAACCATGTCCCGCTGCACCGACTTGCACATATCGTAGACGGTCAGCGCCGCCGCGGAAACGGCGGTCAGCGCCTCCATCTCGACGCCGGTCTTCCCGCGGCACGAGGCCGCCGCCTCGATCTCGACGGACAGCATCTCCTCATTGAGATAGATCGAAAGCTCCACCCCCGTCAGCGCCAACGGATGGCACATCGGAATCAACTCCGGCGTGCGCTTCGCGCCCATAATGCCCGCGACCTGCGCTACGGTCAGCACGTCGCCCTTTTTGACGCCGCCGCTTCGGATGAGATCAAAGGTCTTCTGGTTCACAAGCACCCGCCCCGCCGCGACCGCGACGCGCTTTGTCTCGTCCTTATCGCCGACGTTTACCATGCGGGCGTTTCCCCGCTCGTCGAAATGAGTAAAATCATTCGCTATCGCCATCTTATCCTCCAATCGTATTCATTGTGCGCCCGGCCTCGCTCGGATGCTCCGCGTCGAGCGTTCCATGCCTCCGGGGCTTGGCATAGATCGCCTGCCGCAGGGTCTCCACAAGCTCCGCGCCGTGCTTGCCGCGCACCGGGATCTCCTGATTGGAGTGCAGGCATGGCTTCAGATGGCCCTCACTCGTCAGGCGCAGTCGGTTGCAGCTTCCGCAAAAATGCCGGCTCAGCGGGGAAATAAGTCCCACGCGGCCCCGCCCGCCGGGCAGCGCATACAGCCGCGCCACCCCGCCGCTGTGCGGCAGTTCCCTCAGTGCCGGAACTCGTTCAAGCACCGTGCCGCCGGGCAGGTATGCCTCCTTGCCGAAGCATCCGCCCATAGGCATAAGCTCGATGAAGCGCAGCTCGATCGGCGTTCGGCGCGTCAACTCCACGAACGCGGGTATCTCGTCATCGTTGAAGCCGCCGATCAGGACCGTGTTCAGCTTAAGCGGCGTAAGCCCCGCCTCCATCGCCGCCTCGATCCCCGCGAGGGCGTCGTGCAGTACGCCTCCGCCCGTGATCTGCGCGTATTTCGCGGGGTCCATGCTGTCGATGCTGATATTCACGCGGGTGACGCCCGCAGCTTTCAGCTCCTTGGCATACCGGGGCAGCAGCGTGCCGTTCGTCGTCATATCAATCTCGCGGATGCCCTCGATCGCCCCAAGCATCCGGCACAGCTCCACGCAGCCACGGCGCACCAACGGTTCGCCGCCGGTGATGCGGACCTTCGACACGCCCAGCTCCGCCGCCGCCGCCACGATCTCCGCGATCTCCTCGAACGACAGGATATCGCTGTGCTGTTTCTGGCACACGCCATCGGGCATACAGTATTGGCACCGCAGGTTGCACCGGTCCGTGACGGATACCCGCAGATAGGTTATCTCCCGGCCAAATTGATCTTTCATCAGTACCGTCCAAAGGTGCAGTTGGGATAACGACACTCGGCGCATCCCTGGCACAGGCCGCCCGCCCCCATATCCCGCAGCTCCTCACGTGTGAAACGCAGGCCCGCGAATATCTGCGGCAGCACCACGTCCAGCATCGTGGTTTTTGCGTGAATCGCCGCGCCGGGTACGCCGACGATCGTCACATCGTCAAGATACGCCACCGTGAACATATTCCCCGGCTGGGCCGGCACGCCCTGCGTCACGATCTCCGCGCCGCGGCGGCGAATCGCCGTCACGGTCAGGTCGTCCGGGTCAACGCTCATGCCGCCCGTCATGACGATCAGCTTTGCGCCGCGCACACGCCACTTTTCGATCGCCGCGCCGAGCATATCGAGGTAGTCGTCACAGAAGATGCAGCCCATGACGTTCGCGCCGAAAGGGGCGACCTTTTCCCGGACGACCGGCTCAAATTTATCCTGAATGCGCCCGGAATAGACCTCGCTGCCCGTGACAACGATGCCCACGGGCACCTCCCGCCGGTACGGCAGAAGCTCCATAAGCGGCCGCTCCGCCGCCTTTACCAGCGCCTCGGCCCGCTCAATCTCGCTCTCCCGGCACACCAGCGGTATGATGCGCTCCCCGGCAAGCTTCGTCCCCTTCCGGACCGGATAATGGTCGGGCAGCGTGACAATGGTTATATCGCCGAGGCGGTTGATCTCATTGAGCAGCGGCCGGTTCACACGGAACAGGCCGTCCTCCATCGCCGTCAGGGTCATCTTGCCCTCGGACGGGCCGGTATAGACCGCGTTTTCCATCGGCGCAAGGGCAGCCAGCCGCAGCGCGGCGTCCTCCTCGTGAATCTCCCCGGCGTTCTCTTCCCAGATATAGAGGTGCTTTTTGCCGAGGTCCAGTAGATGGGGGATATCATCGGGCGTGACGATATGCCCGCGCTTGAAAGCACGGCCCTTGAAGCCGTCCCGCACCTCCGTGATGTCATGGCAGAGCGTCAGTCCGACCGCGTCTTCCGTCTTGACTTTTTTCATAAAAGCACCCTCCTTTACGGTATGATCCACGCGCTCAGCTTCGTCCCGGCGGGCAGCTTTCCGCTTCCGGCAGGAATCTCCGCCAGCAGGTCGCAGCCCACAAGGCTGTATAGAACGCCATTCCCCTGTGCGCGGCTCACCTCCATGACCGCCGCACCGTCTTTGAACTGAAGCCGGCCCCGGATGAGCCGGGTCTTGGGACTGCGCTTGCCGAAACCCGACGCGAGCTTGACCGTAAGCTCCATCAGATGCGGCTCGGCGCAGCCCATAAGTCCGCGCAGCGCCGGAAGCACTACCGCGTAAAAATTCGTCATCGCCGACGCAGGATTGCCCGACAAACCGCAGACAAGCTTCCCGTCCCGGACGCCGTAGGCCGACGCCCCGCCGGGCTTGAGCTTCAGCGTGCGGATGAGAAGCTCCACACCCGCCCGCTCCATGGCATCCGGAGTGAAATCGTAATCACCCACCGAAACGCCGCCGGTCGTGATGACCATGTCGCACTCGCGCAGCGCCTGATCGAGCATCGCCGCGATAACCGCCGGGTCATCCTTCGGCGCGCCGTAAAACACCGGCGCTGCTCCCGTGTGCTTCACCGCACCCATGAATGCATAGCGGTTCGTGTTCACGATCTTCCCGCCGTTCAGCGGTTCACCCGGCTCAACAAGCTCGCTTCCGCTCGTCAAAATGCCCACGCGGGGACGCTTATATACCAGCGGTTCCGCCACATTCTGCGCTGCGAGCGTACCCATGAGCGCGCAGTCGATGACCGTGCCCGGGGCGGCGAGATCATCTCCCGCCTTCACATCCTCGCCCTGCGGGACCACGTTCTCCCCGGCGGCAAACGCGGAAAAGATCGTGACCTCCGCGTCGGTGAATACCGTATCCTCGTACTTCGTCACGGCGTCCGCACCCGGCGGGATGGGGGCGCCGGTCAGGATCTTCACCGCCGTGCCGGGCGTGACGCACCGCGTCCATACCGCCCCGGCGGGGATCTCTTCCAGAATGCGGAGCGTGACGGGATGCTGCAAATCCACGCCTGCGGTATCCGCCGCTTGAAAGGCATATCCGTCAAAGGGTGAACGGTCAAACGGCGGAACGTCCCGCCGGGCGCACACCGCCTCCGCGAGCACACGCCCCTCCGTCTCCTGGAGCGGCACACGCTCCGTTTCCATGCAGCCGGCCCGCGCCAGCAGAAGCTCCCGCGCCGCCTTGTAATCGATATTCATCTCCATGGTCATCGCCCCTTTACAAAAAACAACGGACCGCTCTGAAAAGCAGAGCAGTCCCGTGGATACAAGGCGGTCGCTCTCCTTTTCAAAACAGGGAAGGCGAGTCCGTTTCCCGACTCACCCGGTGGAAAAATCCACGGCCGGGTTGGCTTGGCTGACGCTGTAGCCGGCCCGGCTCGGAGAAAATTGATTCAGTTCTTTTACTTCGCGGTGATGTGGACCGGCTCAGTCTTTCCGTCGCGCAGGCAGTGACGTGTGATGCCCAGGATCTCACGGGCTTCATCCGCCGTCGCGATCTGGCGGCCGGCGAGTTTCGCCATCTGCACGGCGCGCTCCACGAGCATGACGTTCGTCGCGATGATCTTATTGCCGTCGGCGTCCTTGCCGTACATGACGTTATCCTCCAGGCCGACGCGCAGGCCGTCGCAGCCCAGGGCCAGGCCGGCGAGCATCATGGGCATATGGCACTTGCCGATGCCGGAGACGGACCAGGTAGAGCCCTCGGGCAGCTTATTCACGAGGAAGGCAAGATCCTCCGTAGTGCCGGGCATGGAGCCGCCGACGCCCATAATGAACTGGATATGAGGGGGCTTGGGGATGTTGTGCTTGCTCACATAGTACATGACGGAGTCGATGTGCCCGGTATCGAACACCTCAAACTCGGGCTTCACGCCGGTGGCTACGACCTCCTCCGCCAGCAGATTCAGGAAGCGGGGGCTGTTTTCAAAGATGTACGAGTTTGCCCAGTTGATGGTGTTCGGGTCAAAGGAGCACATCTCGGGCTTCAGGGCGCTCAGGTGCTGCAGGCGCTTGAAGTCCTCATACTCGCCGCCGGAGGTGGTAAGGTTAATGATGATGTCAAGGCCCTCCTCGGCGCAGTACTTGCGGGAGAGCTCCACGGTCTCGGTAAACTTCTGCAGGCTCATGGACTTGTAGCCGATCTGCATGACGCCGTCGACCTCCTTATCCTCGCGGACGTGGATGTGGGCGACGGAAGCGCCGGCCTTGGCGACCGCCACGACCTCGCGGGCGATCTCCTCCGGGGTGTAGGGCACGGTGGGCGCCTGCGATTTCTTGGTGCCGGCGCCGCAGATGCAGCACTGGATGATAATTTTGTTGGACTTGGACACGGTAATCATTCCTTTCCTATTTTATCCGATTTATTCGCACATTTCAATGACGGTGGCCTGCCCCATGCCGCCTGCGATGCAGAGCGTGGCAAGGCCGTAGCGAAGGCCGCGCTTTTTCATCTCGTGAAGCAGCGTCACGAGGATGCGGCAGCCGGAGGAACCGACCGGGTGGCCGAGCGCGATCGCGCCGCCGTTTACGTTTATGATATCCATCTTATTCTCCCAGCCGAGGAGCTTGATGCAGCCGAGAGACTGCGCGGCGAACGCCTCGTTCAGCTCGATGAGCTGGATGTCATCGATGGTGAGGCCGGCATGCTTGAGCGCCTTGGGTACGGCGTACACGGGGCCGAGGCCCATCTGCTGCGGGTCACAGCCCGCCTGACCCATGCCGATGATCCTCGCAAGCGGCTTGAGGCCAAGCTCCCTGGCCTTCTCCTCGGTCATGAGAAGCATGGAGGAGGCGCCGTCGTTGCGGCCGGAGGAAGAACCCGCGGTCACGGTGCCGGTCAGCTCTTTGGCGTTGTACATACGGCCGTCTTCCATGACGTCGATGCTGAACACGGGCTTCAGCTTCGCCATCTTTTCCTCATTGGTGGTGCGGTTGGGGAACTCATCGGTGTCAAAAACGATGGGGTCCTTCTTGCGGCCCTGGGGAATGACCATGGGGATGATCTCATCCTTGAAGCGGCCGGAGTCGATCGCGGCGATCGCACGGCGCTGGCTTTCCAGCGAGAAAGCGTCCTGCTCCTCGCGGGTGATGCCGAGCTCCTTGGCCACGCGCTCGGCGGTAGCGCCCATATTGTAGCTACCGTAGATTTCCTCCGGCTGGCTCTTGAACTGCCCCTCGGTCAGAGCGTCCACGAAGGTGGTATTGCCCGTGCCGACGCCCCAGCGGGCGTTGCGGACATAAAACACGGCGTTCGACATGCTCTCGGTGCCGCCGGCAAGGACGACGTCGGAGACGCCGGTCATGATCTGCATGGCGCCGTTCTGCACGGCGGTCATGCCGGATGCGCACTGGCGCATGACGGTGTGCGCGGCCGTGCTCTCGGGCAGGCCGGCCTTCAGGGCGGCGACACGGGCGATATTGGGCTCATCGGAGGTCTGACGGCATTGGCCGAAAATGACCTCGTCGATCTCCTTCGGGTCGATACCGGTACGCTCAAGGTTTCCCTTGATGGTGGCGACCGCCATATCCAGCGCGGACAGCGGACGGCAGGCGCCGCCCATCTTGCCGACCGCGGTACGGCAGGCGTCCACGATCACTGCATTGCGAATTTCCAACGGAAAGACTTCCTTTCTGTTTCAGATTCAACGGTATCCGGCCCCATGATTTGATGGGGCCGGGACGATGTGCTTATTCCTTTTCGAGGTAGGTGATGCCGACGTAGTGATCGTGATCGGTACGCTCGCCGGTATAGGTAACGGTCTTGTAGCCGGGGAACGAGATCGTGACCGTCCAGGTCTTTTCCTTGGGCAGATCCTCAAACTCATAGTCGCCGGCCCAGTTGGTCTCCATCTCATGGGCCTCGCCGGTCTCGTCGCAGACGATCCGGACCTTGGCGCCGATGCAGACCTCCTCCAGCTCCTTCGGGTAGGCAACGGTGCCCGCGAGAAAGGCCTGGGGTATATTCAGGTGGACCACGCTGCCGGACAGGCCCTCGAGCGGCGTGACCTTGTTCGCGGCAATGAGCTTCGAGATGCTGCTCTCGGGATCGGCCAGGTCGCCGAATACCAGCGCCTGGTTCGGGCAGGCCTCGACGCAGCGCGGCTCATAGCCGGGATAGTCGGGGTCGTCCAAAAGCTCCGCGCACATGGTGCATTTCTGGGGGATCTGCGCCTCCTCGTTCCAGTAGACGGCGTGGATGGGGCAGGCATCCGCGATCTGCTTCTGACCGACGGACTTCTCCGGGTCGATGATAACAATACCGTCCGGACGCTTATAGACAGCGCCGTTCTCGGCCGCCGCCATGCAGGCGGGGTTATCGCAGTGATTGCAGGGCGTGGGCACCGTCGCGGTCTTGACACGGCGGGGATTGTCGCCGCGTTCCCACTCGACGATGTTCATCCAGTACTGGCCCAGCTCAGGCTGGGACTTGGACAGCGCGGTATCCCAGCCGCAGTGCTCGTCCTTGCAGGCCATGAAGCAGGCATAGCAGGCCATGCACCGGGCGGAGTTAATGGCGATACCGGGCCTTTTCATCTTGGTTTTCAGCATTTCAGATCGCCTCCCTTTCTCCCTCACCGAACAGCAGATCAGCCGCGGCGGAAGTGCGGATGGGACGCTCGGTCTCAAGCTGCTGCTTGTCGACCGCGTCCAGAATGTGCTCGAAGCCCTGACCGAAATTGGGGTCGGGATCGGCCTTCTCGACATCAATATTGCAGCTGTACGGAGCCATCGCCGGGACATAGTCGCCGATCAGGCGGCCGGGGGTCAGGACGTTGATGCTGCCGCCCTTATCCGTGCTCATGTACTTGCCGTACTCGATGGGGTTGTAGATGCCGGAGGAGGTATAGGCGTGGATGGTCTGGGGATTCAGACGCCAGGTGACGCGCGCCACGCACAGAACGCTGCCGCGGTCGTTGAACAGGCGGACGACGTCGCCGTCCTGGATGCCGCGCTGCTCCGCCATCTCGTGGTTGATATGGCAGACAAGATAGGGGTTGCCGTTTATGATGACACGGTTTTTGGGGATCTCCCAAAGCCACTTGGCATGCTGGTTGTAGTGCGTATGATAGTCAAAGCGCGGATGCGGGGAGATCAGGCCGATGGGATATTTGTCCGAGGTGAGGGACTTGTGTCCTTCCCAGGAGTCCTGATACTGCGGGATGGGACGGCGGGCCTCGTCGTCGGGCGCCCAGTAGGTCAGGGACTCGGAGACGAACTCGAACTTGCCGGAGAAGGTTCCGAGCAGATGCTCCTCCTGGAACACCTTGTGGTTCATGGTGTCGCAGGGACGGTTCTCGGCGAACCACTGGAAGCCGGGATAACGGTCCCAGTTCTCGTACAGGCCGGTCTTGGGGTCCTTGTCCTCCTCGCGGTTGGAGACAGGGATGATGTAGTAGCCCTTCTTCTTGAATTCCTCCCAGCTCATGGCCTTGGGCAAATCAGAGAACTGCCAGAAGCGCTTGGCCCACTCCTCCTCGGTGCGGCCCTCCGTGAACTCCTGACCGAAGCCGAGCCGTGCCGCAACCTGGGAGAAGATCCAGAAATCGGAGCGGGAATCCCACAGCGGCTCAATGGCCTTCTCCTGATAAACGATGATCTGCCAGGAGTTGCCGGTCTCAGAGTGAGAGCAGTAGCCGCCGATGCCGGAGGAGCCGACCTCGCCGATATCCGTGCGCTCGAGGTTCGAGCAGGCGGGCAGGATGACGTCCGCATGCCGGGTCTCGGGGGTCATGTAGATATCCTGGTTGATGACGAATTCCAGCTCGGGGCTCTTATACATCTTGGCCCATTTGTTGGTGTCGAGCATGGTGCCGAAGAAGGAACCGCCGTAACGCCAGAAGCAGTGGACCTTGTTGTAGCCGGGAGCGGGATAGACATGGCGGGTGAACTCGAGGTCTACGCCGCCGCCGCAGAAGCCCTCGCCGTACCACTCAAAATGGCCGTTCAGGATGGCGTCGGGCAGATTCGGGCGGTAGAGCACCTGCTCCACCGTGTTGACGGGCGGGTTGTCGCAGATCGGGGCGTTCGCGATGGAAGCCAGCGGGTCGGAATAGCCGCCGAACCAGAAGTTGTAGTTCATCGGGCCGCCGCAGCCGGGGCCCCAGAAGTTGCGGCCGGGCTTGCCCATGCCCTGCATCGCGGAGAGCAGGACCAGCAGACGGGCATACTCGGTGCCATTGGAGGCACGGCAGGCGCCGCCGAAGCCGCCGCGCATGCCGGAGCCGGCCGTGGTGGGCGTGCTCGCCCAGCGGCGGGCGATGGCCTTGATGTCCATGGCGGGGACGAGCGTCAGTTCCTCAGCCCATTTCGGGGTCTTCGGCGTCCCGTCGGGGCCGCGGCCCAGAATGTGGTCGCAGAACTCCTGGAAGCGGTGTCCGTGCTGCTTCACGTATTCCTTATCGTATGTACCCTCGGTGATCCACACATAGGCGATAGCCTCGAGGAGCGCCGCGTCGGTGCCCATGCGGGGGCCGATCCACTTGTCGGCGTGCTTCACGGAGGTGTAGTTGTTGAACGGGTCGATGTAGATGAACTGGATGCCCATTTCCTTCATCCACCAGCGCCAGAGCGCGGATTCCTGCGCGGAATAGCCACCGCGGCTGGTGTCGGGGTCGGACGACCAGCAGACCATGGTCTCGCAGTTCTGCATGGCCATCTCCAGCATATCATAAGGCTCCGGGCCGCCGAGACGCCAGTAGTAGCCGTAGGTGTGCGGAGTGCCCCAGTGGAAGCCCTCCCAGGAGTCGGGGTTATCCGCCACGCGGGTATAGCCCATCATGGAGAAGAAGCGCTTGAACAGCGAGATCTTGTAGCCGACAAGGCCCCAGCTATGGTGGGACGATGTGCAGGCCGTGATGGTCTCTTTGCCATAGGTTTTCTGCAGACGCTTGATCTCGCGGGCGACCAGGCTCAGCGCCTCGTCCCAGGACGCCCGGCGAT
>CAYOSI010000004.1:0-88473 GCA_964406615.1 uncultured Oscillospiraceae bacterium
CCAACACCCGCGAGACGGCGGAAAACACCCGGCGCATACTGGATAACGAGCAACGTATGATCGCCGCCCTGGAGCGCACGGAGCAGAACACCGCCGACGCGGCGCAGGCGGCTGCCGTCGCCGCCCAGTACAGCGAAATAAACGCCTTTTTCACCACGGCACAGTACCTCGACAGCCAAAAAGGCCGATAAACCCAAAAACGCATTCCGCAAAAAACAGCACAGCGGCTTAGAGGGGCGCGATCTGCCTCTCCAAGCCGCTGTGCTGTTTTCAGTCTGCTTTGTATGCTATTTCTCGCAGCGCTTCGCCGCCGCCCTGCCGCCGGTGACGTCGATCACGCGGGTCATAAATTCCGCCGCGTCGGCCTCCAAAAGCTCCGCGGACAGGATCGCGGCGTTCGGGTCGGACTCATAGTCCGAGTCGAGCAGCGCGCCGCCGTATTCGCGCAGCAGCCGGTGCACCCGGTCGATGCTCTCCCAGCGCACCGTGACCAAAAGCCGCGCTTTCTCCGGGTCGGGTTCCGAGCCGGCGTCGGCCACCGCCAGCGCCGTGGCCTTTGAATACGCCCGGACAAGCCCGCCGCTGCCAAGCAGCGTACCGCCGAAATACCGCGTCACAACGCAGAGAACGCCATAAAGATTTGCGCCGCGCAGCACCTCCAGCATCGGAGCGCCCGCCGTGCCGCCCGGCTCGCCGTCATCCGACCAGCGGAACGCGCCGTCCGGCAGGATCCACGCCCAGCAGTGATGCCGCGCGTCGGGGTATTTTTTCCGCACCGCCGTGATCTGCGCCTTGGCCCGTTCCTCGTCCGGAACGGGCCACAGCTCGCCGATAAAGCGGGAGCGTTTTTCCTCATAGGTCCCGGTCCCGTAACCGCCGGGCTTCTGACGCTCAGCCATTGTTTTTCACCTCATAGGCTTCGACCCGCACCCGCAGGTCAGGACGCACCACCGCCAGCACGCGGATACCGTCCTCCACGTATTGCAGGTCGAGGATATTGGCCTCCTTCCGCAGCCGGTCGACCAGCGCCGCATCGGCATAGGGGATGCAAAGCTGCATCCGTGTCAGCCCGCCGCCGAGCTTCTGTCCGATAGCGTACAGCAGAGTCTTCGTCCCCTCGCCGGTGCGGGCCGAAATACAGACCTCATCCTCGCCGCCGGGCAGGCGGCCGAAATAGGCGTCGCACTTGTTGTAGACCCGGATGCAGGGCGTCTGGGACGCGCCGAGGCGGCCGATCAGGTCATCCACAACCGCCGCCTGTGCTTCCCATTCGGGGTTCGACAGGTCGATCACATGCAGGAGCAGGTCGGCATAGGCCAGCTCCTCCAGCGTCGCCTTGAACGCATCCACCAGCTCATGCGGCAGCTTGCGGATAAATCCAACCGTGTCGGACAGGAGCACCTGCCCGGCCTCGTCGAGATTCAGCCGGCGCGTTGTGGTGTCAAGCGTATCAAACAGGCGGTTGCCGGTCTGGATATGATCGCCCGTCAGGGTGTTCAGAAGCGTGGATTTGCCCGCGTTCGTATAGCCGACGAGCGCAACGACGGGCATAGCATTTTTCTCGCGCTGCCTGCGCTGCGTGCCGCGGACGCGGCGCACCTGCTCCAGCTCCTCCGCAAGCTTCTGGATGCGGCGGCGGATATGGCGGCGGTCGGTCTCAAGCTGCGTTTCGCCGGGTCCGCGGGTGCCGATGGGCGCGGACGTACCGGCCTGACGCTTGAGGTGTGTCCACATACCGGTCAGGCGCGGCAGCAGATAGCGATACTGCGCAAGCTCGACCTGCAAGATGCCCTCCCTTGTATGGGCGCGCTGCGCGAAGATGTCCAGGATAAGGCCCGTGCGGTCCAGCACGCGCACGCCCAGCATCTCCTCCAGCACCCGCGCCTGCGAGGGCGAGAGGTCGTTATCAAAGATCGCCAGGTCACAGCTCTCGTTTTCGATCAGCTCCTTGAGTTCATAGACCTTGCCGCCGCCGAGAAAGCTGTGGGGGTCGGGCTTATCGCGGCTCTGCAGAAGCGTGCAGACAGGCTCCGCTCCGGCGGTCTCCGCCAGAGCCCAGAGCTCCTCCATGCTGATATCGTCGCTTCGCTCCTCTGCGGTCATACTGGCGGCGCTCAGGCCCGCCAGCGCAGCGCGTTCTTTTTTGATCGTTGTGTCTTGTATGGCTGTATTCCTCGTATTTCTATGGATTATCGTATCACGACGTTCTCTTCGCCGAGCATCCCGCGCAGCTCCTCCACCAGGGCCGGGTGGATGACACAGCGCGCGCCGACGCGCTTTTTCGTATCGGCAAAATAGACGACCATCGGCTCGATGCCGGGGAACATTGTCAGGATCAGCTCGATCCGGCGAAAGGCGGGGTCGTCCCGGGAGGGGAGCTTCACCCACAGCGTTCGGGGCTTTTCCCCCGCCGGGGCGGCGGACGGCGCGGACGGCGGACGACGGCCGGTCCGCTCAGACCGCCCGCCCAACGCTTCGCGCACGCTTTGCAGCGCGGCGGGGTCGTCCAGTCCGGACAGCGGATGCGTCTGGTCGAGCATGAGCTGCGGCTCTTTCTCATCCCGGACGGAGATGCGCCCGGAGCAGCAGACCGCGGCATTCTCACGCAGGTACCCGCCGCCCTGATCAATGGCGCGCTGGAACGCGATGAGCTCCATCGAGCCTGTGTCGTCCTCGAGCGTCACATACGACATGAGCGTGTTGTTCTTTGTCGTGCGGGTACGCACGGCGGAGACCACGCCCGCGATAACGACGCGCTGTCCGTCGCGGAAGTCGGGGGCGTCCTCCCCGCTCTCAAACGACGCGAGGATCGAGCCGATGCGCACCGCGCCGAGCTTCGAGGCGGTACCGCGGTAGGCGTCCATGGGGTGCCCGGTGAGATAGAGGCCCGTGCTCTCCTTTTCCATAATCATCTTCTCCATGGGAGAAAATTCCTCGACCTCCGGCAGCACCAGCGTAGAGGACGGCTCGTCGCCGCCCATGGCGAACAGGTCCATCTGGCCGATGACGTTGCGGCGGCCCTCGCCGTTTACGCCCTCCAGCACGCTGTCGAGCACCTGCAAAAGCGCCTTGCGCTTATAGCCGAGCGAGTCAAACGCGCCGGCGCGGATGAGACTTTCGACCGGGCGGCGGTTGAGCTCCTTGCCGTACATCCGGCGGCAAAACTCGTCAAACGCGGTGAACGGACCGTTCAGCTCCCGCTCCGCCATGACCTGCTGCATGAAGCCGCGGCCGATGCCCTTCACGGCGGCCAGACCGAAGCGCAGGTTTTCGCCCACAACGGTGAAGTCCGCATCGGACTCATTCACGTCCGGCGGCAGAAGCCGGATGCCCATGGCGCGGCACTCGGCGATATACTCCGCGATCTTGCCGGTGGAGTCAAGCACGCTTGTCAAAAGCGCCGCCATATACTCCCGCGGCCAGTGCCGCTTCATCCACGCCGTGCGGTAGCACACGATGGCGTAGGAGACGGCATGCGCCTTGTTGAAGGCATAGGACGCGAAGTCGAGGATCTCGTCATAGATGCTGTTCGCCACGTTCTCCGGCACGCCGTTTGCGATGCAGCCCGCGATGCCGCGTTCCTCATCGCCGAACACGAACGCCTTGCGCTCCGCGTCGATGACCGCATGCTTTTTCTTCGACATGGCGCGGCGGATCATATCCGCCTGCCCAAGTGAGAAGCCCGCCAAGCGGCGGAAAATCTCGATGACCTGCTCCTGGTAGACGATGCAGCCGTACGTGACCTGCAAAATCGGCTCGAGCATCGGATGCTTATAGGTAATGCGCTCCGGGTGGACGGCGCACTCCAGAAAGTGCGGGATGGAGTCCATCGGGCCGGGGCGGTAGAGGGCGATGATCGCGGTGATGTCCTCGATGCTCTTCGGCTTGAGCCCGACGCAGACGCCGGTCATGCCCGTCGATTCAAGCTGGAACACGCCCGAGGTATGGCCCGCGGTCAGCATCTCGAAGGTCTCGGGATCATCCTCCGGGATGGCGTCCACCTGAAAGCCGGGGTCGCTTTTGCGCACCAGCACGGCGGCGTCCTCGAGGACCGTCAGGTTCCGCAGGCCGAGAAAGTCCATTTTGAGAAGCCCCAGCTCCTCCAGCGTCGTCATCGGAAACTGGCAGACGACAGACTCGTCATTGCGCGCAAGCGGAACGTAGTCCGTCAGCGGATCGCGCGAGATGACCACGCCGGCGGCGTGCGTGGAGGCGTGACGGGGCATGCCCTCCAGCGCCATGGCCGTGTCGATGAGCGTTTTGATCCGCTCGTCCTCGCCCTCATACATCTCCTTGAGGGGCTTTGACAGGCCCAGCGCTTCCTTGATGGTCATATTCAGCGCGGACGGCCCGGACGGGATCTGCTTTGCGACGGCGTCCGTCTCGGCGTAGCTCAGATTGGTCGCGCGGCCCACGTCGCGGATGGACTGCCGCGCCGCCATCGTGCCAAAGGTGACGATCTGCGCGACATGGTCGGCGCCGTATTTCCGGTTCACATAGTCGATGACCTCGCCGCGGCGGCGGACGCAGAAGTCCATGTCGATATCCGGCATGGTGACACGCTCCGGGTTCAGGAAGCGTTCAAAATAAAGGCTGTATTTGACGGGGTCGACGTCGGTGATACGCAGCGTATAGCTCACGAGCGAGCCGGCAGCCGAACCGCGCCCCGGGCCGACGGGGATGCCCTCGTTTTTGGCGTAGCTTACAAAATCCCATACGATAAGGAAATAGTCCACAAACCCCATCTGCCGGATAACGCCGAGCTCATACTCGAGCCGGTCGGAAAGCGCCCCGTCATAGCCCGGGTAGCGCTGCCCGAGGCCCTCGAAGCAGAGCCGGCGCAGATAGGCGTAGCTGTCCGTCTCCCCCGCAGGGAGCCGGAACTGGGGCAAATGGTAATGCCCGAACTCGAAGTCAAAATCGCACATATCGGCGATCTTCTGCGTATTCTCGTATGCCTCCGGCCAGTCCGGGAACAGCGAACGCATCTCCTCCTCGGTTTTGAGGTACAGCTCCTCGGAGTCGAATCTCATGCGGTCGGTATCGTCCACGGTCTTGCCGGTCTGGATGCACATGAGCACATCCTGGATCCGGGCGTCCTCCCGGCGCAGATAGTGCGCGTCGTTCGTCACGACGATGGGGATGCCGGTCTCCTGATGGATGCGCAGAAGCCCCTGCGCGGCCTGCCGCTCCTCCGGGATGCCGTGATCCTGCAGCTCCAGATAGAAGCCGCCCCGCCCGAAGAGCCGGTCGAGCTCCACGGCGCGGGCCTTCGCCTCGTCATACCGGCGGTGGATGATCTTCTGCGGGATATCGCCCGCAAGACAGGCGGACAGGCAGACAAGCCCTTCGGAAAAACGGTGCAGCAGCTCCCAGTCGATGCGGGGCTTTATATAATATCCGTCCACAAAGGCACGGGACACGAGCTCGCAGAGGTTATGGTATCCTCTCTCGTTTTTGCACAGAAGGATGAGGTGCGTGTACTGGTTATCGACGCCGTATTCCCGGTCGGTCAGACCGCGCGGCGCGACATAGACCTCGCAGCCGATGATGGGCTTGATCCCCGCTTCCCGGCAGGCCTTGTAAAACGCTACCGCGCCGTACATGACGCCGTGATCGGTAACCGCCAGCGCGTTCTGCCCCATTTCGGCAGCGCGCTTCGCCATCTCCGAGATGCGGCAGGCGCCGTCCAGAAGGCTGTATTCACTATGGACATGGAGGTGGACAAAAGACATAGCTATTCCTTTACGATTCAGCAAGGCCGGCGGACAGCTCCATTAGCTTCCGCAGCCGGTGGTTCATGCAGCTTTTCGTGACCGGGGGGCTTGCCAGCTGCGCGAGGTCGGCAAGGCTGCACGACGGGTTTGCGATTCGCAGCAGCGCGGTATCCTGTAAGACAGGCGGCAGCGTTTCAAGGCCCGGCCCGGCCTCAATGGCACGAATCGCCGCAAGCTGATGACTTGCCGCATCCGTGACCTTGTCGGCGTTTGCCATGTCGCAGTTCGTCAGGCGGTTCATGGCGTTCGCCATGTGCTTTTCGACCTTGGTCTCCATAATCTCCATAGCCGAAACAGAAGCTCCCATGGTCGTCAGGATATCCTCAATGGCGCCGCTCTGCTTGAAATAGGTGATGAAGCTCGCCCCGCGCCGGGAGTCCTTCGGCTCGAAGCCCATCTCCAGCAGCAGCGCATGGGTCTGACGGCACACGCCCGCGTGGCTTGTCACGATCTCCAGATGATACCGCTTTTTCGGGTCGGTCACGCTGCCGCCGGCGAGGAAGGCGCCGCGCAGAAAGGCCACGCGGTCGCAGTCGTCCTCCACCACGGCCAGATTTACCTGATGCGCCAGCATGCGTTCCGGATCATAGCCCACAGCGGAGAAGATCGTCCGTATTTTCTGCGGGTCGGTGATGCACAGGGAGCGCTTCCCGGTCTTGCCCGCCGGCGGCAGCACGTCGAAGGTCACGCCGAAGGCGCGGCGGAAAAGCCGGGGCAGCCGCAGGACAAAGGCGTCGTTTTCCGTCATGATCCGGATCTGCCGCAGCGTGAACAGATTCGCGTACAGCAGCACGCCGTAAGCCTCCGCCAGGGCGCAGCATTTTTTCTGCATCCCGTCCCGGCACAGTTCATTTTTGACTTCCGAAGAAAAGCTCATGTTCGTTCATCCTATTCGGCGGTTCGCGTCGCAGCCAGCTCATAATACAGTCCCCGCAGGGCGGAGGCCAGCGCCGCGGGATCGTGGCGCACCAGGCCGTTTTCCCACGCCGCCACAGGCGCAAACACCGGCGTAAGCCCCATCGCCCGCAGCTCCGAGCCGTCGCTTTGGATCGGCGCGGCGTTCTCCTCCCGGTATATTCCCGCGATCTCGGCGGGAATATGGCGGCTGTTCAGAAGGACATAGCGGAACAGCTCCTCCCCGCCGTGCTTCTGCAGCGCCTGCACATGCTTGGCCGCGCTGTACCCCTCCGTCTCGCCGTCCTGCGTCATGATATTCATCACATAGACCTTCACGGCCCGGCTGTCCCGGATGGCGGCGGCCACGCCGTCCACCAGAAGGTTCGGGATCACGCTGGTATAGAGGCTGCCCGGCCCGAGGACGATCATATCCGCCCCGGCGATGGCCTCCAGCACAGCGGGCAGCGCCGCCGGCCGCGCAGGCGAGAGCATGACTTGGTCGATCACGGCGTCCGTGATGCGCTTATAGTGCGTGATCGCCGTCTCGCCCCGGATGACCGCGCCGTCGCCGAAGCGGGCCTCCAGCGTCACGTTTCCGTTCGTCACGGGCAGCACCTGCCCGGTGATCGCCAATACCTGTCCGAGCCTGGCCACCGCCACATCGAAGCTCGGCGTCACATCGTACAGCGCCGCCAGGATGAGGTTCCCCAGGTTCTGTCCGGCCAGCGTGCCCTCCCGGAAGCGGTAGTTCAGCACCTCCTGCATGACCGGCTCCGCGTTTGCCAGCGCCTGGATGCAGTTTCGTATATCCCCGGGCGGCGGCATATGCAGCTCCCGGCGCAGCACGCCGCTGCCGCCGCCGTCGTCCGTCACGGTGACGACCGCGGTGATATCAGAAAAAAAGGCCTTCAGGCCGCGCAGCATGCTGGACAGACCGGTACCGCCTCCGACGGTGACGATGCGCGTTTTTGTCCTCGTCATCCTCAGCGCTCCATATCCCGATGGGACACGCTCACGGTCAGGCCCGGATGCTCCAGCCTGTCCCCCAGCGCCTGCGCGACCGCGACGCTGCGGTGATGCCCGCCGGTGCAGCCGACGGCGATATTCAGCTCCTGCCGGTCACGCTCATACAGCGGAATGAGAAATTCGACCAGCGAGCGCAGACGCTCCGTAAGCTCCGCCGCCGCGCCGTCCCGGAACACATATGCGCTCACCGCCGGGTCCAGGCCGTTCCGTTCGCGCAGGCTGTCCTCATAATATGGATTGGCCAGGCACCGGACGTCAAAGACGAGGTCCGCCTCCGGCGGGATGCCCAGCTTGTAGCCGAAGGACGTGATATTCACGGAGAAGGGCTTCTCGTCCGGCTCGAGGAGTGCGGCGATACGGCTTTTGAGCTGGTTCAGGCTCAGGCCCGTGGTGTTGATGATGAGGTCCGCCCGCTCGCGGAACGGCGCGAGCAGCGCCGTCTCTTTCTCCACCGCGCGTTCGATGCCGAGGCCCGGCTCGCCCAGCGGATGCGGACGGCGGCTCTCCTTATAGCGGCGGACGATGGAGCTCGTATCCGCCTCCAGGTACAGGACCCGCACCGTCCCCTCAAGCTCCAGAAAACCCTTGAGCATATCGCCCAGCTTGTCCGGCTGCGGCACGCTGCGCACGTCCATGACAACGGCCGCCTTCTCGTACCGCCCCCGCGCCGCGCGGCACAGGTCGGCAAACTGCGGCAGAAGATCTGCCGGCAGAT
Organism: uncultured Oscillospiraceae bacterium; assembly: GCA_964406615.1. GTDB lineage: Bacteria > Bacillota > Clostridia > Oscillospirales > Oscillospiraceae > CAJOIG01. The sequence continues at coordinate 8,416 of CAYOSI010000004.1, forward strand.
TGTCGACGCAGTAGTAGTGCAGGTCCTCGCAGATATCCGCCGCGCGGGTCTTGCCCGCGCCGGACAGGCCCGTTATGATTAAAAATTCCATAATATTCAGCCCCGAATGATGCGGACCTCCGGCTCCAGCCGGACGCCCGTGCGTTTAAAAACGGTGTTTTGGATGTGCTCCATGAGCCGCAGCACATCCGCGCAGGTCGCGCCGCCGGCGTTCACCACGAAGCCGGCGTGCTTGGCGGATACCTGTGCGCCGCCCATCGTGCAGCCCTTCAGCCCCGCCTCGTCGATCAGCGCGGCGGCATAGCCCCCCACGGGGCGCTTGAACGTGCTGCCGGCGGAGGGCATGTCGAGCGGCTGGCTCGCGCGGCGCTTATCCGCAAGCTCCTGCATACGCGCCGCGATCGCCGCGGGATCGCCGGGCGCAAGCCGGAAGGTCGTCCGAAGCACAATGCCCTCCCGCTCGCTCAGGAAGCTGTGACGATAGGAGAAGGCATGCTCCTCCCCCGTCCGGGTGCGCACGTTCATATCCGCGTCAAGGTACTCCGTCCGCGTCACCACGTCCCGCAGTTCGCCGCCGTAGGCGCCGGCGTTCATGGCGATACCGCCGCCCACGCTGCCGGGGATACCGTGAGCAAACTCAAGCCCTGTCAGCCCGGCATGCAGCGCGGCGGCGGCCACCCGGGCCAGCGTCGCGCCGCATTCGGCGGTGATCTCCGTGCCGTCCGTTCGGATATTTCCCACGTTCGGACAGGTCTTTATGACGATGCGGTCAAGGCCCTCGTCCGGAAACAGCATATTGGTGCCGTTTCCGAGCAGAAACAGCTTCTCGCCGCGGTCCGTCAGAAAACGGCACACCGCGGCCAGCTCTTCGGCCGAGGCGGGCTGGACAAGCAGCGCCGCCGGGCCGCCGATGCGGAAGGAGCAGTGCCGGGCGAGCGGCTCGTTCTCCCGCAGCCCCAAGCCCGGAAACGTGGCTCTCAGTCCGGAAATAAGCGTCGTATCGTTCACAGAATTCTCCCTTTAAAAAGCCGTACCGGCGTCAATGTTCGCGTCAATGCGGCGCGTCAGCTCCTCCGCCGCGCTGTAGCCCAGCTTTTTCTGGCGGTTCGTCATGGCGGCAATCTCCAAAATGACCGCAAGGTTCCGGCCTGGACGCACCGGGATCGTCACCTTCGGCACCGAGACCCCGAGAAGCGAAACGCTTTCCGTTTCGATGCCGAGGCGGTCGTACTGCCGTTCTTCGTCCCAGTTCTCCATGGCCACGACCAGGTCGATCGGGCAGGACGGACGCACCGCGCCGATGCCGAAGACCTTTTCGACATGGATGACGCCGATGCCGCGCAGCTCCATGAAGTATTGTATCAGCTCGGGCGAGCGGCCCTCCAGGGTCGTGCGGGATGTCCGGAGTATCTCCACCGCGTCGTCGGCGATCAGCCGATGCCCGCGCTTTATGAGCTCAAGCGCCGTCTCCGACTTGCCGATGCCGCTGTCGCCGGTAATCAGCATCCCCTCGCCGTGGACCTCCACGAGCACGCCGTGGACCGTCTGGCGCGGCGCGAGATGCCGCCGCAGCGTGCCGATAAGCTGGGCGTAAAACTCTGAGGTGTCCACATCGGTCGTAAGGACGCTGACGCCGTATTTCTCCGCCATCTCCAGACACTCCGGAAACGGCTTTTCCTCATGCGCCACGATGACCGCGGGGATGCGGTGGCTCATGAGCAGCTCAAAAGCGCTGCGGCGCTCCGCCGGCGTCATCTCGTTCAAAAGCGCGGTCTCCGCCTTTCCGAGGACCTGCAGGCGGTCGGTGTCGAAATAGCTCAGATGCCCCAGAAGCTGGATGCCGGGCCGGTTGAGGTCGGCCGAGGTAAGGAGCTTTTCGCCAAAATCGGGCGCGGCGTAGGCCGCTTGGAGCGCATGCTCTGAGGCCACCTGCGCAAGCTTTACGGAGTATTGCAAGGGAATCCCCCTTTTCATGTGTATGGTTTATCCTTTATTTTAATACATATTCGCCCGTTTCTGCAACGGATTCCCTCAAAAAACCATCTAAATTCAATGAATTTTGGATAATTTAAAAAAATGCTTGCAATTCCCGGCTTGTTCTGATATTATATTGGAGCTGTTCCGATAGATAGACGGCAGGAAGGAGCTGATTACGATGGCAAAATGTGAGGTTTGCGGAAAAGGTGTGACTTTCGGCATCAAGGTCAGCCACTCCCACAGGCGCACGAACCGTATGTGGAAGCCCAACGTAAAGCGTGTGAAGGCGGTTGTCAACGGCACCCCGACGCATGTCTATGTTTGCACTCGCTGCCTGCGCAGCGGCAAAGTTGAGCGCGCGATCTGATTTTCCCGTGAGAAACAGCGGCCGGAGCTTTTGCTCCGGCCGCTTCTTGCATTCGGCGCCCCGCCGGGGGCCTTTGTGCGGGTTTCTTTACAGGTCAAGCGCCGCGATATCCTCGTAGGTCTGGCGGCGCACCACGACGCGCGCCCGACCGTCCCGGAGCATGACAACCGCCGGGCAGGGTACGCGGTTATAGTTCGAGGCCATGGAGTAATTATAAGCGCCCGTCACGAGCACGGCCAGGACGTCGCCAACCCGCGCGTGCTGTATGCGCATATTCTCGCCGATCAGGTCGCCGCTTTCGCAGCAGCGTCCGGCGATCGCGGCGATATAGTCCGCCGGCTCCGACGCACGGTTGGCCACGAGCGCGGTATACTCCGCACCGTAGAGTGCGTAGCGCGGGTTGTCGGTCATGCCGCCGTCCACCGCCACGTAGTCCTTATAGCCGGGAATGGACTTGATGCTCTGCACCGTATAGAGCGTGACGCCGGCGTCCGCCACGATGCTGCGCCCCGGTTCCATAAACACCACCGGCACGGGAAGTCCCAGCGCCCGGCAGCGGTCGGCGAGGCATGCGCCGATCCGGCGAACGCAGCCCGCGATATCGACCGACGGCTGTCCGGCCACATACGGCACGGCGATACCGCCGCCCAGATTCAGGATCTCCGCCGTAAAACCCAGCTTTTGGCGCACCTCCGCCATGTACCGGGTCATAATGTCCACCGCGTCGAAAAACGGCTGCGGCTCAAAGATCTGCGAGCCGATATGGCAATGAAAGCCCACTACCTCTACATTCGACGCCGACAGCGCCTCCTTCGTCAGGGCCAGAGCCTGTCCGGTCTCGATCGCGGCGCCGAATTTACAGTCCACCCGTCCGGTATTCACCGCCTCAAAGGTATGCGGATCGATCCCCGGCGTGATGCGCAGCAGCACGCGCTGACAGACGCCGCATTCCCCGGCGATCCGGCTGATACGCGCCAGCTCCTCGCCGTTATCCACAACGAAGCAGCCGACGCCGGCCTCCACGCCCTGCCGGATCTCCTCCAGGGTCTTGGCACTGCCGTGGAAGCAGAGCTTCTCCGCGGGGAAGCCCGCTGCGAGCGCCGTATACAGCTCGCCGCCGGACACGACGTCCGCACCGAGGCCCTCCGTCTCCGCGATGCGGTAGATCTCCTTGAAGCTCAGGGCCTTGCTGGCCAGCAGCGGCATACTCCCCGCCGGGAACGCCTCCGCCATGGCCTCCCGGTAGCAGCGCATTTTGCCGCGCATAAGCTCCTCGTCCATGACATAAAGCGGCGTGCCGTATTCTTTCGCGAGGTCTACGGTATCGACCCCGGCTACGGTCAGATGGCCGGCGGCATTGACCGCGTGGTTGTTCTGAAGCATGTTGTCGTCCTCATATCCATATGCAAATACACTTATGTGTTGATTATAGACGCAATTTGACCGGATTTCCAGTCACTCGGCGATTTTTTCCGAATTTATTTCACCGTGCCGCCGCGCCGGATTGACTTTTTGGCTGTTTTCGATATACTGAAATGGACAGATCATCGAAATCAGGAGGCAGCTTCCATGAATACACCCGCCCAGACCGCCGAGGCATTCTCAGAGCTCGGCGTCAAAAAAGCCTCCGCTCCAGCCGGAAATCTGCTTCTACTCGCTGTGCTCGCAGGTGCGTTTATCGCCCTGGCCGGCGTCGGCAGCACCATCGCCGTCGCGGCCGTGAATAAATTCGCGGGCGCCTGTGTGTTCCCGGCCGGCCTCGCGATGGTCATTCTGGCCGGCAGCGAGCTGTTCACCGGGGACAATCTCATGATCGTCTCCCTGCTGGAGCGCCGCATCACCGCGGGGCAAATGCTCCGGACGCTCCTGATCGTCTACCTCGGAAACCTCATCGGCGCGGTCCTCATCGCCGGGCTTGTTTCCGTGAGCGGCGCGCTCGACGCCTGGTCCGACGCCGTCGTTTCCACCGCCGCCGCAAAGTCCACGCTCCGCTTCGGCCCGGCGCTAGTCAGGGGCGTCCTCTGCAACTTCCTCGTCTGCATCGCCGTGTGGATGGCCGCCGGGGCCAAGGAGCCCGTGAGCAAGATCGCCTGCGTGTTTTTCCCGATCATGCTGTTCGTCCTCTGCGGCTACGAACACAGCATCGCCAATATGTACTTCATCCCCGTCGGGCTTTGGACCGCCGCCCGGAGCGGCCTCCCCGCCGAGGGCCTCACCTGGGGCGCGTTTTTCCTCCGAAACCTTCTCCCCGTCACGCTCGGCAACATGATCGGCGGTTTTGCCGTCGGCACCGGTTATTGGAGCGTCTATCTCCGCCGGGCCAGGCAGGCCGCATGACCGCCGCAGATCGCTAAACAGCAGCTCCTCCGCATGACCACGATCATGCGGAGGAGCTTTCTGCCTTCTGTTCAAGGAACAGCGATATCCTTCCCCTGCACCTCGTCCCGTTCGGCAAAATGCCGATCGTGAATGCGCCGGGCGATGTATACCGCCGGGGTGTCCAGCAGGGACGTGACCACATAGATCACATAGCCCGCGGCGATGATGCTCAGGATGAGCTTGGCGTCATACCCCTCCGCGCCGGCAAAGGCGGCGATATTGAACAGGACCGTATTCACAAGCTGGCTGACGAGCGTGGAGCCATTATTGCGCAGCCACAGGAAGGCCCGACGATCCCCGCAGCGCTTTTCGGAAAAATCCCACCATTTATGGTACAGCCATACATCGAAGAACTGGGACAGGGCGTATACCGCCATGCTCGCGAGCACCATGCGCGGCGTCGCGGTGAAGATCGCCCGGATAGACGGCATGGCCCAGTCGTTTTCCGACGGGATATACAGAAGCCAGGAGCTTGACAGCACCACGAAAAACAGCGAAGCGAAGATCCCGATCAGGACGGCTTTATTCGCGGCCTTTTTCCCGGCGTTCTCGCTTAAAATATCGGTGATGAGGAAGGTCGAGGCAAACAGGACGTTGCCGAGAGTCTGCTCCATGCCGAACGCATTGACGAGGATCAGCACCTCGATATTCGACAGGATCGACGCGACCACGGTCATGGCGTACAGGCCGGTATTGCCGAAGAAGCGGTAGGCCAGCAGCACCGCGCCGAAGATCAGCACGACGGAGCACAGCAGGATTAGTTCATTCATGGTTTCCTTTCCGGAAGCGGTGAAAAAATAAGAGGGCGCACTACGCCCTCTTATGGAAATCGCCCGTTTCCTCGCCGTAGTTTTGTTTAAGGTCAGGATGGTCCCGAACTGACCGTTATTCAGCTTCCTATATTCTGCCTGAAAGACGGGCGTTTGTCAAGAGGCCGCCTCGTCATCGGCCTCCTCCGCGTATTCATAATACTCCGATTCGCCGGCAAACAGCATGTACCGTCCGCCCACCAGTCCGTAAAACCCCGCTGCCGTGAAATAACCGCGCATCGCTCCGATCCTCCCGTCGTTGTTTTCTGATAACAGGATATCGGATCGGTTGTCCCATAAAAAGGACTTCCGTTATTCGATGGTCAGCACGCGGATCCAGCCCCTGCGGACCCTGCTTCGGAAAAAGTCCTCCACGGAGCAGAGAAAATCCTCCTTACCGTCCGCGACGTTAAAGAAGCGGCAGAGTCCGTCGTCCTGACGGACGAAGGCGACGAAATGCAGCTCGTTCCCCTCCCAGTAGCGGAGGATTCCGGCGCGGGCCGTCTCCGCCGCAGCCTGCGAACGCTTTCGCCCGGCGGTATAGCGATGCGGCAGGTACCGCCGCAGATACCGGCGCAGCTTCCGCATCGGCGTCGGGCCGGGGATCTGAAAGACATACATACGGTTCATCTCGCCGCATACATCGCCGAACGCCGCCTCCTGTCCGGCAGCATGGCGCAGATTATAGGCGGCGATCCAGCCGCAGCCGTTTATATCCGAGGTCATGCCGCGATACGGATAGCCGGCCATGCAGTTCTGGTCGATGATATATCCGTCCGCTGAAAAGCCGTCCACAGAGCACCCCCCCTTTCCCTCCCAAAATTATACCATGCTTTGCCTGAAACGCAATAAAAACCCTTTACGAACGGGGGATTCTGCGATATAATTAAAGATATTTATTTAAAGTAGAAAGACTGTGCCATTCCGGCACACAGGGTACATGGGATGACGCATATCCTCTTCAATCCGCTCGCAAACGGCGCTCATGGCCTCCAGGGCGTCGAGGACGTTCAGGCGGCGTTCGCGGCGGAGCATCCGCAGACCTCGGACATCACGGCGCTGGATGCGAGAACCTTTTTCGCCGGTCTCTCCGCCGAGGACAAAATCATCCTCTGCGGCGGCGACGGCACGCTTCATCATCTGGTCAACGACCTTGACAAACTGCCGCCGGACGTTCCTCTCTATATCTGGCGCTTTGGGACCGGCAATGATTTCCTGCGGGATATTTCTCCCAAGGGCAACGAGAAAACGATCCTCATAAACGAGTACCTGCGGCATTTGCCCACCGCCGAGGTCCAGGGCGTGACGCACCGCTTTGTCAACGGCTGTTCCTGCGGCGTGGACGCGGTCGTTTGTCAGAAAATGGAGGAAAACCGTCTGCGGCCCAAAAAATCCGGCTATGCCGCCACCGCCGTTTCCTCGTTTTTCCGGTATTACAAGCCGATATCCGGCCGCGTCACCGTCGACGGCGAAACACGGGCGTACGACCGGATCTGGCTGGCCCTCGCCATGAACGGCCGCGTTCAGGGCGGCGGCATGAAATTCGCCCCCAGGCAGGACCGAAGCGGCGGCACGCTCACCTGCCTCGTATGGCACGATACCAGCCCGCTCGGCACCCTCGCGCGCTTCCCCTTCGTCATCCCCGGATGGCACACGCGCTTTGCCGCCTGCGACATGCGCGTCGGACACGAGATCATCGTGGAGCTCGACGGGCCCACCGTTATCCAGCTCGACGGCGAGGTCCTCGACGGCGTGACCGGCTACACCGCCCGCAAGTAAACCCGACTCCCGGCCCCGGACGGGGCCCAGCAAAGGACAGCCTCTTATGACCATGGACGAACTCAAGCTGATCGTTGCCAGCAAGCTCATAAAGCTCCGCCAGGAGGCGGGCTTTACGCAGGCGGAGCTGGGCGAAAAGCTCAACTATTCCGACAAGACCGTTTCCAAATGGGAACGGGGCGAATCCCTGCCCGACGCTTTTGTGCTCCTGCGCATCGCGCAGATCTACGACACGACGGTGGACGCCCTGCTCACCGGGCAGGAGCCGTGGCAGGACCCGATCCAAAAAGAACGCGAAAAGGAGAGGGAAGCCGCGCCGAAATTCTCCAGCACCGTTGTCACTCTCGTCGCGATCGCCGGTATCTGGACGATGGGCGTGATCCTCTATGTGATCCTCTGGATCACGATGAATATGCATCTGTGGCTGATCTTCGTCACGGCCGTACCCATTTCGCTCATCACCCTGCTGGTTCTGAACTCCGTTTGGAACAAGGGCCGGCACAACCAGATCATCGTGATGCTGCTCGTGGCCTGTATCGTCGCGCTGATCTATCTTTTCCTGCTGCCCTTCAATCCATGGCAGCTCTTCCTCATCCTGATCCCGGCGGAGATTCTGGTGTTCCTGTGCTTCCATATCCGCCTCCCGTCCCAGGCCTCGCAGAAACGGCGGGATTCTCCGAATCGTAGAGACAAGAAAAACAAGGCGTAGAGCTTGCTCTGCGCCTTGTTCTCTTTCCGGGAGAGCGACCCGCTCACGCGGAGGTTGCCGGGCGGGCCGGGCTGTTGTATGCTGAATGCAAGAATGCGTATTTTTGGGAGGAATTTACATGGGCGATTATATTCTGAGCTGCTGCTCCACCGCCGATCTGAGCAGGGAGCATTTCGAGGCCCGCGGCATCCACTACGTCTGCTTCCACTACACGCTTAACGGCGTTGACTATCCCGACGACCTCGGCCGGAGCATCCCCTTCCCCGACTTCTACAAGGCCATGGAAAACGGCGCGGAGACCAGCACCTCGCAGGTGAACATCTCCGAGTACCTCGACTATTTCACGCCGTTTCTCGAGCAGGGCAAGGACATCCTGCACCTGACGCTCTCCACCGGCATCTCCGGCACCTATAACTCCGCCGTCAGCGCCGCCGCCATCGCCCGCGAACGCTTCCCCGACCGAAAGATCTATATCGTCGATTCCCTCGGCGCCTCCTCCGGCTACGGCCTTCTGATGGACACGCTCGCGACCATGCGCGACGAGGGCATGGGCATCGACGAGCTGCGCGACTGGGCCGAGGAAAACAAGCTGCGCCTGCACCACTGGTTCTTCTCCACCGACCTGACCTTCTATGTCAAGGGCGGCCGCATCTCCAAGGCGGCCGGCGTGTTCGGCGGCCTGCTGAACATCTGTCCGCTGCTGAACATGGACGATCTCGGCCGGCTCATCCCCCGCGAGAAGATCCGCACCAAGAAAAAGGTCATCCAGGCGATCGTCGACCGCATGGAGGCGACTGCGGAAAACGGTCTTGACTACAGCGGCAAGTGCTATATTTCCATGTCCGCCTGCGAGGAGGACGCCCAGGAGGTCGCCCGCCTGGTCGAGGAGCGCTTTCCGAAGCTCAACGGCAAGGTCGTCATCAACAGCATCGGCACCACCATCGGCAGCCACACCGGCCCCGGCACCGTCGCGCTGTTCTTCTGGGGCATTCCCCGCGTTCGTTAAAAAAAATATTGCTTTTTTCGCCGGGCTGCCTCATAATAGGAGCGTAGGTTCCCTGTCAGAGTAGGGACGGCGCGTCAAGTGCCACAGGATGGGAAGTTGTCTGTGGACGAAGGCGTTTTCCAAAACGCCGCGGTGCCGTACCCGCTTCCGCTGCCACCAAAGGATAAAACGACCTCCTTTTGTGGCAATGTCACAAAAGGAGGGTATTTTTATGTCCAAAAAGCTAAACACACGCATGGTCGTATACCTCGGCGTCCTCACCGCGCTCGAAATCGTCCTCAGCCGTTTCCTGTCCCTGAGCGCCTGGAACATCAAAATCGGCTTCAGCTTCGTACCCATCGTCGCAGCCGCCATGCTGTTCGGCCCGATCCCGGGCGCAGTCGTGGCGGCGCTTGGTGATTTTCTCGGCGCGATCCTCTTCCCGGTCGGGCCGTACTTCCCCGGCTTCACGCTGACCAGCGCGCTGACCGGCCTGTGCTTTGGGTTCTTCCTTTATAAAAAGCGCTCCGCGCTGCGCGTGCTCGGCGCGGTCGCGGTCAATATGCTCCTTATGAGCCTTCTGCTCAACTCGTTTTGGATCTCGATCCTGTACAGCTCGCCCTTCGGCGCGCTCCTGACCACACGCGCCGTCCAGTGCGCCATTCTCGGCCCGACACAGTTCCTTGTCACGCTCCTGCTGGGCCGCGCATTTGATACCTACGGAAAGAAGCTTCTTACATGACACCTCAGGAGGCCATCGACTACATCGAACGCTATGACTGGAGCCGGACCCGGCTGGGACTGGCCCGCACGCATGCGCTCCTGGCCCGTCTCGGCGACCCGCAGAAGCACCTGCGCTTCATCCACGTCGCGGGAAGCAACGGCAAGGGCAGCACCTGCGCGATGCTCGCCTCCGTGCTGCAGGCCGCCGGCTTCCGTGTCGGCCTGTATACCTCGCCGTATATTCAGGATTTCTGCGAGCGCATACAGATAAACGGCGAAAACATCCCCGGTGAACGCCTTGCCGCCGTCACGGAACGAACCGCCGGGGCCGCCGACGCCATGGACGACCATCCCAGCCAGTTTGAGCTTGTCACCGCCATCGGCATGGTATACTTCCTCGAGGAGCAATGCGACGTCGTCCTGCTCGAGGTCGGCATGGGCGGCGCGCTCGACAGCACCAACGCCATCGACGCCCCGGAGCTGGCCGTCATCACAAACATCGGCCTGGAACACACGGAATACCTTGGCAGCACCCTCGAGGAGATCGCGGCCGCCAAGGCGGGGATCATAAAACCCGGCTGCGCCTGCGTTCTCTATGACGGCGCGCCGGAGACGTCCGCCGTTGTGGAAGCGGTCTGCCGGGAGCGGAACGTACCCCTGCGCCGCGCGGACTGTTCACAGCTTGTTTCCCTGGAGGCAGGTCTCTCCGGCCAGCGCTTTGCCTACCGCGGCGCGGAATACACGCTTGCCCTGCTGGGGCGATACCAGCTCCGCAACGCCTCGGTCGTGCTGGAGGCCGTTGAGGCATTACGCGCCCGCGGGTGGAACATCCCTGCGCAGGCGGTTTCGGACGGCCTGGCCGCCGCCAAATGGCCGGCCCGGATGGAGCTTCTCACTTCCGAGCCGCTGTTTCTGCTCGACGGCGGACACAATCCGCAGTGCGCCGAGGCCCTAACCGAGAGCCTGCGCGAGCTGATGCCGGGACAGAAATGCATTTTCCTCCTCGGCGTGCTCGCGGACAAGGATTACCCCCGCATGCTGGAGCTTGTCCAGCCGCTGGCGCGGGAATTTATCTGCCTCACACCGCCGAGCGGCCGGGCCCTTCCCGCCGCCGATCTCGCGGCGCACCTCACCGGACACGGCGCAATGGCCGAGGCGTTTAAGGATATCCCCGCCGGCACCGCCGCCGCGCTGGATGCCGCCGCGCGTGAGCGCTGCGCCGTTGTTTCCTTTGGCTCTCTGTATCTCGCCGGCGCGGTCCGGACTGCTTTCCCCGCGGCCTGCCGCACTCATCTGCGCCGGGCGGGCATCGCCGCCCGCGAGCACATGATCCCCATGCGCCGGGGCTTTGCCTCGGATGCTGTCGTTCGAAATATCCTCAAGCATCCGGCCTTCGAGGCCGCCAAAACCGTCATGATCTACCGCGCCGTCGGCGGCGAGGTGCGCATGCAGGCGCTTGAATCCATTGCCGGGAGCAAAAAGCGCCTTGTCTATCCCCGGTGCGTGAACACGACCGATATGCAGGCTCTGCACCCGCTCGACGGCGACGCATGGCGGTCGGGCGCCTTTGGCATCCCCGAGCCCGACCCGGTCCGCTCGGAGCTTGTCGATCCGGCGGAGATCGACCTTGTCATCTGCCCCTGCACCGCCTTCGACGACGCCGGACACCGCCTCGGCATGGGCGGCGGCTTCTACGACCGCTTCCTGCCGCAATGCAAAAACGCCTTCATCGCCGCCGCAGCCTTCGCGTGCCAGCGGGCGCAGGCCATACCGGCCAAGCCATGGGATATCCCCATGGACGCGGTCTTTACCGAAGAGATCCCTGTCTCGCCCGTGAGCTGAGACAGGGATCTTTTTACAGCACCTTTTCCACGCTGTACATGGATTCAAGCACCAGGAAATTCGTGCGAAACAGGCTGTTCAGATTCCAGAAGCTGACGCCCGCAAGGCCGTATTCGGCGACCAGCTCGTATTTGGCCGAAAGGCTCCGCGCATCCTCGAACCAGACCTCATGCTGCCGTCCCGCATCGTCCGTATACCGGAAAAACGGCGCCTGCGCCGTCTCATCATACTGGATGGCAGCCCGCACCTGCCCCGCCAGCGTGACCGCGCCGACGTTCGTGACCGGGCTGGCCGCCGTCCCCTGCACGAACGGGAGCGTCCAGTTGTAGCCATAATTCGGCACGCCCATCAGGATCTTCCCCGCCGGCATCACGCTCACCGCGTAATCCAACACCCGGCGCACCATATTCAGCGGCGCGACCGCCATCGCCGGGCCGTAGGTGTAACCCCACTCATAGGTCATCAGCACCACATAGTCGGCGGTCGCCCCGTGGAAGGCGTAATCATGCGCGCTGTACAGAAGCCCCGTCTGCTCATCGGAAAGCTTCGGCGCAAGCGCCGTCACCACGATCTTGCCCAGCGCATGCACGCGGTCGGTCAGGCGGCGCAGGAACTGATTATAGCTCTCCCGGTCATAGGGGAAAACGTACTCAAAATCCAGATTCACGCCGTACCAGCCGCCCTGGACGAGCAGCGTCTCCATATTTTGCAGGAAATTGTCCTGCACCTCCGCATCCGTAAAGACCGCGTGGGCGATCTCGCTGGAGAACCCGCCCTGCTCCCGCAGGTTCGTGATCGTCAGCAGGTTCGCGGTGCGGTATTCGGCCGAGAGCGCGGTATCGACGCTATAAGTTGGCGTGAGCTCCCCCTGCAGGTCGGTGCGGTAGGAAAACGGCGAGAGGTAGGTCAGATACGGCAGCGTGGCCCGCAGCGTCGGTTCCGTCACGTCGGTTATATAGCCGTTTACGGCTATCTCGCCCCGGTTCGCCCCGCCCGACGGGATAATCACCGTTTGGCCGGGCCGGATGCTGTTCGGGTCGCTGATCGACGGATTGGCGGCGATCAGCCGCGCCAGACTCACCCCGTACTGGCGGGCGATGGAATAGAGCGTATCGCCCCGGCGCACGGTATGGACGGTCTCCTCCGTCGGTATGACCAGCGCCTGCCCGACGGACAGCACCGACGGGTTTTCCAACTGGTTCGCGTAGATGATCTCGTCCATCGGGACGGCATAGCGCCGGGCGATCTGGAACAGCGAATCCCCGCGCTTTACAATATATATGTCCAAAGTATCCACCCTTTCGCATTGGATACCCCATTCTATTCAGAATGCGCGGGTGCGTGATAGTAAAAAATTACAATGAACAATTTACATCCGTATACTCTGGTTATATAATGATTTTAACCCTGTATTCGCGAAATTTATAAATCCCTTAAAATGGAGATTCATATCCTGTCAATGGATCTCAAAACTGCCGAAAGGAGATTTTAAAATGGAAGCGAAAGCGCAAGATTTATCTCTGGAATCCGTCGTATCCACCGCCATTGCGCTTCCCGGAGTAAAGGTAAACCGCACAGCATTTTTAACAGAATGCTTTAAGAATGAGGATGTTGATATTCGAGCAATTATTGACAATGGCCCCATTGCTGCAAACTGCTCCCGAGATATGCTCGCCAAACGGGCCAATAGCCTCATTATGACACGGACGAGTGAATCTTCCATTGCTTCTTTTCTTGCAGGTCTGCCCGGCGGATTCGCTATGGGCGTTGCTATTCCTGCGGACATATTGCAATTTTTTGCTATTGCCTTACGATTGGCGCAGGAACTGTCTTATCTTTATGGGTCACAGGACTTATGGCGCAACGGCGAACTTGATACCGAATTGGTAAACGGACAGCTCATTCTCTATTGCGGTGCGATGTTCGGCGTTTCCGGCGCCGCCAGCGGCGTTCGGCTTCTTTCGGCACAGCTTGCAAAAACCGCCGCTAAGAAAATCCCCCAACAAGCGCTAACCAAAACTTTCTGGTACCCCCTTGTGAAACAGATTGGGAAAACCCTCAGCATTAAAGTCACAAAAACCACCGTGGCAAACGGTATCTCCAAGGTTATCCCAATCATTGGCGGCGTTGTATCCGGCGGCATTACCTTTGCATCCATGATGCCCATGGGAAAACGACTTGCCGCAGCGTTGGATAACGCCAACTTTGACTATACGGAAGATGAAATCGCTGAGGATATTTCGATCGTCGGAGAATTAAGTCAAGAAGCCCCCGCAGAAGAAACTGAAAAAGCTTCCTTCCTAAAAGGAAGCGGAGTCTCCAAGGGACTGAAAGAAATAGGCTCCGGCGTATCCGGGATGTTTTCCAAAATACAAAAGACCACAGCCGCGAAAAGCTCCGCTCCAGCCAACACGGAAGATGATGTATTTGCGCAGATCGAAAAACTATCCCGGCTGCGACGTATCGGCGCACTGACACAGGAAGAATTTGACGCCAAAAAAACGGAACTTTTGGCGCGAATTTAACCCGACAAAAAAACCACCGGAGGATTTTTCGTCTTCCGGTGGTTCCGTTTATTTTACAAATTACTTGTCCTTAATCTCGCTGTGAATCTCCTGCAGGGACTTGACGCCGCCGATATCGCTGTCGTGAGCGAGCTGCAAGCCGACGGCGGCGGCACGGGCGGCCGCGATGGTGGTCATGTAGGGGATCTTGTTCTTGATGGCCGCCTTGCGCAGATAGCTGTCGTCATGAACGCTGTCCTTACCGATCGGGGTGTTGACGATCATCGCGATCTCGCCGTTTGTGATCGCGTCGAGAATATTCGGCCGGCCCTCATACAGCTTCTTGATCTTGGAGGCCGGGATGCCGGCGCCCCGGATGACGTCGAACGTCCGTCCGGTAGCGATGATGTCAAAGCCGCACTCACTAAAGAGCTTCGCGACCTCGGCGACCTCCGGCTTATCCTTGTCGTTTACGGAGAACAGGACGGTGCCGCCGGCAGGCAGCCTGGACTGCGTGGCCTCCTGCGCCTTGACGAACGCGCTGCCGTAGGACTTCGACAGGCCGAGGACCTCGCCGGTGGACCTCATCTCCGGCCCGAGTACCGGGTCGACCTCCTGGAACATATTGAACGGGAACACGGCCTCCTTGACGCCGTAATAGACGATGTTCTGCTCCTTCAGCCCGGGCACGGGAGAGGGTCTGCCGGTCAGCTCGCCGGTGATGATATCGGTGGCGAGGGGCACCATGCGGATGTTGCAGACCTTGGAAACCAGGGGCACGGTACGGGAGGCACGGGGGTTTGCCTCCAGCACGAAAACCTTGCCGTTCTCGATGGCGTACTGCATGTTCATCAGGCCGCAGACATGCATTTCCTGCGCGATCCGGCGAGTGTATTCCTTGATGGTTTCCACATTCTCCGGGCTGATGTGGACGGAGGGGATGATGCAGGCGGAGTCGCCGGAATGGACGCCCGCCAGCTCGATATGTTCCATCACCGCGGGGACAAACACATGCGTGCCGTCGCTGACCGCGTCGGCTTCGCACTCGAGCGCGTGGTTCAGGAAGCGGTCGATCAGGATCGGACGGTCGGGGGTGACGCCGACCGCAGCGTTCATGTAGTCGGTCAGGCTGCCGTCGTCATAAACGACCTCCATGCCGCGGCCGCCCAGAACGTAGGACGGGCGGACCATGACGGGATAGCCGATCTTGTGGGCGATTTCCAGCGCCTCGTTCACGTCAACCGCCATGCCGGATTCAGGCATCGGGATGCCAAGCTTGTCCATCATGGCGCGGAACAGGTCGCGGTCCTCCGCCATGTCGATGACGGCGGGAGGCGTGCCGAGGATCTTGACGCCGTTTTTCTCGAGGTCGGCGGCGAGGTTCAGCGGGGTCTGGCCGCCGAACTGCGCGATGACGCCCAGGGGCTTTTCCTTGTTGTAAATGCTCAGAACGTCCTCCAGGGTCAGCGGCTCGAAGTAAAGCTTATCGGAGGTGTCGTAGTCGGTGGAAACGGTTTCGGGGTTGCAGTTTACGATGATCGTCTCAAAGCCGAGCTTCTTAAGGGCCTTGGACGCATGGACGCAGCAGTAGTCGAACTCGATGCCTTGGCCGATGCGGTTGGGGCCGCCGCCGAGGATCATGATCTTCCTGCTGTCGCTGACCGGATTCTTGTCCTCCGCATTGTAGGTGGAGTAGTAGTACGCGCTGTCCTGCGTACCGCTGACGTGCACGCCCTCCCAGGCCTCCTCCACGCCAAGCTCCAGACGGCGGCGGCGGATGGCCTCCTCGGGGATCTCAAGGATCTGGCTTAGATATTTATCCGAGAACCCGCTGCGCTTGGCGGAGACAAGGGCCGTGTCGGCGGGCAGGCCGCCCTTATACGCCATCAGCGCCTCTTCCTCCTCAACCAGCTCCTTCATCTGCTCGATGAAATAACGCTTGACATGGGTCAGCGCGAAGATCTCCTCAACGGTCGCCCCCTTGCGCAGCGCCTCATACATGACGAAATGGCGCTCGCTGGACGGCGTGATAAGCTTTTTGAGCAGCTCCTCCTTGGTCAGCGTATCAAAATTTTTGGCATGGCCCAGCCCGTACCGGCCGGTCTCGAGGCTGCGGACGGCCTTCTGGAAAGCTTCCTTATAGGTCTTGCCGATGCTCATGACCTCGCCGACGGCGCGCATCTGGGTGCCAAGCGCATCCTCGATGCCTTTGAACTTCTCAAAGGCCCAGCGCGCGAACTTGATAACGACATAGTCGCCGTCGGGAACATACTTGTCGAGCGTGCCGTACTTGCCGCAGGGGATGTCCCGCAGGGTCAGGCCGGTCGCCAGCATGGCGGATACAAGCGCGATGGGGAAGCCGGTCGCCTTGGACGCCAGCGCGGAGGAGCGGGAGGTACGGGGGTTTATCTCGATGACGCAGATGCGGTCGGACACCGGGTCATGCGCAAACTGGACATTGGTGCCGCCGATGACCTGCACGGAATCGACGATCCTGTACGCCTGCTCCTGGAGGCGTTTCTGAACCTCCTCGGAGATGGTCAGCATGGGCGCCGCACAGAAGGAGTCCCCGGTATGTACGCCCATCGGATCGATGTTTTCGATGAAGCAGACGGTAATCATGTTGCCCTCGCAGTCGCGGACGACCTCCAGCTCCAGTTCCTCCCAGCCGAGGACGGACTCCTCGACCAGGACCTGCCCCACAAGGCTTGCCTGCAGGCCGCGGGCGCAGACGGTTTTAAGCTCCTCGCGGTTATAGACAAGGCCGCCGCCGGCGCCGCCCATGGTGTAGGCCGGGCGCAGAACGACGGGATAACCCAGCTCGTCCGCGATCTTCAGCGCCTCCTCCACGCTGTAGGAGACCTCGCTGCGGGCCATCTCGATGCCGAGGCTGTTCATGGTCTTCTTAAACGCGACGCGGTCCTCGCCGCGCTCGATCGCGTCCACCTGAACGCCGATGACCTTGACGTTATACTTGTCAAGAACACCCGCCCGATACAGCTCGGAGCAGAGGTTCAGGCCGGACTGGCCGCCGAGGTTCGGAAGCAGCGCGTCGGGACGCTCCTTGGCGATGATCTGCTCCAGACGCTCCACGTTCAGCGGCTCGATATAGGTAACGTCGGCGATCTCCGGGTCGGTCATGATGGTCGCCGGGTTGGAGTTCACAAGGACGATCTCATAGCCCAGATTGCGCAGCGCCTTGCAGGCCTGCGTGCCGGAATAGTCAAACTCGCAGGCCTGACCGATAATGATCGGGCCGGAGCCGATAATCAGCACTTTGTTGATGTCCGTTCTCTTTGGCATACTATATATCCTCCTGCTTCGACACAGTTATAATAATCGATGATATCATACCGCAAAATTGCCTGTTTGCCTATATTTTTTTTGCGCGCGGGCCGAAAAATGCTCCGCCGAATGCCCGAATAAACGAAATCGCACGGCCGGCAGACGCCGACCGTGCGATCAAATTGACTCTCAGCCGCCGAAATACGCTTTCCTGACAACGTCGTTGCTGCGGATCTCCTCGACGGCGCCCTCGGCAGCCACCCGGCCGACCTGCAGCGTGTAGCAGTACTGCGCCGCGCCGAAGGCCAGATGGACATTCTGCTCGACAAGCAGGATGCTGGTGCCCTTGGACTTATTGATCTCCCGGATCTTCTCGCCGATATCATCGATGACGACGGGCGCAAGGCCGAGGCTCGGCTCATCGAGGCAGAGAAGCTTCGGATTGGCCATGATGCCTCGGGCGATGGCCAGCATCTGCTGCTGGCCGCCGGAAAGCGTTCCGGCCTGCTGCCTGGTGCGGTCCTTCAGGATGGGGAACAGCTCATAGACAAAATCCAGATCCTTTGCGATTCCGTCCTTATCCCGGCGCTGCGTGGCGCCGAGGATCAGGTTTTTATACACCGAGAGATACGGAAACAGGTGCCGTCCCTCCGGAACGAGCACAAGCCCCTTCTGTACGATGTTCTGCGTCGGCTCGTTTGTGATATCCTCGCCGCCGAACAGGACGGAGCCCCGCGTCTTTTTAACGATGCTCATCATGGCGTTGAGTGTCGTGGACTTGCCCGCGCCGTTCGAGCCGATGACCGTGACGATGCCGCCCTCCGGTACGCTCAGGCTGATATCATGAACGGCAATGGACTTTCCAAACATGACCTCCAGGTTCCGGATCTCAAGTATGTTGCTCATACCGCACCTCCGAAATAGGTACTGATGACCGTCGGGTCATTGCGCATCCCCTCCGGGGTGCCCTCGAAGATCTTCTCGCCGAAGCTGATAACGGTGACGGAATCGAGGATGTCGAGGATCTGCATGTTGTGCTCCACGACGAGGACGGTGATGCCCTTGTCGCGCATTTTGGAGATGGCCTTGATAGAGAACGCGATCTCCTCCGGGTTCATGCCGCCGAGCGGCTCGTCCAGGAGCAGGAGCTTCGGCTTCGTTGCCAGCGCGCGGGCCACGCCGAGGATCTTCTGGTAGCCGTGCGGCAGGTTCTTCGCCAGCTCGTTGCGTACATGCTCCAGGCCGAGGAACTCGATGATCTCGTCCGCGGACCGGGCGATGTATTTCTCGTTTTCCTTATACGTCTTTGTGCCGCAGAACGCCTGCATCACCGTGGAGTGGGGCCGCAGATGATAGGCCGTGGTTATGTTCTCAAAGACGGTGAAATCGCCGAACAGGGGGTTTAGCTGGAACGTGCGCCCGATCCCCATGGCCGCGGCCTGATGAGGCTTCGCCCTGGTAATCTCCCGTCCGGCATAGAAAATGTGGCCGGAGGTCGGCATGTGCACGCCGGTGATGAGGTTGAAGAAGGTGGATTTGCCCGCGCCGTTGGGGCCGAGAAAGCCCTTGATCTCTCCCTCCTGGATGCGGAAGTCGAGGTCGTTCATGACGGTCAGACCGCCGAAGCGTTTGGTCAGACCGGAGGTCTCCAGCAGACTGCTCATGTATCCGCGCCTCCTTCCTGCACCATGGCGGCAATTTCTTTCTTTTCAGCACGCCTGGCCCGGTTGGCCCGGACCGTCTCCGGCAGTCCCACAAGGCCGCCGGGCAGCAGATACGCCACCAGCAGCAGGACCGCCGCCGTCAAAAACGGGGTATAGGCGGAATTCTCGCCGATCCAGCGGCTGAACGCCACAAAGCCCGCGCTGCCCGAGGAGCCGGAAAGGCTCGTCAGCAGGTTTGCGATGCCCTGAACGATACTGATGATGATCGCGCCGATCATCGGACCGATAAATTTGCCGCTGCCGCCGATCATCATGTACATGATGAGCCACAGGGTCAGATTCATGCCGTAGCTTGAATAGGAGATGGTGGTGAGGTAATGCGCCTGCACGCCGCCCATGAGGCCAATGAAAAAGCAGGCCACGCCCACCGCCAGCAGACGGTAGAATGTCGGGTTCACGCCGATCGAGGCCGCGACGTCCTCCGACTGCGCCAGGGCGCGGAGCGTCGTGCCGATGCGGCAGTTTTCAAAGCGGTACATGATAAGCAGCGAAATGACCGCGAAGACCAGAATGACAAAATACGCCGCCTGATAGCCCTTCAAATTCAGCGCGTCGGCCAGCGGCTTCAGCTCCGTGGAGAGCGACGTGATGCGGTTGAGCCCGAGCGCGCCGCCGGCGAGCTTCCACGAGGAGATGAGCAGCATGATCGCCTGTCCCATGAACATGGTGCCCATGCTGAAATACACGGTCTTGAGGCGAGCGAACGGCCAGCCGGTGATGAGGCCGATCAGCGTCGCCATGATGGCGCCGGCGGGGATCGTGACCCACATCGGAAGCCCCAGATGCACGGACAGCATGCCCGCGGTATACGCGCCCACGCCCATGAACGCGCCCTGCGCAAAGGACAGGTTCCCCGACAGCAGGATCACGCGCAGGCAGACCGCCGCCACCATGTTGAACAGGATGGTGATGAACAGGTCCACCCAGGAGCGGCTGTTCAGAAACAGCGGCAGCACGATGAACACCGCCAGCAGGATGACGAACGGAAGCGATGTCTTGAAACCGGATTTTTTCATCATAGCGCCCCCTTACATTTTCATCTCATGGCCGAAGAAGCCCTCGGGCTTTATCAGCAGCAGGACGACGATGATCGCGATCGGGATCGCGGAGCCGGCGTTCCCCTGGAAAAACAGGGGGAAGATGACGTCCAGAAAGCCCATGACCATACCGGTGATGATGATGCCGTTCATGGACCCCGCGCCCGCCAGCATGACGAGCATCAGGATACGCAGGTTCATGGTGTCGCCCATGTTGGCGCTCAGGCCCTGATAGGCGCCCATGAAGCAGCCGGCCACCGCCGCAAGCGCGATGCCGATGGCGCAGACGATCGCCGAGACGCGGTGGATGTTGATGCCCTGGAGCGCGGCGCCCAGCCGGTCCTGGGAGACGGCCTCCATCTGCCGTCCGAGGGCGGTTCGGTTGACGATGTAGAGCACGGCCAGCAGGAGCAGCAGCCCCACGCCGAAGGTGACGAGGCGCTCGTTGCTGACGCTGGTGCCGGCGATGGTGCTCAGGCCCTTGGCATAGCTGGGGATGACCAGCGCCCGGCTGCCGGTGAGGATGTTGCAGATCGTCTGCCCGATGGTGATGAGCCCGACGCTTATCATAACAATCCGGTCAAAATCGGCGAGGAAGGGGCGGAACATGACCCTCTCCAGCAGCAGGCCGATGAGCGCCAGCACGATCGCCGCGATGACCATGGCGATCCAGTTGTTGACGCCGGCGGCGGCGCAGAGATAATAGCACAGATACGCGCCGACCATGTACAGCGCGCCGTGGGCCAGGTTTATGGTGCCGAGCATGTTGAAGATAAACGCGAAGCCCAGCGAGGCCAGTATGTACATGATCCCCAGCACCAGCGTGTTTATGAGAATGTTCAAGCGGTGTTCACTCCTTTGAAAACGGCGGAGGCGTTTTCGCCTCCGCCGTTAAGGTTAAATGAAATGCTTTCCGATGCTTTGCGCGGTGTCAGGGTACGTCGATCTCGGTGACCCAGCCGGCGAAATACCAGCCGTCCTCGGCGTCGGGGTCCATGACGGACACGGGGCGGGGATGGCCGATGGCGTGATTCTCCACGCCGTAGGTCTCCGTGCCGCCGATGATGCCGGTGCCGTAGATGGTCTCAACCTCGCCGCCCTCGGTCCAGGCGGCGGCCACGGCCTCCGGATCAATGGAGCCGGCCTTCTGCATCATCTGGAGCATCAGATACAGGGTGTTGGCGGCGGCGCCGTCAAAGGTGGCCTTGGCGTCATCGCCGTATTTCTCGCCCACGGCGTCGGCCAGGTCGTTCATGATGTCGGTGTTGTTGGCGCGGTCCTCCTCGCGGAACACGGAGGCGCCGAGAGAGAAGCCGTTATAGGAGGCGTCGGCGCCGGCATACTCCATAATCATGGAGATGGGCTTGCCCTGGGCGCAGGCCATGACGCAGTCGCTGCCAAGGGCGCGGACGGCTTTCAGCAGAGCACCGTAGGCGTCGGGGGAGCCGTTGCCCATAAAGGCGTCCGCGCCGCTGTCCACGATCTGCTGGGCATAGGAGCTGTAGTCGGTGGTGTCGCCGGGATAGATAACGATGGAGTCCTTGACCTCGATGCCATAGGGCTCGGCCAGGGCCTTCATGGTGGCGAGCATCTCCTCCTTCAGGCCGTTATCGTCGTTGGCGAGGATGACGGACTGAACCTCGGGATAATTCTCGGAAAGAGCCTTGAAGCAGGCCTGATAGTCGCCGATGGTGCCCAGGGTGCCGGTGAAAGCCAGGGGATTCTCGGGGATCAGGTAGCCGGTGTTGGAGCCGACGCAGTACGCCGAGGCATGCAGGATGCCCTCGTCCTCAAAGACGTCCGCGCAGGAGTTGACCCAGAAGTCGTTGGTCTCCACGACGAAATCGACGCCGGCATCCACCAGGCTCATAGCCGCGGTGCGCAGCGTGGGATAGTCGGACTGGCCGTCGACAAAGACGGGCTCAAGGATGTAGGTGGTGTCGCCGACGGTCCAGCCGCCGTTCTGGTTGATGTAATCGACCATGGCGTTGAACTCGTTGAAGTTCGGGGTGTCGACGCCCGCGAACCAGCCCGTGGTATGGACCATCAGGCCGATGGGAAGCGTCTCGGTCTCGCCGGCCGGGGCAGCCGGAGCCTCCGCGGGCTCCTCCTCGGGCGCAGCGCCGCCGGCGGAGAGCTGGTCGAGAGAGGCCTGGATATCATCCAGCGCCGCCTGGATCTCGTCCAGCTTGGCAGTGTCGACGGAAGCGCCGCAGGCACAGAGGCTCAGCAGCATGACCGCCGCAACGATCAGAGCAAGAATCTTTTTCATGGTATCCTCCCAAAGTAAACGTTTATTAATTAACAAACCGGTTCGCCAAAATAATAACACACCCGGTCATATCCTGTCAACCTAATTTTGGGACGAAAACCTTTTCCGCAGCCAAAGGCCGCAATGGCCCGTTCAGACGGGCATCACCGGGCCGTTTGGCGAAACATAGCGCCAGCGCTCTGCTCCGGTCTGTTCGACCCGCAGGTCGCAGTGAACGCTCTGCGTCGGGTCCGGGTGGCCGGCCCACAGCTCATATAGCTTCGGCAGGAACACCGGCCAGCGGGAGGCCTCGTACTCCCCGTGATCGGTGGCGCTGGGCGGCACGGATTTTGTATCCGGGTCCTCCGCCAGCATCTCCAGAATAAACGGAGGCGGCTCAGAGACGTTCGGGTCCGCCACCGCCGCATCGATATGGACGCAGCCGCCGGGCGCATCCTGCCACATATGCACGGTCATATCGACAAATTCATTCTTCCCGTTGAAAACGCCCTCGACGATGACATGCTCCAGCGCTTCCGTGAACGGGAACCAGTCCAGGTCGAGACGGTTTATCTGAATCCCGTTTCCACCGAAGACGGGGATATTTTCGCCGACGGACTCGGATATCCTGTGCGCGGAGTTTGTAAAGCCGTACCGCCACGGCTCACGCACCCAGGAAAAGCGCTTATGCGAGCCGGGCGCCCAGAGATAATAGCCCTTTTCCATATTGGCCCACCACCAGTCCAGCATCGCGGCCGTGACGCCGGGCAGAAAATGCTGATGCGCGCTGCTTAATACCCAGCCCCGCTCCCGGGCCGCGGTGTTCAGCACAGGCTCCGGCAGCGCCGGCTCCGGCCGGGGCAGCGGTGTGTACGGTAGGGTGGGTACGTGGATATTCTCCTTGAACGGCAGATAGGTCTGCCCGGCATTGGCGTGATAGTCCATTGATTACTCCTCTCTGTTTTCCGCCAGACAGCCGACCATCCGGCGGATATGCGGATTGCTGTTCTGCGGGGAGTACACCGCCACGAGATCCGGGCTCTCCGCATGGTCGTCGATGGGGACGACCTTGATGTTCTGGTCGATCTCCAGCCGGGTGTTCCGGTCGAGAATCGCGATGCCTACGCCGGTCTCCACATAGAAAAGCAGACTGTCCAGCGAATCGGCCAGCCGCACGATATTCGGCTCAAAGCCCGCATTGCGGCAGCTGCGGAGAAACTGCTCATAGCCGCCGTAGCTCTCTTTGGGAGAGATGACCACATACGGCGCCTGCGACAGGTCGTCCAGCTTGTCCGCCAGCGGGCTCATGCGGCTGACGAAGATCGCCGGCTGCTGCTTTTCCATGATACGCTCCACCACCAGGTCCGACCCGGGAACCACGTCAAAGGAGAGCGTGATGATAAGGTCATATCGGAACGACGCAAGGGATTCCTGCAGCTCGGAAAAGCCCGCCCGCTCCATCGTAAACGACACGTCGGGATACCGGCGCACAAAGGAATTGAACCGGCTGATGATATCCGCATTCAGACGCTGGCCCGCCAGCACGCCGACGCGGAGCTGGCCGGAATCGCCGCGGCCGAGCGCGCGGGTCGTCTCCGCAATGCGCCCCAGGAGCGCCGGGAGCGTTTTCGTCTGCTCATAGAAATACTCGCCCGCGCGGGTCAGCCGCACCGCATGCCGGTCACGGAAAAAAAGCTGCACGCCCAGCTCCGCCTCCAAAGAGGATATCTGCTTGGAGATATTCGGCTGCGAGGTATACAGCCTGCGCGCCGTCTCCGAAAAATTGCCGCATTCTGCGGCGGTAACAAAATAATTCAGCTTGGTCAGTTCCATGCCGCCACCTCCCGCAGGCTTCAGTATAGCATATAACCAAACGGAATGACAATCGGTAAAAATGGATATTTGCCAAATGATTCACAAGGACCTATAATCAAGGGCGACAGGAATGTTAAAAAATATCTTCGGAGGTATGCGTTATGCAGCAATCCACGGCGAAAGGCTTCGGCCGAAAGGGCTGGGGCATCCTGCTCCTGACCTTTTTCAGCATCCTGATGAACTCGATGATTATCTACGACTCCCTGAACGTTACGATCCCCGCCGGATGGGCCGTCCGCTTCGGCCTGCAGAATCCCAGCATCCTCTACGTTTTCTCCACCATCGCCGCCTGGATCAGCGTTCCCGGCGCGATCATCTTCGGCTGGCTCTGCGGCAAGAAAAGCTGCAAGTTCGCATGGGGACTTGCCCTCATCCTGAACGCGGCGGCCTGCTTCATCTGGAGCTTTGCAGGCAGCAGCCCGGTGTATCTCATCATGCTGTGCGTTGCGAATATCTGCGGCATGGGCTTTAACTACATAGCGAGCCTGAACGTCGTCTCCAACTGGTATCCCACCAAGAAGGGCCTGGCCATGGGCGTCGTCACGATCGGCTTCCCGCTCTCGGCGACCATCGCCACTCCGCTCTGCTCCGCTCTTCTGGCCGGCATCGGCCTGAACGGCATCTACTACATGTTCGCGGCCGTCTGTCTCGTCCTCGGCATCCTCGTCTTCCTTTTCGTGAAGGATTATCCCGAACAGGCCGGCGCTTACCCCGATAACGACAAGAGCTTCGACCGTGCACTGTCCGACCGGCTCCTCGCGGAGGGCCTTGCCTACCAAAAGACCTCCTACTGGCAGCCCAGGGTATTCCTCCGGACCGGGAACGTCTGGAAGATCATCTTCCCGCTCGGCATCATGGAGCTGTTCTCCCTCGGCGTCATGTCGAACTTCGTACCCCGCATGGCGCAGATCGGCTTTGACACCGCCGCCTGCACGCCCATGCTCGCCTGTGCCGGCCTTGTGGCCTGCGTCGGAAGCTACCTCTGCGGCGTCATGGACCAGAAGCTCGGCACCAAAAAGGCCATCATCATCACCTTCCTGTTCGGCATCGTCTCCCTGCTGCTGAACGTCATCGGCGGCTTCATCACCACGAGCCGCGTGGGCGACGCCGGTTATATACTGATCTTTATCGCGCAGCCCTTCATGGGCATCATGCTCGGCGGCGCGGCAAACTATCTCGTCTCCCTGATCTCCACGATCTGGGGCCGCTACGACTTTGACAACGGCTACCGCGTCATGAAGCCCGCCGTCGCGATCATCGGCGCGCTCGGCATCACGATCTGCGGCGCGCTCGGCAACAGCTTCGCCATCGGCTATGCTTACGCCTATGCGCTCATCTGCGCGCTGTGCATTATCGCCGTCATCGTCGCGACCCGCATCGACGACACCTATGTCGGCAAAAAAGACTGAAGCGGAAAAGGAGAGAACACCATGAAAATCGTAGGCGTATCGTTCGGAACGAAAAACGGAAACAACGACACCATGTGCCGCGTCGCGCTGGAGGCGGCACAGAGCGCCGGCGCGGAGGTCGAGTTCATCCACCTTTTGGACTGGAACATTGAAAACTGCACGGGCTGCGTCGCCTGCTCCCGCGGCCTCGTCATGGGCCGGGGCAACCTCTGCACCCGCCGGGACGACTTCGACGTGTTCCGCAGCATCCTGCTCGACGCGGACGGCATCCTGTTCGTCAGCCCCATCTTTGAGTCCGGCGCTTCCGGGCTTCTGCACACGGTCTGCGACCGCTTCGGCCCGCGCATGGATCGCGGCATGAACATCATCGGCGACCAGATCAGCCGGGAAATGGGCGGCGACGGCGTCGATCCCCGCCTCCTGCGGGACAAGGTCATCTCCTTCGTCGGCATCGGCGGCTCCGACTGGGCCTGCCGGGTGCAGACCGACCACGCCATGATCGCCATGAGCCCCGCCTGGAAGATCATCGACAACGACTTCTTCTCCTGGAGCAAGGACGTCATCATGCACGACGACAAGATCGAGCGCATGCGGGAGATCGGCCGCAACCTTGCCGAAGCCGCGTCCGACATCGAGAAGGCGCATTACATGGGTACGCCGGGCGTCTGCCCGCATTGTCAGTGCTCCAATTTCTGGCTCGTGCCGGGCACGGCCAGGGCCGTCTGCGAGCTCTGCGGTCTTGAGGGCGAGCTTCTTGTTGAGGACGGCGCGTGGAAATTTGTATTCCCCGCCGAGGAGGAGCACAGGGCGCACGACACCATCTCCGGCAAATTCCTGCACGCGGACGACATCAAGGAAAACGAGGGCCGCCTCATGAACCTCAGCAAGGACCCTGAGTTCCAGCGCCGCAAAAAATACTACACCGACCTGTTCGCGCCGACCCCGGCGCCTTCCCAGGCAAAGTAACCGAAAGGAGAATATATACCATGAAAGCGTTGGCTCTTTACGGCGCGGGCGACCTCCGTCTGGAGGAGCGCCCCGTCCCTCACCCCGGTCCGAATCAGCTCGTCGTCAAGATCGACTATGTCGGCATCTGCGGCACGGACGTGGAGTTCTACGCCGGTCACTACCCCCCGTTCATCCGGCTGCCCATGGTCCTCGGCCATGAAAACGCCGGCACCGTCGTGGAGGTCGGCGAGGGCGTCACCGGCTTCAAGGTCGGCGACCGTCTGCTCTGCGGCCCCCCCGCCGCCTGTGCGGACGGCTGCCCAAGCTGCCGCGAGGGCAAGACCAATATCTGCATCAACGGCTTCCCCAACACCGCCGGCATCGGCGGCCCGGACGGCGGATACTGCGAATACTTCCTCATCCGCGACGTGGCGCACACCATGCTCATCAAGGTTCCCGACGGCGTAGATATGAAGGACGCCGTTCTGTTTGACGTCGTCTGCGTGGCGCTGCACGGCATCCGCATCTCCCGCTTCAAGCTCGGCGACAGCGTCGTCGTTTCCGGCACCGGCTCCGTCGGCCTGTCCGCCATCCAGTTCCTCAAGGTCGCCGGGGCACGCAGGATTATCGCGCTCGGCACCTCCGATGAAAAGGAAGCGCTCATCAAATCCTACGGCGCGGACGATTTCATCAACTCCAAAACCTGCCCGGACGTTCCCGGCACAATCAAAAAGCTCCTCGGCTCCCCCGTGGGCGCGGACGTCGTGTACGAATGCGCCGGCAACCCCGCGAGCTTCAACACCTGCATCGGCTGCGTGAAGCCCGGCGGTCAGATCATGTGCATCGGCACCATCAACGAGCCGCTCACCATGGTCCCCGGCAGCTTCTCGATTTTCGAGCCGGACTTCAAGTACAGCTTCGTCTACACTCGCGAGGAGGTCGAGATGTACCTGGATATGCTGGCGCAGGGCAAGGTCGCCTTCCCCGGCATGGTCACCGGCGTCGTGGGCCTTGCCGACGCGGTGGAGAAATACATCGGCGCGGAGAGCCGCCGGGGCCACCTGAAGGTGCTGATCGACCCCAGCCTCTGACGGACGGCAGATTCTTAACGATCATTTAATTTTTCTGTGATATGATGATCTTATCACAGAAAAATGATAGGAGATACAACTATGAAAAAATACCCGCACGTATTTTCCCCGATACGCGTCGGCGGCGTGGTGCTGAAAAACCGCATTATCTCGGCGCCCAGCACCATCCACACCGCTTCGAGCGGCCAGCCCTATCCCACCGAAGAGGGTATCCGCTTCTTTGAAGACCGCGCAAAGGCCGGCGCCGGTCTCGTCACCTGCGCGGGCGTATCCATCGGCGGCGCAAACGACGACGGCGTTCATGCCTCCTGGGACCTCAAAAAGCCCAACCATACCAATCGCCTTGTCGATCTGTCTGAGCGCATCC
This sequence comes from uncultured Oscillospiraceae bacterium, assembly GCA_964406615.1. GTDB lineage: Bacteria > Bacillota > Clostridia > Oscillospirales > Oscillospiraceae > CAJOIG01. The sequence continues at coordinate 36,477 of CAYOSI010000004.1, forward strand.
ATCTTTACGGCGCGAAGTGCACCATGGAGCTCATCGGCGTGTTCCCCGACGGCTATACCGTCTCCGACGGCTGCTCCATCATGGGTTCTCCGCCCGTCGGCCGCGAGATCCCGAAGGAAAAGATGATGTGGTTCAAGGACGAGTATGTCGAAGCCGCGCTCGGCATCAAGGCCGCCGGCTTTGACGGCGTGCTGCTGCATATGGGCCACTCCATCCCCGTCGCACAGTTTTTCTCCCCCTACACCAACAAGCGCACCGACGAATACGGCGGCTCCACCGAGAGCCGCTGCCGCTACGCGGTGGAGATCCTGAGCGCGATCCGCAAGGCCTGCGGCCCCGATTTCATCATCGACGTGCGCATCTCCGGCACCGAGTTCCAGGCCGGCGGCATCGACCTCGAGGAGGGCCTCCGGATCGCTGAGATCCTGCAGGACCACTGCGACATTTTGCAGGCCAGCTGCGGTATGCACAACTCCGACTGGATGACCTGGACGCATCCCTGCGGCTTCCTGCCCCCGAACCCCAACACCTTCGTCGCCGACGCCTGGAAGAAGAGCGGCCAGATTACAAAGTGCTTTATCTCCACCATCGGCGGCATTACCAGCCTGACCGACGCCGAAGCGATCCTCGCCGCCGGCACGGCGGACTTCATCGTCGTCGCCCGCGAGTTCATCGCCGACCCCGAATGGATCAAGAAGGACCTCGAGGGCCATCCCGAGGACGTCGTGCCCTGCATCAAGTGCATGCGCTGCCATGACTCCGACAACTACGCCCAGCATCTGCAGTGCGCCGTGAACCCGCGTGCGGGCCTGGAGGCTCCGATCGAGCGTGTGCCCGCCGCCGTGGAATCGAAGAACGTTGCTGTCATCGGCGGCGGCCCGGCCGGTATGTATGCAGCTCTGGCCTGCGCCGAGCGCGGCCACACCGTCACCCTGTTTGAGAAGAACGCCCAGCTCGGCGGCTTGCTTGAGTATGCCGATCACGTGCGTGACTTCAAGTGGCCCCTCGCGAACTACAAGAACTGGCTCATCATGCAGGTCAATAAGAACCCGGCCATTACGATCAAGCTGAACACCCTCGCTGCGCCCGACATGATGGAGGGCTTTGACGCCGTCATTGCCGCGCTCGGCTCCGAGCCCGTCGTGCCCAAGTGGCTGCCCGGTGTGGAGCGTTGCCGCACCGCCGTGTCGACTTACGGTCACGAAGACGAGCTTGGCCAGAAGGTCGTCATCATCGGCGGCGGTCAGGTCGGTCTGGAGACGGCTGTCCACCTGCAGCGCACCGGCCGCGACGTGACTCTGATCGAGATGCTGCCCCAGCTCGCAGGCGACGCCTCCAAGACCCACCGCGACGAACTGCTCGTCGAGGTACGCGACCACGCGGACAGTCTCCATGTCCTGCTGAACGCCAAATGTACCGGCGTTGTGCCCGGCAGGGTCAGCTTTGAGCTGGACGGCGCCGCGCAGTCCGTGGACTGCGACAATATTCTGTTGGCGGTCGGCCTGCGCGCCCGCCGGGACGAAGCGGATTCCTTCATGAACGCCGCGGACGATTTCTTCGAGATCGGCGACTGCGTCCGCGCCCGCACCGTCGAATGGTGCACCAAGGAGGCCTTCTACGCTGCGCTGAACATCTCCCGCTGAGGATGCGGCGGACATAACGGCCGTTCGTCCATTTTCCATATCCCTTACAAAAGCCCTCCCGGTTCATTGGCCGGGAGAGCTTGCTTTAAGTATACCGTGGATTTACAAATTGAAAATACAATACGGATAAATAGGGGAATTACCTTATAGATTCCCCCGCACAGGCTTCATACAGGCTCTCAACAGCAAGGATCGCCGCATTCTCAAGCCGGTTAGCTTCTTCCTGCAAATCACGAGATGTCTTGAACATAGCGCCGATGCGCACTTGAAAATCATGCGGGATATCGGGAATCGGAATCGACTTCAATGCTTCCGGGTCAAGTTCCGGAATGTCCTTCCCAAATCGGATTGCCGTAATCAAAGGATAGCCGAATTTATAGCTGCATAAAAACGCCGCTGCATAGAAAAAGTCCATGTTTAAATTATCCGACCGCCTTTTTATGCGTAGGACATGCTGAGATATTGATTTACCGTCCAAGAGCTCTCCTGCCAAAATGCCCTTTCCAAGAATTCCGCCATATGCGCCGGAACAAGGAATCAATATATAATCCTTCTTAACTTCACACAGTGAAATATTTCTGGCGTTGAGCTTCTTGGAAATATATTTACTTGCAGAAAAATTTGCCCGAACAATGTCCGATGACGAGAAAAGCGGAACGGCATTGGGATTCCGTTTATCCAGATACCCTTCTTTAATACTACGCCAAAGATCTTGTCGTTTCCGATAAAGTCAACGCCTTCTTACTCATGCCCTGTTCCTCCGAATTTTAAACCGCTTAGCGAAGGGCGTGTCCAAGTTAACGCATCACTGTAACCCCTTGATTTGCTGCGTCCACTTTTGGATGTCCGCCTCCGAAGTGAGCTGCCGGTCTCCGTTGAAACGGACATTCAGGCCTGCCCGAACTTCCGCCCTGCGACAGATTTTTTCAATATCCTTGAATGTATGCCCAATCCAGCCGCCATTGGAGGCAAAGGGATATACCGTTTTCCCGGACAGATCGACGCTGTGCAGAAAGCGGTTTATGGCCGGGGCGAAAGTGTACCACCACACCGGGGTTCCTAAAATAATCGTATCATACCGGTCCAAATCCACGTCCATCGGTTGGATTTCCGGCAGAAAACCGCTCTCTACCTCCCGCCGGCCCTGCTCCACCACATCGTTGTAGCTGCCGGTGTAGGGCCGGACGGTTTTGATCTCAGCCAAATCTGCACCGATAGATTTCCCGATCTTCTCCGCGATTCGGCGGGTATTTCCTCCATAAGAATAATAGACCACAACCGTCTTCATCCTGCATTCCTCATTTCAGTCTGCCGTAGTCCTCATCGGATACCGGCTCGCACCACTCATTTTTCATCTCATCGCCGGGGACCTCCACCGCCAGGTGGGAAAACCAACTGTCCGGGGCCGCTCCGTGCCAGTGCTTGACCCCGGCGGGAATGTTTACCACATCGCCGGGATGAAGCTCCCGGGCGGGCCTGCCCCACTCCTGATAGTAGCCCCGGCCGGCCGTGCAGAGAAGGATCTGCCCACCGCCGGACTTAGCGTGATGGATGTGCCAGTTGTTGCGGCACCCCGGCTCAAACGTCACATTACCGATGACCACCTGCTCCAAAGAGAGCATATTCAAATAACTCCGTCCCACGAAATACTGGGCAAACGCGGTGTTTTCTCCACCGCGAGGGAAAATATCCCTGAATTCATCCATGTTCCTTCTCCTCCTTGGCCTTTACCGGATATCATTTCAATAAAAGAAAAGCGCATCGGAAAATGTCTTCCGATGCGTTTATTATAGATCCGGCTCCTCACAATGTCGAATACTTGTTTTTTATCCTCCATCCATGCCCAAAAAGCATTTTATGTGCTCCAGAAACCGGCTGACCGCCGTCGGAAACGGCTGGCCCCGCTTCCACGCCAGGACCGAAGCGGCCGTCAATTCCGGATACAGCGGCACCATACGGACCTCGGACTGCTCCAGAAAAGGCAGCGCCCCTTCAATGATGAGGGCGTAGCCCAGCCCGGCCCGGACCATCATGGCGGCGTTGGTGCTGAGATTGCTGACGCCGGCGACCCGCAGCTTATCATAACAGCTTCCAAACCAGCTTGCCACCTCGTCATGCACCTTCTGCCGGCTGGGCATAATGACCGGGATATCCGCCAGGTCCTTCGCGGTCACATGCTCCTGCCGGGCCAGCGGAACGCCGGAGGGCATCACGGCAGCCCAACGCTCCCTGACCGGCATCCGAATGTATTCGTACCGCTCCATGTCCGCTGGTTCCAGAAGCAGTCCCAGATCGGTCACCCCGTCATCCATGCGGCGCTTGATCTGGTCCGCATTGGCTGTGTAGACATCGAATATCACTTGCGGATGCCGCTGTGAAAAGCCCGCCATCAACTCCGTCAGAAGCTTTACCGATGCCAGCTCTCCACAGCCAATGGAGATCGTCCCTTCCACCTGTTCTTCCTGGTCAGAGATTTCCGCTTCCGTCTTTTCAATCAATTCCAGAATTTCTTCCGCCCGGCGCCGCAGTAGCAGGCCCTCGTTCGTCAGAGAAAGAGGGCGGCTGTCTCGGAGAAACAATTTTGCGCCGACTTCATTTTCCAGCAGAGCCATCTGGCGGCTCAAGGTCGGCTGGGTGATATGCAAAGCCTTGGCCGCATTGGTGATGTTCCGTTCCCTTGCCACCGTCAGAAAGTAATGCAGCAAGCGCGTTTCCACCATGGCTATGTCTCCTTGTCCTGGTTTATGATCCAAGCTTATTATACTTCTTGCAGATAAACACGTCAACGCGCATTCCCTCAGAAGCAAATGGAAACGCATGACAAAAGTCCGTCGGCAGAAAACAGGAAGCTTTAAGCGGAGCGGCGCCACCCCAGCTTTTAGGGGAAGGCCCCGATATTTGTATTCATATGTCTGCTCTGCCATTAAATCTCTTAGCGCGGCTTTCTTCCGTGGAAAACAGATCATCTACTAATGCCAGCTTTACATTTTTGCGCTGCTTTTCAATCTTCAAAATCACCTTTCTATTACGATAAATTTGGTGAAGACCCTCGGCAGCCAGCCGGGGGCCTTGTCCGTCTCGTGCCTAAGCTGCTGCTACCAAGTTCCTGCGTATCTACTACGCAACCGTAAAGAAATATCTGGACCGTCTCGGAGCCTAACCTGCCCCATAACTGTTTGTTGTAGACCAGCGTCAAAAATTTCTATTGGCGATGGCCCGGATTTGTATATCCTTTTTGTTGTGAGTGAAATTCTTGGATTTCTTCAATTTGAGGCTTGACTTTTCTTAGCAAGTCTGCCGCTCAATCAAATTCCTCCGTAAAATACCGGCTTATATCATCCACCGCGATCATAGCGGAGGTCATAGCAAAGGTGAGGGACGCTCCGAAGATCCGGTGGAAGGAAACCGCGTCCCCCATGATGCTGTTGGCGTCCGTACCGGCACAGTATAGTCCCTTGATGGGGCGCCGGTCCTCCCGCAGGCATCGCATGTTTTCATCTGTCAGCACCCCGCCTCTGGATTCCAGGCCCGTGATCGTATGGGCGGCCACATAGAACGGCGCCGTCTGAACAGAATCCATATACCGGGCCCGCTTGAAAAACAGGCGGTCCTCCCGTCCGGCGTCTGCGTTATACTCCGCGATGGTGCGCTCCAGCTCGACGAGCTCGATCCCCGCTTTTTCCGCAATCTCGTGTATGTTTCTGCACACCCAGAAATTTCCCGGTTCCATGTGGACCTCTTCAAAGAACTCGGCAAACTCCGGATCATTCTCTTCAAAAATCGACTGTCCCTCCTCGAACGCCTCCAGTTCGGAGGACCAGTTTTTCAGCTTTTTCACGGTCTGGAGCGGGTTGAACCAATCCAATCCGCCGGTATTGTATCGTTCCAGCTGCTCCGTGTCCACGATGGAGAAGAGCTTATGCTCCGGTGCCAGGATCATCTGCTGCCCCAGGAATTCCGGATCCTGGGCGTACTCCTCGTTCATGACCCGCCGTCCACTCTGATCGACGATCAATCCAAACTGTGTCATCACGGAGCTGATGGTCTCGAATTTTTCGCTCACGCCGTTGATGCCCGTCCTGAAGGACATGGAGAGCGACGCCTTGGCTGCGCCTGCTTTCCAAAGCATCCGCATACCGTCCCCGGTCAGCCCCGGGATGGGGTGTCCCCCTACAACAGCCGCTCCCAGCCAGCGTTCACCGAACAGCTCCGTTCCCATGGAGGAATCCGCCTGAAAGCCATTGGTCGCCACGATCACCGCGTCCGCAAGGACCTCGATCTTCTGACCTTTCTCATTCTGGGCCAGGACACCGACAGCGCAGTCGTCCTCCAAAAGGATCTCCTTTCCCTCGGTATGGAACAGAAACTGAACATTCAGCCGGGAGGCCTCATCCGTGAGGACCTTCATCATGATGCTTGCGGCCCGGTCCACAGGCCCACTGCCGCCGGGAGTTTTGACGATGTGCCAGACCCGCTGCCCCATCGGATGGTTTTTGAATACGCCGGCAAACTCCACTCCCAGCTCCTCCAGCCACTCGATCAGCCCGGCGCTCCGGGAAAAAACCCGCTTTGCCAGTTTCGCGTTAGCGGCGTAATGAGTGAATTCCATATGCCTGCGAAACGCCTCCTCCACGGTCAGTGTCTCCTGCGCTTCCTTCTGGAGGTGGGACTCGTACGCCAGCACGCCCGCGGCCATGTTGCTGCAGCCGCCGCACACGCCCATTTTTTCTATGACGATAACAGTCTCTCCCTTCTGCGCCGCGTATACGGCTGCCGCCAGCCCGGACGCGCCGCCGCCGACGATCACGATGTTCGCTTCGTATTTCAGCATGGTCAAGTCCCTCCTATCCATTCTGATCCAGATAGTCGATCGCCGCTTCTCCGCACATTCTGCCGGAATTGAACGCCCATGCGCAGGTGCCGCCTTCCATAACGCCGTATGCCTTTTCCCAAATGCCTCCGGCGTCATTGCCGCCGCAGAAAAGGCCCGGGATCGGGTCGCCCCCATGATCGACGGCGCGGCAGTATTCATCCACCCTCACGCCTCCGATCGAGCAAAGCGTCATCGTCTGGCACTTGGCGAGATAGAACGGACCCGTCTCCAGGGGGATCAAAAGCTTCGCGGCCTTAAAAAACTCCGTGTCCTCTTCCCCATGGCACAGCTCGTTGTATCGTGCAACCGTTTCGGCGAGGACAGCGTTTTTTCCGGGAAGCTCTCCCGCCAACTCCTCGAGCGTGTCCGCTTTGTGGACGAGCCCCACGGCGATGGCCTCCTCCATATCCGCGTCCAGCCCATCGAAGTAGCCCGGCTCCAGGTACTCGTCCCCGGGCCCGCCGGGCGCCCAGTCGATCCCCATGGCGTGTGGTCCTTCGGTCTTCAGACGGTCCAGGAATCTCTGATCGAACACCGCCCAAAACCGACCGTTGTCCCCCTGTGCCACGATGGACTGACCGCAGGAACCGGAGTCGTTGAGCTTGTATTCATTCATAAAACGCTGGCCGTGGCCGTTCACGAGCAGCAGGTTGGGCATACGGCAGAACTGCGCTGCTGCTGGGACTCCGTTTTTCGTGCGGGAGAGGAGCTTTTGCTCCGGGAAGGTGCAGTGGATGACCCGCGCCCCGAGCCCTGCGCTGTCCGCCCCCGCGGACCAGCACATACGAATGCCGTCGCCGGTGAATACAGAGCCTTCCAGCACATAATCACAGGGGAATTGGAAATACTTCGCCGCCATTTCCCGATTGCCCGCATAGCCGCCGGTGCAGATGATCACCGCGCCGCAGTCGATCTTCATATATCCTCTGTCCAGATTGAGTGCCCAGATGCCCGTCACCGCGCCGTTTTCATCCAGCACGATCTCCTCCGCCGGCGTTTCATAAAAAACTTTGTTCCCGTCCGCGGCCAGATGTTCCATAAGCGCGTTGAGCCGTTCATACTGCTTTGTCCAATCCGTGCTGTGGAGTCCGGTATCGAGAACATGGGTGATCTGCTCAAAGCCGCTGTACTCATATGTCAGGCCGTGGGCGCACAGCCAGTCCACCGTCTCACAGGTCTTGTTCACGAAGCGGGAGACCAGCCGACTGTTCCCCATCCAGTGGTTGGAGCGCATGATCTCCTCAAAAATTTCCTCCGCCGTGGTCGTCACCCCCGCCTCCCGCTGGAATCGGTGGCCCGCTGCCAGGATCTGCTCAGTCTGGATGGTATGCCCGCCGCAGGCAGGGGTTTTTTCCAGGACGATGACCCGCTTCCCTGCCTCCGACAGCGTGACCGCCGCCGCGATGCCGCTGCCGCCCGCACCTACGACGACGGCATCGCAGGAATATGACTCATATGTGTCCCGTGAGAACTGCGCTCCGGCGGCCGCTTCACTGTAGGCCGCCGGATCCCCGTCCGCTTTCACGATGGCGTTTTTCACGCCGTCCAGCACAGCGCGCGACGTCATTGTCGCACTGGAGATCGCGTCCACCGACAGAGACTGCCGCCGGATCACCCGGGAGATCAGCTTCTCCTCTACCAGCATCTTGCACTTGACGTCGGAGTTGTCCGCCAGGATCTTGATCCCCCTGATCTGCCCTTCCTCCAGTTCGGTCTGCAGCAGCACCTTGACGTTGGCGCTGCCCTCGACCCGTCCGATCGCTTTTATCTTTCCGTCCTTCATAGATCTGCCTCCCGTTTTTATTCGACCACATTATACGGGCCGTACCCCACGACTGTAAAATTGAGAAAGGAGAATACTGGTATAAGGAAAAACAAATACCAGCCGCTTTCGCTTGTCAATTGTGTCGAATGGGAGTATTTTAACTATGTGAGGTGGTGATGTTTCATGAAACATGAATTCAATTTGGGCTATGTCTACTATTTCCTGGACGTGGTGGAAACTGGCTCGATCTCCCGCTCCGCCGAGCGGCTGCACATCACGCAGCCGACCCTCTCCAACGCGATCGCCACGCTGGAGCGAGAGCTGGATGTCCAGCTTTTTGATCGCGTGGGAAAAAACAGGATCGTACTCAACCGATTCGGAGAGCTCCTGCGGCAGAAGGCATCTCTCGCGTTTTTTACCCTGGATCAGGCGGCCGAGGAGCTCACCGATATGAAGGAGAGCGCCTCCAGCCAGGTCCGCTTCTCATTGCCGTCTCCCGCCGCTTTTTCCTCGACTATATCCCGTTTTACGGCGGAGCATCCCGCCGCTTCCCTGCGGCAGAGCAACACCGACCTGCAGTATGCATACCGCCAGCTTATGGACGGTGCTCTGGATTTTGCCGTTAGCTATCTTCCCCATCCTGCTCCGGAATTCGAATGGCATCCCTTTCGGCGGGAGCCACTGTCTGTCACATTCGCCGAAGATCACCCCCTGATGGACGAACCGGAGATCTCCGCCGCCCAGCTGGCACAGTTTCCCATCGTACTATGCACGGACAACAACCTTTTTCCCGACCTCTGCGCCGGACTGTTCGAGAGAGCCGCTGTCTCTCCCCGTTATCAGTACATAGGACCGGATCCCAGGATCGCGGCCCGCTGCGTCCTTCAGGACCACGCTGTATCCGTCATCTGTCCGATCGATTCCGCTCCGCTGATCTGTGAGCTCTCCTCGCCCGCGGCTGCTGTCTCCCTGCCGATCCCATGTCTGGGGGAAACCTGCGAGCTCGGTATTGTTACCCGAAAGGGGCATTTTCTCTCCCGGGCCGCCCGGGAACTGATCGAAATGCTCCGATCGGATTGGGGAAACCTCGACGCTCCCATCAATTGACCGCCTCATGAAAACAGCTCAAAACCATTATTTTCATACGGACAACACGCTCTCCCTGCGCGACGAATACGCGGCGCTCCTTCCGGTGATGGATGACCTGTGCGCCCGATATTCCGCTCTGTGGAACCACACCGATCCGACCAGCGATATCAGCCGTATAAACCAGGCGTCCGGCGATTTTGTCCTCGTCGATCTGGAAACCGTCTCCCTGATCGAACTGTGTGAGGAACTCCGCCGGCAAACGGACGGCGCGTTCAATCTTCTCGCCGGCGCTGTCAAGCAGAAGATCCAGGAGAACGAGAACGTCTCCCGCCAAAAACTTTCCCACATGGCGGAGACCCTTCTGCGGGAACCGATCCGTACAGGCCCCGGCGTCGTATGCTGCCCTCGCGGCGGTCGGATCGATCTGGGGTCTATCGCCAAGGGCTTCGTCTGTGATCGGATCGCGGCCATGCTGCGGGAGCACGGCGTTCGTGACGCGCTTCTGGATCTGGGCGGCAACATTTACGCCATGGGCCGATCAGAGGGCGCACTGCCCTGGACGATCGGCGTCCGCGACCCCCGTTCTCCCTCGGCTGTGCCCCTGCTGGCGCTGGATGTAACTGACCTCTCCGTGGTCACAAGCGGAATGTATGAGCGTCCCCTCTCCTTCCACGGCGGTATGGCCCACCATATCATCGATCCTCGATCTGGACTTCCCTGCGACTCCGATCTCATCTCGGTCACCGTTCTGCATTCCTCCTCTTTGATCGCCGACGGCATGACGACGGCGCTCACGGTGATGGGCCGCGCCCGGGCGCTGTCCTTTGCAAGGGAAAATCGTCTGGCCGCCCTCCTGATTACGAGGGACGGGACCGTCGTCCTGTCAGAGGAATTGGAGCGCCTCCTGTCGTAACGGAACAGCGCGCTTTTGCCCTCCGACCATATCCCGACGCCCCGAACGATCAGGAGCGTTTCAACATAGCGCACTCAGGGGGATTATTTTCCTTCTTTTTTCTTTCGTTTTCGCCCCGGATCACGGCCCGATCCGCCGCTTTTCGTCTTGTACGCAGCGTACAAGAGCGAAAAAATAGCGTCGGTTGTTTTTTGGTTTGAACGTATATACACGAAAAAAACCGGCCAGTGTAAAATGAAAGCATGAGAATCCGATGCCTTCAGATGGCCTCGGCACGATCGGAATAAAAACGGAAGGAGAAATAAAAATGAACCCGAGGAAACTGATTTGCCTGCTTTTGGTATTGCTCATGGTATTCTCCCTGGCCGCCTGCGGTAGTTCCGGCTCTGGCAGCGATCCCGCGGCTCCTGCGGCGGACGGCGACGCGGAAGCGGTGGCGCCCGTAGAGGAAGCCTCCGCGGACACGCTCCGGCTGGCCGTCACCTCTGAACCCAACCACCTCAACCCGAAGGGAATCCCCGAGGTCGTGGACGAGTGGATACTCCCCAACATCATGGAGACGCTCCTGACATTCGACGATGATGGTAACCTGATCCCCATGCTGGCGGAGAGTTACGAATACGAATCCGACACGATGATGCTGTGGCACCTGCGCCAGGGCGTTAAATTCCACAACGGCGAGGAACTGACCGCGGAGGACGCGCTCTTCTCCCTTTGGCTCACCAGCCAAGCCATCACATCGACGGCAATGTGTCAGACATCGATTTTGACCAGAGCGAGGTCGTGGACGATTACACCTTCCGTCTGGTATTCCATCAACCTTCCCTGGCCGCCCTGTATTACTTCACCTGGATGACCACCTCCATCGTGTGTAAATCCGCCTGGGAGGAGATGGGCGAGGACGCCTATGCTGTCGCTCCCATCGGTACCGGTCCCTATAAATTCGTCAGTTGGGACGCCAACGGCACCATCACCCTGGAGGCTTTTGAGGACTACTGGGACAGCGACAACGCCGCTCGCATCCCCAACCTCGTCTTCACGGTGATCGAGGACGCCAACGCCCGCGCTATCGCGCTGGAGACCGGCACGGTCGACTTTGCCTATCAGATCAGTGTCGCCGATATCCCCGCCCTGGAGGCCGCAGAAGGCGTTGTAGTATATGAGGGCCCCAGCGAGGACGTCCACACGATGATGATTAACGGGCAGAACTCTCCGGTCGAAGCTCTCCACGATCCCCTGGTCCGTCGGGCCATGATTATGGCGCTGGATCGGGAGGCGCTGGTGGACGCCATCTATGACGGTCGGGGCACGGCTTCCGACAGCGTCCTCACCCCCAACACCTTCGGCTATAACGGCTCCTTCGGTAAGGAGGCCTACCCCTACGATCCCGAGGGCGCCAAGGCCCTGCTGGAGGAGGCCGGCTACGGCGACGGTTTTTCCTTCAAGTTCATGATAATGGACGACACTACCCAGATCACCATGGCCGAGGCCTGCCGCAGCATGTGGGAGCAGATAGGCATCGACTGCCAAATCGACGTGCTGGAAATGGGCTCCTTCATGAATCTCTTCGATGCCTCTGAATTCGACGTCATGTACAACTACATCACCATCACCACCGGCGACGCGGACGACATCCTCAAAATGTTGTTCTACTCCCAGTTCAACAACAACTTCAATGATCCGGAGCTGGACGCGCTGATCGACGCGCAGCACTTCGAGCTGGACGAGGATGCCCGGCTCCAGGCGATCTACGATCTGCAGGAGTATCTCACGGAGCTCACCTACGCTGTCAATCTGTTCAATCTGGACGTGATCTTCGGATACCGGACGGGACTGGATGGTTTCGTTGCGCCCCGGATGCTCATGTACCACGACATGGCCGGCGTGTATTTCACCGACTGAGTCAGTATCCTTATTCGATGCTGCAGGGCAGGGTACCCTGCCCTGCAGCATTTTTATTCCGCGAGACTATTGCAAAGGAGATAGGCGGGCGTTATGACAAAATATATTATCAGACGTTTGCTGCAAATGATCCTTGTGCTTCTCGGCGTCACCGTGGTCGTATACACGATTTTGTATTACACGCCCGGTGATCCGGTGACCATCATCGCCGGCGGCAAGGCGACGGATGCGCAAAGAGAGGCTATCCGCGTCCAATACGGTCTAGACAAGCCCTATATCGTGCAGCTTCTGAACTACTTGAAAAACCTGATCTTCCACGGAAACTTCGGCCTCTCTTACACCACAGGCCGCGACGTCTCCGAAAAGCTGTTCGCGGCCTTTCCCATGACGCTGAAGATGGCACTCATCAGCGTGGTGATCTGCGTAATCGTGGGCGTGTTTGCCGGCATCATCTCGGCGATCCGCCAGTATTCCGTGCTGGACATCGTCTGCCAAACAATCAGCTTTGCCGGCGTGTCCGTTCCCAGCTTCTGGCTGGCCCTGCTGCTGGTCCTGGCCTTTGCGGTGAAAAATCCCTGGTTCCCGTCCTCCGGCCTGGACAGCTGGAAGAGCTATGTCCTTCCTTGTGTGGCCTTGGGCATGAGCTCGGCGGCCATGATAACCCGTATGACCCGCTCTAGTATGCTGGACGTCATCCGGCAGGATTATATCCGCACCGCTCGGGCCAAGGGCCAGCGCGAGCTGATAATCACCTGTAAGCACGCCTTGAAAAACGCGCTGATCCCCATCATCACCGTGGTGGGACTGCAGTTCGGCGGGCTTTTGGGGGGATGCGTCGCCACGGAGACGATATTCGCCATCAACGGCATCGGCAAGCTGTCTGTGGAAGCGATCAACACACGGGATTATCCCATGGTTTTGGGTTGTGTGCTGATCGTGTCCCTGATGTTCAGCCTTATCAATCTGGCGGTGGACCTGCTCTATACCTACGCGGATCCCCGCATCCGTTCTCAATACATAAAGAAGAAGAGCAAAAAGGACGCAGAGGAGACCCTTCTGGCGGCTGCCGGGAGCGAAGGAGGGACTGATTCATGACAAGGACCGTATCGTTCCGAGATCAGATCCACGCCATGCAGGACCGTTCCCGCGGTGCGGCGCCGGATTCCGTTCTTTTGGAGTATAAGAAAACCAACCGCTTCGTGGAGATGTGCAAGCAGTTCGCCCGCAATCCCACCGGCATGATCGGCCTTGTCCTCATGATTCTCCTGATCCTGATGGCGGTGCTTGCTCCGGTGCTTGCTCCGGAGGGCTTTGATGCCCAGAATCTGCGTGAGGGCTTTCTGGCGCCAAGCGCCGAGCATCTCTTCGGGACGGACAACCTGGGGCGGGATATCCTTGCCCGCTGCATTTGGGGCGCGCGCTATTCCCTGTCCTGCGGGGTGATTGCTGTTTTGATCTCCATGCTGATCGGCGGCGTGCTGGGCCTGATCGCCGGTTACTATGGCGGAGCCTCTGATTCCGTGATAATGCGTTTTCTGGACATATTTATGAGCATTCCCCCTGTTCTGCTGGCCTTGGCCATCGTCGCGGCACTGGGCAGCGGGCTCACGAATCTCATGCTGTCCATCGCGCTCGGAAACGCCCCGATGTTCGCCCGCGTCGTGCGGGGCTCGGTCATGTCCGTCAAAGAGGAGGAATTCACCGAGGCAGCTCGCTGCACCGGCTGCAGCGACGGACGGATCATGCTCAAGTATATCCTTCCGAACTGCCTGTCCCCTCTGATCGTACAGAGGACGCTGGGGGTGGCCAACGCCATTCTCTGCTGTTCGCTGATGAGCTTTGTAGGCCTCGGCCTACAACCCCCGATCCCCGAGTGGGGCGCGATCTTGTCCACGGGACGGACGTATATCCGCCAGGCTTGGTGGTTCTGCACCTTTCCGGGCATCATGATCGCCATCACCGTGCTGGCTTTCAACTTCTTTGGCGACGGGATCCGTGACGCCATGGATCCGAAGCTCAAGAGGTGAGGAGGACGAGTTAATGAGTACCGAAGAAAAAGACATCCAGCAGGAAGAACTGCTGAAAATACGGAACCTGAAGGTCTACTACATCACCAACGGCGGCACATGTCAGGCGGTCAACGGCATAGACCTGGACATCCGCCATGGAGAGACCGTGGGCCTGGTGGGGGAAACCGGCGCGGGCAAGACGACCACGGCGCTGAGCATCATGAATCTTATCCCGAAGCCCCCCGGAAAGATCATGAGCGGAGAGATCTTGGTGGACGGGCAGGACGTGCTGAAGCTGTCCGCCTCGGAAAGTAGGAAATACAGAGGAAAAAAAGTTTCCATGATCTTCCAGGACCCCATGACGGCCCTCAATCCGGTGGAGACCGTGGGGGATCAGATCATGGAGGTCATACAGCTGCACGATCACGTATCCAAGGCAGAGGCCGCAGCCAAAGCCAAGGAGATGCTGGAGCTGGTGGGCATCCCCGCCGACCGCTTTAACGAATATCCCCATCAGTTCTCCGGCGGCATGAAGCAGCGCATCATCATCGCCATCTCTGTGGCCTGTCAGCCGGAGCTGATCCTGGCGGACGAGCCCACAACAGCCCTGGATGTCACGATCCAGGCCCAGGTCCTGTCCCTGCTGGGCGATCTGAAGGAAAAGCTGAATACCAGTATGCTGCTGATTACTCACGACCTGGGGATCGTAGCCAAGACCTGTGACAGGGTGGCCGTCATGTACGCCGGCTATATCATTGAAAAGGGCGCCGTACAGGATGTCTATCGGGACATAGCGCACCCCTATACCATCGGCCTGTTCGACTCGATCCCAGATCTGGACAAGGACGAGGACCGGCTCAAGCCCATCCCCGGGCTGATGCCTGACCCTGCCAACCTGCCGACAGGCTGTCCCTTCTGGCCGCGCTGTCCGGCCCCTATGGATAAATGTATGCGAGAGATGCCACCGGAAACAGAGGTATCGCCGGGTCATACCGTGCGCTGCCATCTGCACAGCGAGGGGGTGCTGAAATATGAGTGAGATCCTGCGTGTGGAGCATTTGAAAAAATACTTCAAAACACCTCGCGGCATCCTGCACGCGGTGGACGACGTGAGCTTTTCTATCGACGCCGGAAAGACCCTCGGCGTAGTGGGCGAATCCGGCTGCGGAAAATCCACCCTCGGACGGACGATCATCCATCTCCTGGAAAAGACAGACGGCGGCATCACGTTCGACGGTCGGGACATCAGCGATGTGGAGAGGAAAGACCTGAAGGCGCTCCATAAGGATATGCAGATGATATTTCAGGACCCGTACTCCTCTCTCAATCCCCGCATGACGGTAGCGCAGATCATATCCGATCCCTTGAAGGTATACAAGCTGTGTGGACGGCATGAGCTGGAAGAAAGGGTTATGGAGCTGATGGACACCGTCGGCCTCGCCCGCCGCTTCAAGGACGCCTACCCCCATGAGCTGGACGGCGGACGCCGACAGCGCATCGGCATTGCCCGGGCCCTGTCCCTGGACCCGAAATTCATCGTCTGCGACGAGCCGGTTTCCGCCCTGGATGTCTCCATCCAGGCGCAGATCCTGAATCTTCTGCAGGACCTGCAGAAGGATCGCGGCTTTACATATGTGTTTATTACTCACGATATGTCGGTCGTAAAGCATATCTCTCACGATATTGCGGTCATGTATCTTGGCTGTCTGGTGGAAAAATGCGAGACGAAGGCCTTGTTTTCAAAACCAATGCATCCCTATACCCAGGCGCTGCTCGGGGCGATTCCCCGCATCACCAGCGAGGGCGGCGCCCGGCTGCCCATCATTCTGCGGGGCGAGATCTCCAACCCCGTCGATCCAAAACCCGGATGCCGCTTTGCGCCTCGCTGCCCCTTCGCCAGCGAGAAATGCTCCTGCGAGGATCCGAAGCTGCGGGAATACGCGCCGGGCCATTATGTGGCCTGTCATAACCTGCTCGAGGTGGAAAAGAACGTCTATGAGAAGGCTGAATAACCAATAAACAGGAAGAAGGATGGGACCCCCGGCACTGGGGACACCTTCCTTCTTCCTATTGGAATAATAGGTGATCTGTCTGCTTTAACTGGATCCCGGCGTCAATCCTCTGTCAGGGGCAGGGTGGAGTACAGCTGCAGGGCGTACCGCGCCTGCTGGCTCCCTTTTTCAGCGGCCTTGCGGAGCCAGTGCATCGCCTTTTCCCGATCCCTCTCCAGGCCGACGCCGTCCATATACATGGACCCTATCATGACCTGTGCGTCGACATTTCCGGGCTCCGCTGCGGAAAGATACCACCGCGCCCCCTGCTCCCGATCGGGCGCTATGCCGGCCTCCGGGATGCCGGAGACTTGAAAGCGGGCCAGCAGCAACTGGGCCTTGAGAAATCCCTGCTCCGCGGCGGCCTCCAGCCAGGACAAACCCCGGGGTGCGTCCTTGTCGACTCCATCGCCACGGAGGAACATGACGGCGAGGTTGAACTGAGCCTTTGCGCTTCCGGCCTCCGCCGCTCTCTCATACAGTTCCCTTGCCCTTATGGGGTCCGGAGGCACTCCCTCGCCGTTTTTATAGAGAAAGGCCAGCCGGAACAGCGCCTCTGGGTGTCCCTGGACCGTCGCTCTTTCCGTCCATGCGGCCGCCTGCTCCACGCTCTGGGGAAAGCCATTTTCTCCGGCGTAAAATCCCGCCGCTGCTGCAAGCTGCGCCTCCACATCGCCCGCCTCTGCGGCGGCGAGGATATCTGTACGATTACTCATAAGTAAGTTCCTTTCCCTCATCCTCCCGGCTGCCGAACACCACAAGGACAGTCGTCGAGGCAAGAACGCAGATCACGCCGATAATATTGAATATGGTAAGCTTTTCCCCCAGAAACGCTGTGCCGAGCACCATACTCGTGACCGGCTCCATTGCCGCCAGGATGGAAGCCTTGCGGCTGCCGATATCCTGCACACCCAGCTGGAAAAAAACGGTGGCCAGGATGCCGCTGTCCAGCGCGAACAAGATGGCGAACACCCATCCCCGGGCCGTCATGGAAAAGGAGAATTCACCTGCGGCGAGAACGACCGGCAGATAAATGAGGGAGGAGAAGAGAAAGAAATAGAAGGTAAACGGATAAAAGCGCATATCCTCCAGGATATGGCACTTGTCTATATACAACACATAGACACCGTAGGTGATCCCGGAGCCGAGAGCCAAAAAGAAGCCGCGCCAGGTAAAGCTCCCTTGGGGATTGCAGAACATAAGGATCCCCACGACGCAGAGAAGGAAGCTGACCAGCGTACTCCGGGTCAGCTTTTCCTTATAGATCAGGACGCCGAGCAGAAGCACGAAGACCGGATAGCTGAAGTTAAGCGTGGTGGCGGTGCTGGTGTCGATGCAGGTATAGGACTTGAACAAAAAGGCCGTTGTCAACACGCCGCCGGTGAGCGCCAGGAAAACCGTTTTAGCCGCCTGGGTCCCGGTGATCCGGAAACTGTCCCCCCTGCGCACCAGCACGATGACCGCGAACAGCCCCGTCATGAACAGGACCCTCATAAACCCCAGCATCAGCGGCGTTATATCGCAGGCGAACACATACGAGGCGAGAAAGGGCGAGGACCCAAACCCGAGCGCCGCCAATATGGAGAATATATATCCCTTCAGATGCATCGTACTTGACCCCCTTTGACTGTTTTTCACAAGCATGGTAGCATTGCATGGGATAAAAATGTAGGTATGCCCCGTACAAGAAAAGAAGTTATTTTTTTCTCTGATTTCGTCTAAAATGACAAGAGAAAGAAGCAGGAGGAGTTGAGTATGGATGTGACCCTCGGCATGCTGGTGGATCGAATAACCGAATACAGCCCCTCCATGGCCCGGCCGGAGTTTCTGGATATGACATTCTCCAGCCTTCGGCTGTTTCCCCAGTCGGCCAAGGAGCTGAAGCCCAGCGCCATATACATCACCGATGACTACCGGCTGGAAAGTACGGTGGAGACGCTCAGTCAGTATAGCGAGCCGGAAAACCTCTGCATCGTATATGTGCGCAGGCCCCAGGCTCCGGACCTTCCCAACAGCTGCGTCGACCTCAACACGGATGCGGAAATGTCCACCGTTATGAACGCCATGCAGGAAACGTTGGATATGATCCACACATGGGAAGATTCCTTGAACATGGAAATCATCCGCTCCAGTGACGTCCAGGTCCTGCTGGATATGAGCCGGCACATCTTCTATTTCCCGCTGGCGCTGTATGACCCCAGCATGAAGCTTCTGGCCATCACGAAAGAGGATTCGGACGACCCCATTTTCCGAGAGATAGCGGAAAACGGCGTGCTCACGGAAAAGACCGTCCAGCGCATGGGGGAACTCAAGTATTTCCCGCCGGAGCATGCGGCCACCGCGATGCAGATCCGCCCCCCGGATGACCTGTCAAAATACAATAAGGTGTTTTTCCGAGCTGAGGTAAACGGCCGGCTGCGGGCCGTTCTGTACGCCCCTGTCTCGGACGAAACGCTCACCAGCGCCGCGCTGTATCTGCTGGGCTTTCTGGCGGAGAAGCTGGGGCTGGCCCTGGCCAGTACCACTACGTTGGAAATGACAAACCGCTTGGAATATGAGTATCTTATTCAGGATCTGTTGGCAGGAAAGGAAATCAGTGAACAGTCCATCCGGGCCCGGGCCAATTATCTCCATATACCGGTATCCTCCAACTTCCTGCTGATGAGCATCGAAATGCCCGGAGACGACTTCATTCCCCCTGAGTATGTCATAGGAGCCCTTAGCTCCATTCACAAGACCGCCATGATTACGATTTATCAGTATGAGATCCTGGTCCTGATTTCTGTAACCGAGCAGAAAAAGCTGACAGAGCAGGCGGAGCAGACCCTGCGGAATCTCCGGCCGATCCTGAAAACCCATCAGATCCACTGCGGCGTAAGCAGACCGTTTTCTCATTTGGTGACACTGGACAAGGCGAGGCTGCAGGCTGCCAGCGCAAGGGAGATCGGGCTTCGCATCGCCGCAAGCCCCTTCGCAGCGGAGTTCTCCCTTCCGGCCACAAAGCAAGATGACCGCATTTTCCGGTTTAAGGACTACTCATCTTTGTATTCACATTGGCTGGCGGCGGAGACGATGGATTACCGGGATCTTTGCGCATCGGAACTGATTGAACTGGTGGACTTTGCCCGAAGGGCAAAGACAAACCATGTCCTCATCCTTTTCACCTATCTTCTGTGCAACTGCCGGCTGACAGACACGGCATCCATGCTGTTCATGCACCGCAACAACATCGTCTATCACATCCGTCGCCTGGAGGATATGATGGGGATGGATTTTAACCAATTCGAGACGCGGCTGCGTCTTCTCCAGTCCTTTGAAGTGCTTCTCCTGTGTGACCCCGGCACCCCGCCCAAGACAGACCCCTGATAATGAAAGCTCCCTCCACACAAAACGGCAATGTCATCAAGCTAGTTTAGGGGAACACCCTCTGCATCAGAAACAAGGATGCAGAGGGTGTTTTTATGAAAATGAGCACACTGTTTCCAATGCGCTCATTTTTCTCTGCCCCTTAGCGCTCAGCCTTACCAATAGCTTAATGAAATGGACACGAAACGGATGGGGCTTTTTTCACGGAGCACCGCTTATTGTATTGAACGTACAACACAGGAAAAAACCTTCCCTTCAATTATTGTATGGGCGGTCCGTAGTTTTTTCCCCGGGCTGTCGATACAATGTAGTCACATTGAGAGATCCTCAACATCTTACACGAAGGGAGCTAAATCACTATGACCAACGAAGAAATTCTCGCCAGGCTCGAAGCACTGGAGAAGGCGACAAAGGAGGCAGAGTACCGCGCTGAGAAGGCCGAAGCCTATATGGAGATCAACAACCTGATGGGCCGGTATGCCTTCAATAATGGCGGCGGCAATTTCGGCGGTGTTCTGGAGCAGTTCGCCGACAAGGCGCCCGACGTCTCCGGTGAGATCGCCTGGTTCGGCCATGCCGTCGGCATGGAGAAAATCAAGGAGATGTGGTTCAACTTCCAGACCTTCGACATGCAGGATCGCACAGGCTTCCTGTGCAACAACTATATGTGCACCGCTGTCGTGGAGGTGGCGGATGACCTGGAAACGGCCCAAGGTGTCTGGTTCTCCCCCGGCTTTGAGACCATCATCGAGGATGGCGAAGGCGTCGCTTACTGGACCTATGGCAAATATGCCTGCGACTTCATCAAGCAGGACGGCAAGTGGAAGATCTGGCATCTGCACATGTATCCCACCTTCCGAGTGCCATACAACGAGACGTGGGCCCGTAAATTCCCCACTGTCGAAGAGTATCTGGCCGATACATACGAGGGCTGGGAAGGCCTTCCCACGTTTGAGCCCTGCACCTTTATGGATGAGTACAGCATCGACCGCATCCCCAAGTACTGGCCGCAGCCGCCCAAGCCCTACAAAACCTACTCCGAGACCCATACCATGGTCGGCGCGCCTCCCGAGGACGTAGAGATCGACGTGGACCGGCTCAATGAGAAGTGGCTCACTTCCCATGGGTATGAGTTCAAGATCTCGCCGAACAAGGGCGCGATCGATCACGGCAGCCAGAAGGCGCTTCTGGATAAGACCAAATAAAAATAGTTTCGCAGACATGGATCACGAGGGCCAGAATATAGTTTTGAAAACTATATTCTGGCCCTTTTAAACATTTTCGATCTGCCCGCGAGCACCGGAAAAATAGAACGAGGTGAATGATATGTCCGTTACACAAGCACAGGTTGAGGCCGGCCTGCAAAAAGCAATCGACCTCTATGAGGTGCGAAACCTGGCAAACAAAATCCCTTATTATCTCTCCAACTTCGAAATGAAGGAATTTGTCACTCTGTTCACGGAGGACGCCACCATCGCCATGCCCTGGGGTACCTATGACAACTCCAACGGGGACAAAGCCGCGGAGCTATGCTTCCTGCGGGATTACGGTGATCGGAACGATCCTGCGATGCAGGAGATACTGAAGGGCTGCGGTATGATCTTCGA
Organism: uncultured Oscillospiraceae bacterium; assembly: GCA_964406615.1. Taxonomy (GTDB): domain Bacteria; phylum Bacillota; class Clostridia; order Oscillospirales; family Oscillospiraceae; genus CAJOIG01. Next base: position 57,695 of record CAYOSI010000004.1, read on the forward strand.
GTGGGGCTCTGAAATGCTCGTTTTCGCCGAGGACGGTCAGACGGCCCGCGGCATGTGGACCAGCCAAGGCGCCGAATCCTATGGCAAATATATCTACAACAAGCATCACCGGGGCGAGAGCTTCTGGAGCTTTCATAAATTCGGGATCGATTTCAAAAAAACAGAGTCCGGCTGGAAGATCTGGCATCTGGCCATGTATGTCCTCTACCGGATCCCCTGCACGGGCACCTGGAAGGACCGCCATCCCTACCAGGGCTTCCTGCTCAACCGCACCCACTGCACCAACTTCCCTCTGGCCCAGCCCTTTGTCTATGCCATCGACGCGATGCAGCCTCACGATCAGCCCACGCCCCCCCAGCCTTACAAGACATTCGCAGACGTGGCCCCCGGCTACAGCTGGGAGTATCTGCCCCACTACGGGCGGAAAATCAAAAATGGGCTGGCCGAGCCGTTTGATTTCGACGGACTGGAAGACCCGAATTATCCCCAGTATTGAGAGAGGAGACCGGACCATGAACGAAAAGGAACTGAGCTGGGAATACCTGCAGCTTCAGAATGAGCGCCTGTGCGCTTATGGCGATATTCGCTGGCTGGCCAGCACCTATATGATCATCGGCGCAAACTATCTTTGGAAATTCTACCTGCGCCAGTACCCCGACCGCCCCGACGCGCAGATCTACATGCCTTTTGGGAAATACGCCGGCAAGGACGGCATCGTTCGCTGCTATATGGTGGACCACGGGGACAGCGAGACCGGGGGCTATCCGGAGTGGGTACGGGGGCAGATGTGCACCCAGCCCATGAGTACCGAGGCCATCCAGATCGCGGAGGACGGAAAGAGCGCCCAAGGCACCTGGGTCAAGACCGGCTCCGAAACCTATGGCACCTTTGACGACAACTACGACTACGCTGGCCACAAGACCGAGACGGATGAGGCCAGCGGCTTCTGCGGCTGGGTGTGGGGCCGGTATGGCATCGACTTCATCAAGGAAGAGGGCAAGTGGAAATTCCTGCACCTGGAGCTCTGGCCGCTAATCATGACCCATGTCACCGAGCCCTGGACCCAGCAGCTGCAGTATGTGGGCCTCACCGCAGACACGACCGAAGAGGCTCTGTTCGAGCCTAACTTCTCCGTCGGCTTCGACGATTGTCTGTACCCCATCAACAAGCCCTATCCCCCGAAACCTTATAAGACCTATTCCGAGGTGGAGCATATGTATGGCGGGCCGGACGCGAAATACCTGCCGGAATACGACAAGGATTGAGAGGAGCGATCTCCATGACCAAAGAAGAAATCTACCGCATCCAGCAAAAGCTGCAGGCTGTCAACGACTGCAACTTTCTTATCATGAACAGCTCTGTTCTCCTCGGAGCCAATCATCCCCGCGATTTCGGGGCGGAGTGGGCCGAGCGGGACGATTGCACCCTGGCGACGCCTTGGGGCTGCTATGACGGCATTGAGGGCGTGCGCCGCTGCTACGGCACGGATATGAAAGACATCCGGGACGAGGACGCCGAGGAGTATCTGCTGGGCTCCTTGAATATGGAAAGTATCAACGGCGACGTCGTAGAGGTGGCGGACGACCTCCAGACTGCCCGCGGCATCTACATCTACCAGCGGGGCGAGAACACACCCACGAAAAACGAGATCCCCGGCCTGGAGCGCAAGTGTTATTGGGCCTGGGGCTGGTACGGCGTGGACTTCATCCGGGAAAACGGCCAATGGAAGATCTGGCACATGCAGTTTTTCCCTTTCCTGCGCGTCCCCTTCGGCAAGAACTGGACGGAGCACGAGTACGCCGGATTCCCGCTGCGGCATCCCACCTGTGACCGTCCGCCCCTCCCGTTCTACCGCTACCACGAGGAGCAGGTCTTCCCTAAAAACTATCCTCCCTTTCCCCGCTCCTATAAGACCTTCGCAGAGGTCGCGCCCGGTTTCGGATACGAGATCTGACCTCGCCGCATTCCCATAAAATCAAGACTCATAGGCAGATGTTCCATCTGCCTATGAGTCCATGTAGGAGGCACGATGGACACTTCCCTCAAACCCCTCTCTGAATCCGACCGCATGGGGACCATGCCGCCCATGCGGCTGATCCTCCGCTTTGCTCTGCCCAGCATCCTGACCATGGTCATTTCCTCTTTGTATGCTACAGTGGATAAGATCTTTGTCGGGCAGGGCGTCGGCTATCTTGGCCTGACGGCGACCACGGTAAGCACATCCGTTATGGTGTTTACCATCGCTATCGACACACTGTTCGGTACCGGCGCTGCTATCATGGTCGCCACCGCCCTGGGAAAGGGCGATCGGGAGCGCGCCCGCGCTGCGATGGCGCATGGCGTCGCGGCGCAATTTGCCGTGGGCGTCCTGGTAACGCTGGCCGGTCTTCTGTTTCTGCGCCCCATCTGTCTGGCAGCCGGCGCCCGCGGGGCCTCCCTGCCCTATACGATCGATTACCTCCGGATCATTTTTATCGGCGGCATCGCGCCCTGCATGGGCGTGGGCCTGGCCGGCCTTGTCCGCGCGCAGGGATTTCCCCGAAAAGCCATGATTTTTTCCTCGGTAGGAGCGATCATCAACTGCTTCGTGGATCCCTTGCTCATCTTCATCTTCCACATGGGGATCAGTGGCGCGGCCATCGCCACGATCCTCGCCGAAATCATCACCGCAGCCCTCATCACCGGTTTCCTCCTGTTCGGAAAGCAGCGGGAACTAAAGATCTCCTTTCGCGGCTTTCGACCGGATCCCGGCCTGTTGGGAGAAATGGCACGGCTGGGCTTTCCCAGCTCCTTCATGAGCATGCTCATGGGCGTCATGATCCTCATCTTCATGAACACTCTGCAGCGATACGGGGCCATGAGCGACATCGGCGGCGACGTCGCCATCAGCGCCATGGGCATATGCACCTCTCTGGGCGATGTGATTAATATGATCGGCAACGGCATGCAGCAGGGCATGAGTCCGCTGATTTCCTATAATTACGGCGCCAAGAAATACGACAGGGTGACAGCGATCTTTCGGGACGGCTTTCTGCTGCTCCTAGCGATCCTTGTGCTGTTCACTTTGATCCTGGAATTTTTCCCGATCCCTCTCATCCGCCTGTTTGGGGAAACTGCAAATATGGATTTCGCAGTCTATGTTGTCCGGGTTTACAACCTGGCACTCCCCACTATGGCTGTACAGATCCTAGGAAGCATGTATCTGCAGGCCACCGGACAGACCAAGAAAGCCAATCTTGTCAGTCTGACAAGAAACGTCTTTTTTGCCATCCCGCTGCTTTTGATCCTCCCGCTGTTCTTCGGTGTACGCGGTCCCATCCTCATGGGACCCATTGCTGACGCGGGAGGGGCCCTGGTATCCGGCCTGCTGACGGTGGGCTCCCTGCGCCGTCTGAAAGAGGAAAGGGCGCTTTCGCCTTGATTGTTCTTCCCGTACAATTCCCCCCGGAAGAAAGAGGGTATAGGGTTGTATCCCGCGGAAATTGACGACTCCGCCGACAGGGCACATAATGGAAACAGGATCTTATCGGCAGGAGAGCAATATGATCGATTTTCATCCGATTTCCCTAAAAGACCGCGGGTGGGCAGAGCCCATTCTTTTCTCCGGCGGACTGCGCAGCTGTGACAGCACCTTTCCTGTCATGTACACCTGGCGGGACGCCTACGGTTACAGACTTGCCCGCCTGGGCGGTTTCGTCTTGAGCCAAATGAGCAGCACATACGGGACGGTCTATCTATGGCCGATCGGCCAGGGGGATATGCTGAAAACCATCGATGCCCTCCGGATGGACGCCGACGCGCGGGGCATCCCCTTTCAGCTTGTGTGCGTCACCCCGGAGGCCATCGAGCAATTGGATGTATTATATCCCGCCCAGTTCTCATACGAGGTCTATCGGGACGCTTTCGACTATGTCTATCATATCGACAAGCTCGCGGAGCTTTCCGGAAAGAAGCTCCACGCCAAGCGAAATCATATCAACCGCTTTGTGGAGAACTACCCCGACTGGGAAGCCCGGCCCCTTACCGAGAGCCTTCTGCCCCTGTGCCGGGAGATAGACGCCCGGTGGCATGCCGCATCCGATCCTCCCGGCTCCGCACACGAGGCAGACAACGAAAAGCATGAGGACCGGGCCCTGCGTCTGGCCATGCAGGATTTCACCGCCCTTGGTCTGGATGGCCTGCTCATCCTGGCACATGGTGACCCAGTGGCTTTTGCCTTCGGAAAGCAGACCAGCGAGGAAAGCTATAACATCCACTTTGAAAAAGCGGATGTCTCCATCCAGGGCAGCTACGCAATCATCAACCGGGAATTTGCCCGTTGGATACGGGATACTTACCCCTCCGTGCGCTATATAAACCGCGAGGACGACATGGGCGTGGAAGGCCTGAGGCGCGCAAAGGCGTCCTACTATCCCGACATCATGATCGAAAAATACACAGCCACCTGGAGAGGCTGAAAAAAACGATAGGAGAAGCATGACCTATGAACCAGTATTTTCCCCACCTGTTTGAGACGTTTTCCGTCAAAGGGCTGACCTTCCGCAACCGGATCTTCTCGGCGCCGAACATGATGTCGCAGATGACGAAGGACGGTTTTCCCAAGTCGGAGATGATCGCCTATTATGCAGAAAAAGCGCGCGGCGGTGCGGCGGTGGTCACCGTGGGCGATACGCCGGTGGACCGGGAGCATGCGGCGTCGAATCCCCGCAGTTTCAACCTCGATCCCAACGACCCCATTGCCGTGATGCCGTTTATCACAGAGCTCGCCATGGCCATCCATGAGGGCGGCGCCCTAGCGTCCCATGAACTGAACCATGCCGGCATGTACGCCTCTCCCGCTGCCAACCACGGCGGCGAGCCCATCGGCCCCGTGGACTTTTACCGGGACTGGGACGACACCCAGGTGCGCGCCATGACGGAGAAGGACATGGCCGACGTAGCGGAGCATTTCGCAGACTGCGCGGAAATGCTCAAAAACGCCGGTTATGATATGTGCATGCTCCACGGCGGCCACGGCTGGCTGCTCGGACAGTTTCTGTCTCCCCATTACAACACCCGCACGGATGAATATGGCGGCAGTCTGGAAAACCGGGCAAAATTCCCGATCATGGTGATCGACCGCGTCCGAGAGCGAGTTGGGGACAAATTCCTCATCGAATACCGCATGTCCGGCGATGAGGAGATCGAGGGCGGCCTGCATATCGACGAGGCGATCGGATTTGCGCGAATGATCGAGGATAAAGTGGACTTTATCCATGTCTCTGCAGGCCTCGATCCCGAAGAGACCCAGGCCGTGCGGACACATCCGACCATGTTCCTGCCCCATGGCGTGAACGTTCATTATGCGGCGGAGATGAAAGCGGCCGGTATCAAAACGCCCATCGTGACCATCGGCGGCATCAACACGCCGGAGCTCGCGGAGGAGATTCTTTCGACCGGCAAGGCAGATATCGTTGCCATGGCGCGCACCCTCATCGCCGACCCCCACTTCCCCGAAAAGGCCACTTTGGGCAAGGTCAAGGAGATCACACCCTGCCTGCGGTGCCTGGACTGCCTGACCGGCCTGCACACCACCGAGCACTTCCAGTGCTCCGTCAACCCCTCCGCCGGCCGAGAGGACCGCTACCGCAACTACGTCCAGCCCGTGGAGAAGCTGAAGAAAGTCCTGGTGGTGGGCGGTGGCCCCGCTGGGCTGCAGGCCGCGGCAACCGCGGCGAAACGGGGTCACGACGTTACCCTGGCGGAGCGGTCCGGGAAGCTGGGCGGCTTCCTCACCTTCACTGACTACGACGATCTCAAGATCGACCTGTGGCGTCTCAAGGAGCATCTTGTCTATATGGCGGAGCATTCTGGCGCGAAGCTCCTGCTCAATACCGAGGTCACGCCGGAGTTCGTGCAGGAGAACGGCTTCGAGGCTGTGATCCTCGCGGCGGGCTCTCTTGCAGCAAAGCCGCCGATCCCCGGACTCGACGATCCACGGGTACAGCACGCCACCGTCGCCTATACGCAGCTCGATAAGCTCGGTCGCCGTGTCGCCGTTCTGGGCGGCGGCCTCATTGGCTGCGAGACGGCGCTGTTTCTCGCGAAAGCAGGTCACGAGGTCACCATCGTAGAGATGCTGCCCGAGATCGCGCCCGAAGCCAACTGGATGCACAAGGAGGGCATGATGCAGGCGTTTGCGGAGACACCGAGTCTGCATGTCCGCGCGGGCATCCGCGTCACCGGCATTGACGACGGCAGGACCGTCCACGCGGTGGATGCCGACGGCAACGAGCACGTCATCCAGGCCGACTCCGTCATTTATGCCCTGGGCCTCCGGTCCAACATGAACGCCTACGAGAGCCTGTTCTATTCCGCGCCCCAGGTCGTCGCCGTGGGCGACTGCCTGCGGGGTGTCAAAGCCAAAAAGACCCGGGAGGCCATGCTGGAGGGCTTCTGGGCCGCCATCAGACTGTAAGGAGGTATTACCCATGCTAATAGGAAACGTTCTGGAGGATATCCAGGCTGAGCAGGCCTGGCATCTTTGCGCTGACAAACTGGCAGACCGTGTCCGCGATATCTGGCTCCAAAATACCGGCGCCGGCATCAAACAGTGGGAGGTTGGACTCATTGAGGATTTCAACGCCCTGGAGGGCTTGGCCGAGGAGGGCGCGAAAGGGCTTGTCGGCCTGGACTACATCTTCAAGTGGTGGGGGGGTAAAAAACCGGACGATATGGCCGGAGAGATCGACGTTATCTGGAAAACCGTCTCTGATGAGTCCAGCGCCCCGCTTCGCTGCCGCCGAAGCTGGCTAAAGGTGGCGTCCCGGGATTTCCTGCTCTCCGACTACAGGGAAGAATACGAGAAGCGCGAGGCAAACCGCGCCGCTTTCCGGGAGGCATTTGCTCTGTGGATGGAGCTGTTCCAAGAGGAATGACCCGTCTTGCAGGGGACGCGAATGGAGACCCTCTTTCGGAAATCAGACATCCCCGGCGTGATCCTGCCTGGCCGTTCGGCAGGATCGCTCCGGACGGCGTACTCGAATATCCCATAGGCACATAATCACGCTTCTCCCGTCGGAAGCCGTGACGCGGTGAGGGTATCTATTAGCTGGTCAAGGTTTTTCATCATCTCCGAGGGAAAATAGACTGTACTGTTTTTGAATCGCTTGCGTTTTGTCTCGGGATCATTGAAACCTCGGGTAGCCGAAAACGAAATTGCATAATCAGAAAAACTCATTGAAAAGATTAATAGGGCACTCCAATAAACGCCATCAAGCACTCTACTCAGTTTGACGTTGCGGGGGGGCTTCTATCAGCCAGGTTTTCAATGATGACGCTTCTTTTCTCTGCATATTCCAGCAGATCTCGTGCATTGCTGGCGGGATGCCAGTCATAGGCGATCAAATAGTCCCAGTGGTCGAGCATGTAGCGATTTGCCCGTGGGATCGCAAGCCGTCGGGGAACGCGTTCCATTTCGGATGGATAATATGTCCCGTCGAACACGGGGGGAAGAAAGCTAAGCGGGCGAAGAATGGAAAGTAAAAAAACACCGCCCTGGGTATCGAAAATCGGTACCCAGGGTGGTGAAGTCTTTGGTGTTATGGAGTAATAATTGAAGCTTTGAGCAATTCTGTCAGGGCTGGATTTTTTGCGGTCTTTCCATCGCCCCCAAGACTAACATATTTGGATAGGACATCTTGTGCTACCCCATCAATATAATCATCAGTGAAAATGGAAATATCTAATCCCTTAACATCGTCGGATTTGATAGCAACCTTGTTTAGATGTTTTGCAACAGCATAAAACAGCACGTAAAACAAAATATCATTTTTTTGTGCTTGCGTATAATCTGGCGAGTGCTTTAGCCGTTTTTCAATCTTCTTCCCGAGGATGGCGGCATTGTAAAATACATCCAAATTTTGCGTATCACTATACAACGCGTCGTATGTCTCATCTTTGGTTAAAAGTGTTGATGGTCTGGCGCGAGCATAATCTGGCTTTTGGAGCAAAAGAGATATCATGCACTGAGCTAAGAACGATACACTAACAATTTCATTGCTCTTCTTTCCCTGGTTTTTATAATAGTTCTTCCTGCGATCGTAATACAGTCCCCTGCCTTTGAAGAATAGCTCAATTTGCCAATGAATAGGATCGTTGGCTCGCAGGGACGATTTTGGAATATTGGTTTGATTGTTTGTCGCCAAAATAATTCTGTCTCTGGATTCTTCACTTTCAGGAACAATAATACGAACCAGAATATTACGCGTTTCACTCTCTACTTTTTCTGGGTGCGCTTTGTAATATTGGAAAATCTCATTTGAGGTTTGCAAACCGTTTACAACTGCGGGATCAGTCAACACCAGTTCCTTGCTTGTTGCTAAAACCGCTTCGTCCGTTAGTAGAGTGATTCCATTATTTAACCACCAGAAATCCTCAGGTCCATCCGTGTCTAATGTTGTTTGAATATCTTGATTGACGCTGTTATGCCCCTGATAATCACGAACATTAGATTCGAAAATATGCTTTCTTAAATCACCATTTTCATCAGAGATAAACTTAAAATATTTTCCGAGATTCACCAAGGCAACATAATCGTGATGTGTACCAATATTGACAGGTGTCTCTGATAGAGTCAGGGATAATTGACGCTCTGCTTGTGATTGAGCAGCTAATAAAAGCTTGTTTGCATCCCAGAATTCAACAGTAACGCTTGTATTAGGACTTGGAAACAACTTTTTTACAAGTTCAATCAACTCATCAGCCTGTGCCCTAACATTGGGATGAACCTCGTCCGCAAATGTAGCATAGCAATATCGGATGATTAATTTGGGGGTATGGCGTAGTAACTTAACATATAAGTCTCTAAACAACGAAAATGCATCCAAAACATCTTCGTTATATCTCGAAGAATATCCCAAATCATCAACGCCGATTTCGAGCAGATTCTGTGAAACCGTTTTCCATTTCATAATTGCATCTTCAGAAAAAGATGTTTCACGCTTGGCTTGAATAATAATAAGTTCGATTGAAGCTCCTTTACTGGCAACTAAATCACCAACTAAATCTTCTGTCATATTGCAATCGTTGAAAAAAGTGTATATCGAGTCACAGCCACCGTCGTTTCCACTTCCAAGAACACCTTGCTCAACTTCTTCGTCACTCAAATCTTTTCCCTTGAGAATCTGTGTTGATGCAAAAAACTCAAAATAATGCGCTTCTTCGGCGTGAGGCGCATTTTCTTGGTATTCTTGTCGAAAAAGTTCATAAAGAATTCGTTGACCATTAGAATTTAGTTTCATCTTGCACCTCCTGTAGTGTTAAGCAAATTATAGCGTAAAAACAAGAAAAACACAACAGAAGGTCAGTATTGCTCACAATTGATTATATGGAAAACTGTATGTTGACTCCGTTTGAAATCATAGCATCTGAGACGCTTATATGAAGGAACCGATGGAAAGCAAACATCATAATTAATCTGAAATTATTCTCGAGCCCGGCACCGCTAAATAAGGAATAGGAAAAACTCCTCTGAAATCAGCCGATTTCAGAGGGGTTTGGTCGGAGTGTAATTATAGGATTTCCAGAAAGTCAGATATATGTATAATTGAGAATTCGCATAAATTTTTTCGATCATCTAAACCTCCATCGTTTAAGTCTGCTTTCAGATGTGAAATCTTCTAAATTCTTGAATCGTTTCCTTTAGCAACTGCTTATTCTCGCGTTCGGGCAATAAAAACTGCTGCATCTCCGCAAATACTTATCTTCCCAATTATACTACAGAACCGAAATCCTGTCACTCAATTTTACTTTCGAGTGTAATTATGGGACTTTGAAATCTTGCTACCTTGCAATCCCGTATGGATACAAGTATAGCAAAAGACCGCCGACAAAAATCGACGGTCTTTTCAATGGTCCGAGTGACAGGATTCGAACCTGCGGCATCCTGCTCCCAAAGCAGGCGCGCTACCAACTGCGCTACACCCGGTTATTTCACTTTCCCATACACTATATCGTTTTGTCGGGTTGCTGTCAAGGAGTTTTATCCCAAGCGTCTTTGTGCGTCCTAACTGCGTTGTTTGTTCCGGATTTGCGTTGTTTGTTCCCCTGCCGATTGCCTCCAAAAATGCTTCGTGATACATTTTAAATATCAAATAATCGAAAGGGGAAGCAATCTATTATGAAGCGAATCATCAGCCTCCTGCTGACGCTGACACTGTGTCTAGCGCTGGCCTCCGGTGCGCTGGCCTCCGGCGCGCCCTCCCAGGCGGACACGGATTATGCCGTGCTGCGTCTGGACAACGCCGCATGGACACAGGATGAGGCCACCGGCGCATGGTGCCTCACCGGCGCAGCCTACTGCCTCAATCCCGCCGCTCCGGAACTCCAGGTCGTGAACATCTACGTCCCCGGCGCATACCTGGATGCCTCCGGCGCGCTGACTGAGCAGGTCGTGAACGGCTACAACGCCGCCACTGCTCCCATTATCCTCGCAAACGAGATCGGCGGCTATGCCCAGAGCACGCCCAACTCCGTCGCCCGCTGCGCAAACTATCTGGAGCGCGGCTATGTCGTCGTGTGCCCCGGCGTCCGCGGCCGTGACACCGTGGACGAAAACGGCACATACGTCGGCCTCAACGCCTCCGGCCTTGTTGACCTCAAGGCCGTCGTCCGTTTCCTGAAATATAACGACGACATCCTCGCGGGCGACGCGGGCTGTATTGTATCCGTCGGCCGCAGCGCGGGCGGCGCGCTCTCCGCGGCCCTCGGCACAACCGGCAACAACCCCGTCTACGACGACGCTCTCTCTGCCATCGGCGCCATCATGACCGAGACGGACGACATTTACGCCGCACAGTGCTACTGCCCGATCACCGATCTGGAGCACCAGAACATGGCCTATGAGTGGTTCTACAACGGCAACGCCGCCTACACCGGCATGGGCAGCGGCGAACCCACGGCCATGAATGCCTTCCAGTCCGCGCTGTCCGACGATCTCGCGGAAGCTTTTGTCTCCTACATCAACAGCCTCGGTCTGGAGGCGGACGGTACGCCCCTGACGCTCACCGGCATCCGCTCCGGCAGCTATTATGACTACATCGTCGGCGTGCTGGAGGATTCCCTCGCCGACTATCTCGTGGGGACCTATTCTGTCACCGTGTCCGGCATGAGCCCGTACACCTACCTTGATGAAGAGGCCGTGCAGGCCTATCTTGACGAACTGAACGCCGCCGAGGACTGGATCAGCGTGGAATACACCTACGCCAAGGCCAGCACCGGCCCGAGCACCATCGTGACCTATGCCGACGGCTGTGTCGTTACGATCGCGGGCCTCGACAAGTTTACCGCCTACATGCACAGCCGCGTATCCGGCAGCCCGGTCTTCGATGACCCCGACTTTGCCGATGCCTGTAACGCGCTGTTCGCCGCCGCAGACGGTACGCCGCAGCACTATGACACAACTCTCGCGGCGCTTCTTACCTCCGGCAAGTATGACGGTCTTGACGGCTTCGAGGTCGTCGATGCCGCGGCTTACGCCGACGCCGCCTCCCTCGCGGACGAGGTCGCGCTTCTGAACCCGCTGACGAATCTCGAAGGCAGTGATGTCGCTTCCTTCTTCCGCATCCGCACCGGCACAAACGATCAGTTCTCCGCCATCGCGGAGAGCGCCGATCTTGCCCTGTACATCATGGCAAACTCCGACGCAGTCGTTGATTATGCTCTCGCCTGGGCACAGCCCCACGGTGACGCGGAGATCAACACCGACGATCTCTATGACTGGATCGAGCGCGTCTGCAAGTTCGAACGCGACCTGACCGACGAGCAGATCGCCTCCGTTCTCGACCTCAACAATATGGAATATTCCTGGACGCTCTCCGGCGAGGGCGAAAAGGCCGTCTATGTCCTCTCTCCTGTCGTGGAGGTCGCAAAGCCCGAGATGCCCGATTATCAGGGCCTTTCCGTCGCCATCCCGGCATACTACGTCAAGGGCGTGAACGCGGACGGCAGCCTTGAATTTGACTACGACTACGAATTTGAGAACCCGAACGGCGTGACCTACACCGCCGCCACCGCTCCCATCATCGTGAACACCGGCGCGGCAGGCTATTCCGCCGGCACCACCGGCAAGGCCGGCGCGAGCTATGTCGGCTACGGCTATATCAACGTCGCCTGCGGCAACCGCGGCAAGAGCCTCTCCACCATCAACGCCTACGGCGAGAAATACTACTGCGGCGACGCCCCTTACTGCCTCGTTGACCAGAAGTCCTGCGTCCGCTGGCTCAAGTACAACATCGCCCTCGGCAATATCTGCGGCGACGCGGAACGCATCGTCTCCACCGGCGGTTCGGGCGGCGGCGCACACAGCCTGATGCTCGCAGCCACCGGCAACCATCCCGACTTCTATCCGTACCTCGAGGAATCCGGCGCGATCATGCGCTACACCGATGAGAACGGAAACGTCGTCGAAATCTCCGACGCCATTTGGGGCGCCTGCCCGTACAGCGCAATCACAAACCTTGAAGAGGCCAACATGGCCTACGAGTTCGAGAGCGGTCTTGCCAAGGATGATTCGCTCGTGACCGCTTACTCTGAGTTCCGCCAGATCCTGAGCCAGGGCGAGGCCGAGGAGTACATGGAATACATCAACGCCCGCGGCCTGACCTATGACATCGACGGCGATGGTGTGCGTGAGGCGCTGACCATCGAATACGACGCCGCAACCGATACCTGGAGCGGCACCTATATTGAGCTCATGGAGCAGGTCGCCGAAGCGCAGCTTGCCTGGCACCTCAATAATATGCCCGAGAACGAGCAGGACTGGGTCCTTGCCTATGATGGCGAGACCTATGCCGAGGCGTATCTTCACGGTGATTATGCCGGCTCCGGCGAGCCCTCGGGCGAGGCCACAACCGAGGGCTATGCCTCTGAAAACAACGCCGCCGCCGACACCGGCTCCGGCGAGGATCTGACCGAGTGGGTCACCGTCACGATCGACGAGAACGGCGAATACACGGTCGATTTCGACATCGCGGATTTCATGGTTTACCGCGGCCGCAGCAAGACGAACCCCAGCTTTGACGACCTCGACCTCGGCCAGGCCGAGAACCAGGTCTTCGGCGACTTCGATCAGGACTTCCGGCACTGGGACATCCATGTGCTGAACGTCATGGATAAGTATTACGACGAGCTGGATGCTGCCTATGACGGCACGGACGCGGAAGCCGAGACCTTCGCGGAGCTTTACGAGGCCTACAAGTCCGACATCGAGCAGGTGCTCGCGGGCGACAAGTTCGGTCAGAACATCGTCTACCTCTACAACCCGCTCAACTACATCCTCGACCCGCAGACCGAGCTGCCCGCATGGGTGCATAACTGCCATGGCTCGGCCGACACCGACAGCAGCGTGCTCATCTCCATGAACGACGGCGTCGCGCTCGATATGATGGGCGTAGATTCCTTCTTCGCCTGGAGCTGGGACGACCACCACGTCGCCGGCAACCCCGCTGGTACGACCATGCAGGGCTACATCGACGCCATGGTCCTCGCCGGAAAATAAACTTCCCGCACCAAGGGGACCTCTTGAGCTGATGTTCAAGAGGTCTCCTTTTATTATGGGCGGGCACGGCATTCAAAATTGATCGCGGTCACTTTTCCCGCAAAAAATTGCCAAATTTCGCCCGATTGCATAGGTTTTGTACTTTTGCGGATAATAAATCCTGTCAAACACAAACCTGACAGGAGGATAAAGATACAGATGAAAGCAACCGGTATCGTGCGCCGGATCGACGACCTCGGACGTGTCGTCATTCCCAAGGAGATCCGCCGCACCATGCGTATCCGCGAGGGCGACCCGCTGGAGATCTACACAGAAAAAGACGGGGAGGTCATTTTTAAGAAATACTCCCCCATGGGTGAGCTGAGCATTTTCGCGGAGCAGATCTGCGAGTCCATGTACAAAACCGCCGACTTCCCCACCGCCGTATGCGACCGAGACGGCGTGATCGCCGCCGCCGGCAGCGGCCGGAAGGAGCTTCTTGACCGACACATCAGCCCGGCGCTTGCCGGTATCATGGAAAATCGCCGCGCCTATCACGCCGAGCCGGGCGGGCAGAGCATCCCCGTGACCGACCGCGAAGGCTCCGCCAACGCCGTCGTCGCCGTTCCCATTCTGTCCGGCGGCGACGTCATGGGCTGCGTCGTTTTTCTCGAGCGCTCCGACGGCGCCCGTGCCGGCGAAGCGGAGCAGAAGCTTGCCGCCGCAGTAGCCGGCTTTCTGGGCAAGCAAATGGAAGCCTGACCACAAACACCCCACATTCCGTCAAAATGACGGACTGCGGGGTGTTGTTTTTATGCGTATCCCCAAATAAAAAAGTCCCTCCCTCCGTTCCCCTTGATTTTTGTTTGATAATTTGTTAACGTGAGCCTGGGGAGCCACGCTTTCCAAATTCTTTTTACAAGGAACGAAAGGAGCCATTCCATGAAACTGCTGAAAAAGATCCTGCCTCTCACGCTGGTTCTGTGCCTGCTTCTGACCATTGCGCCGGCGGCGTTCGCGCTGACCATAGAGCCCAGCGGCTATGAGCTCGACGTCAGCCAGTACGCTCCCGCGCAGAGCGGCGAGACCGGCGCCATCGGCGGCAATTACGGTCTGTTCACCTTCGACGATTTCTTTGACCTTGCCGGCGGCCAGTACGACGCCTATGAGGACGCCGTGAACTGGTGGCTCGCCAGCGGCGTCACCAACGGCGGCGAGACCTGGGACCGCTTCGGTGTGGACTCCGAATTCGCCCGCTATGAGCTTGCCTTCTTCCTGTATCGCTTCTACAACATCTCGAACGACGACGGCCTCTGGCTGTACGACGACTTCTCCCACAACCCCCTTGCCGGCGACACAAACTGGAAATTCACCGACGCCGTTTATGCCTGCCGCTGGTCCGGTGTTCTGGGCGCCCGCGAGGGCAACAATTTCGCCCCCCTGCTCACCACCGACGCCGAGACCGTTCTTCAGTCCCTTTTCAAGGTCCTGACCTGGAGCCCGGAGATCCTCGATGACGAGACCCGCGCCGAGATCGAGGCCCAGACCGGCAAACCCTACACCGAGACCACCACGTCTGTGAACGCCGTCTTCCCTGACGAGCTCGTGGCAAAGGCTGCGGACTACAAGGTTGAGGACGCTGTAAAGTTCTTCACCGACGCCGGCCTGTTTGACGGAAGCGTCGACCCCACGGCCCCGCTTTCCAAGCTCGACGCCATCCGAATCCTCTACACCATCTGCCAGGGCACCGGCGCCCGCACCGGGGACAAATGGGACCTCTTCGGCAGCACAACGGTCATCCACGACTATGCCGAGGACGCCGCTGTTTCCGGCGAGATCTTTGAGCTGATCGGCGAGTCCCCCGAAAACGAGATCGCCGGGACATCCCTGATCGCCGCCCATGACGGCGCACAGGTCACTATCTCGGATTCCAGCGTCACCGTCGACAACGTGACCGAGGGCCTCGACTACACGCTGGCCTATCGCTGGGGCGATTCCATGGCGGTCGTGGCCTATGGCGAGGGCACGCTCCTCACCTTTGAGAATACCGATTTCCACTGGCTCGACACCGTCGAGCGCCAGCACGGCGGCTTCTTCCCCACCACCGGCGCAACCATCCTTCTCCGCGACTGTACCATCGACCGGCAGTCCTCCGGCATGTGCTACAACGGCACGCTGATCTATGAGGACTGCGACCTGACCACCGCCGGCACACAGACCGGCCGCATGCACAGCTCCGATTTCTTCTCCGGCGTCACCATCTATAACCGCTGCACCATGAACCAGGACGGTATCGGCGCGGAGGATTCCACGCCCACCGCCTTCAACGATGAGGCCGCGAGCCTGTTCATTATCGACAGCCCGTACTTCGGCAACGGCTTCGGCACCATGACCGGCGTCGCCACCGCTTACGCGGAGGGCTCCGTCATTGACGCCAGCGCGACGAGCTTCACAAACAACACCTCCCAGCTCACCGACGTCACCTCCTACACGATGTACGACTGCGACATCACCTATAACGCGGGCATCGCCACCCTCCAGAAGGAGGCCAAGGTCGACGCGCGCTATATCGACTGCGGCGAGATCACCCTCGGCGGCGGCATGACCCTGTCCAGCGGCGAGCCTGACGGCACGCTCTGCGACATCAGCATCGAGGGCGCGGAGTTCGGCTCTTACAGCTCCATGCGCATCCGTCTCGACGGCACCACCTTCAGCCGTCCGCTGAATGTGTACGTCGCCCCAGGCTGCGAGCTGATAATCGAGGTACAGCCCGGCACCGAGCTGCCCGAGGTCATTCAGGATACCTCCGTTGTCAAAACCATCACCTCGTATGTCGAGAAGAAGGCCTTCCCCGAGGCCGCCTATGAGCTGCCCAACCTTGGCAGCGTCGTCATCCGCGAGGTCGATTGGAACAGCTAAGCCGCTCCCCGCATAAACAAAAAAGAGGCCGCGTGTGCGGTCTCTTTTTGCTTATGCGTCACTTACGATGACCTGAATCGCATGCGGGATGTTCTCGCACACGACCTCCATGTACCGGCCGCCGCTCTCGCCGTCGAGCGTCCAGGCCGTCGGCTCCTGAAATGTGACCTTGACGCGCCGGCTGTGAAGCAGCATCGCATATTCGCTCGTAAATTTGTTTGCGAGCACATCCGACATAATCGGACCGACCTGCAAAATCGAATCCGGCGTGCGAATCAGCACCACCTCGAACAGGCCGTCGCTCAGCGATACGCCCGCGCTGTCATCCAGGCGGATGAACCCCCCAAAACGCCGGGTATTTGTTACCGCGCAGAAAATGAAGTCGCCCTCCACCACGCCGCCGTCGTATTCGATGCGGCAGATGCGGTGGGTCAGGCGCGTCAAACTGCTCATCGCGCCCGCGGCATAGGCCAGCCAGCCAAAGGTGTTCTTCTGCTCCTGCGGCGTTTCATAGCTGACCTCCGTAAAGGCGCCGAAGGCCGCAACGTAGGTAAAATACTGATCGCTGTTAAAGTGGCCGACGTCCAGCGGGATAGACCGGCCGCTGGCAGCCGTATACGCGGACTGCACGGAATCGCGGCTCAGGCCGAGGGTCGTCGCGCTGTCGTTCGACGTTCCCATCGGGATATAGGCAAGCTCCGGGCGTTTCTCCGGCGGCAGGCGCATCAGACCGGAAACGGTCTCGCCCAGCGTTCCGTCCCCGCCCATGCACACAACGCGCTCATAGTCGGGAGCCAGCTCCTCCGCCAGCCGGGGGGCGTCGCCGTGACCGTCGGTAAACGCGACCGTGACCCGCCAGCCGCCCTTATGCAGCGTGTGGAGCACATCGCTCAGGTTATCGCGATAGCCGTTCCGGCCGGCGTTCGGGTTGACGATCAAAAGCATTTTTTTCATAGAATATCACCAGGGACATTTTACCGCCTGTCCCCGGAAAAAGCAACCCTCAAATAACCGTTTCGCCTCTCCGAACGAAAAACGGCAGAACACCTCGGTGTCCTGCCGTTTTTCTTCAAAAATTCCGGTGGTGGGATTACTCCTTGACCATGCAGCCGACGGTCTCGGGGATGATGAGCTTTGCGCCGGTCTTGGCCTGCACTTCCTCGACGGTGACGCCGGGAGCGACCTCGAGCAGCTTCGCGCCCTCGGGCGTGATCTCGATGACGGCAAGCTCCGACACGACATAGTTGATGCAGTGATAGCCGGTCAGGGGCATCGCGGTCTTCTCAACGATCTTGGGGTTGCCGGCCTTGTCGCAGTGGGTGGTCATGACGATGGTGATCTTGGAGCCGGTCACGAGATCCATCGCGCCGCCCATGCCCGCGGCGGTCTTGCCGGGGATCATCCAGTTGGCGAGGTTGCCCTCCGCATCGACCTCATAAGCGCCGAGCACGGTCGCGTCGATGTGGCCGCCGCGGATGAAGCCGAAGGAGCGGAAGCTGTCGAAGCAGGAGCCGCCCACGCGGAGCATGGAGGCCTTGCCGCCTGCGTCAACAACGTTGGGATCGGCGTGTTCGCCTTCCTTGGGAGCGCCGGTCAGGCCGACGACGCCGTTCTCGGAGTCGACCCAAACGTCAACGCCTTCGGGAAGGTAGTCAAGGCACTTGGTGGGCATACCGATGCCCAGGTTCACGACGTTGCCGTCCTCAAAGAAGCGAGCGGTACGATAAGCGATCAGGTCCTTACCCTTGAGTTCCATAGGATTCATCTTCAAATACCTCCTTACGCTTCGGTCAGGGTGCGGCCCTGCACAACGGCATCGACCACAAAGCCCGGGGTCATGATCTCGTCGGGATCAAGCTCGCCGACCTCAACGATCTGCTCCGCCTCGACGATGACATGGTCGGCGGCGGTGGCGAACACCTCGTTGAAGTTGCGGGAGGTGCGGCGATACACGACGTTGCCCATCTTGTCGGCCTTCCAGGCGTGAACGAAGCACACGTCGCCATGGAGGGGCAGCTCAAGGATGAAGCGCTTCTTGGCGGGATCGGGAACGATCTCGCCCTCGAGGAATTTGTACTCGCCCTTTTCCTCGTCCCACTCGACGACCTGCTTGCCCTCCTGCATCGGGGTGTACAGACCGGTCGGGGTCAGGATGCCGCCGATGCCGGCGCCGCCGGCGCGGACCTTCTCGCAGAGAGAGCCCTGGGGAACGAAGGTCAGGTCGATCTCACCGTCGATAACCTTCTGGACGGTTTCCGAGTTGTTGCCGATATGAGAGCAGGTGATCTTCTTGATGGTGTTGGCGCGGACGAGCTTACCGATGCCGCGGCCGGGAACGCTGGTGTTGTTGGAGATAACGCTGAGATCCTTCACACCCGCTTCGATCAGTCCCTCGATGAGGACTTCGGAAACACCGACGTTGACGAAACCGGGCAGCAGGACGGTCATGCCGCTGAAGCAATACTTGCCGATCGCTTCCTGCACGGTCATAACTTTATTCTGGGCCATGGGAATCATTCCTTTCTTAATGTATTAACTTAACCATTATAATGTCTCATCCCGGGAATGTCAAATATCCCCTTCCGCGATTTCCAAAAATTTATGGCGTATCCGCCTTTTCTGTGCTATAATAGCCTTTAATGTCATTTTTATTTTTTCATGCGAGGTATTCCCTTGAAAAAACAGTCTGCCAAAAGCTCCGCCCTGCTTCTCTTAGCCGCCATTATCTGGGGCGTCGCCTTTGTCGCCCAAAAGGACGGCATGAACTACGTCGGGCCGTTTACCTATACCGGCGCACGCAGCCTGATCGGCGGCGCGGCGCTGCTGCTCCTGCTGCCGTTTCTTGACAGGCTCCGGAAAAAACAGGGCAGCTTCCAAAAAGGCAGCCGGAAGGAGCTTCTCCTCGGCGGCGCCGCCTGCGGCATCGCGCTTTTTATCGCCTCGAATCTGCAGCAGTTCGGCATCGCGCTGCAGGACCCCTCCACGAATGTCGGAAAAGCCGGTTTTATCACCGCCTGCTACACCGTCCTCGTCCCCATTTTCAGCCTCTTTCTCGGCAAGAAGCCGCCGAAGCTCGTATGGCTCGGCGTTATCGTCGCCATCGCGGGCTTCTTCTGCCTGTCCCTGATGGACGGACTCGCTGCCGGCCAGGGTCTTGGCCTCGGCCTGAGCGACCTGCTTCTCCTGCTCTGCGCCTTCGCGTTCACGGGACATATTCTCATCATCGACCGCTTCTCTCCGCTTGTTGACGGGGTGCGTTTAAGCTGCATCCAATTTTTTGTCGTCGGCGTTCTCTGCCTGCCCTGCATGTTCCTCTTTGAGCATCCCACCTGGGCCGGCCTCCTGGCCTGCTGGCTGCCGATCCTATACGCGGGCGTCATGAGCAGCGGCGTCGCGTACACGCTCCAGATCATCGGCCAGAAGGGCGTGCATCCCGCCGTGGCCGCCCTGCTGCTGAGCCTCGAAAGCGTGTTTTCCGTCCTTGCCGGCTATGTCCTCATGCCGGGCTCGTCCCTCTCCGGCTGGGAGCTTTTCGGCTGCGCGCTGGTGCTGGTCGCCGTAGTCGTCGTCGAGCTTGCGCCGGACGGCGGAGCGCTCAAAAATTAAAAAAATTACCACCTGCGCGGGGTTTATGCCCTGCGCATATTTTTCGCTGTTTTACGACATACTACCCGCGACGAAACAAAAAAGGAGTTTTTGAACATGGTCATAGACAGAATCGCCCTGCTGCTTGCCATCATCGGCGGCCTGAACTGGGGCAGCATCGGTCTGTTCCGCTTTGACATCGTCGCGTGGATCTTCGGCGGTCAGACCGCCATTGTCTCCCGCGTCATATATACCCTGGTGGGCCTTGCGGCACTGTGGTGCATATCCCTGCTGTTCCGCACCCGGGATGAAGCGGACGAGGAACCGTAAATCAAAGCCGGCTTCCGCCGGCCTACATATATCTCCCGTTTTTGCGTGGCCGACGCGGTACAATAACGCTGACACAAAAGACAGGGAGGCGGCGGATATGCAGATACTTCGATCGCGCCCGCGCCGGACAGCGGATACCATCGTTCAGCTCCGGACCGACGAGATCGCCCCGAACCCGCTCCAGCCGCGGCAGGTTTTCGACAGCGACGGCATTGCCGCACTCGCCGACAGCATCCGGCGCTACGGGGTCCTGAGCCCGCTCTCCGTGCGCCGACGGGCAAACGGCTATGAGCTCGTCGCCGGCGAGCGCCGGCTGCGGGCCGCGGTGCGCGCAGGGCTCGACGAGGTGCCGTGCATCATTCTGGATGTGGACGGCGCGGAATCCGGCGCGATCGCGCTGGTGGAAAATCTACAGCGGCAGGACCTGGATTTCATCGAGCAGGCGCAGGGCATTGACCGGCTGATCGGCCTGTTCGGTCTCAGCCAGGAGGAATGCGCCCGCCGGCTCGGCATGAGCCAGCCGACGCTGGCGAATAAGCTGCGGCTTTTGAAGCTGCCGACCGATATCCTCGACGGACTGCGGGCCGCCGGGCTGTCCGAACGTCACGGCCGGGCCCTTCTGCGCCTGCCGGACGACGACGCCCGCCGCGCGGCGCTGAGCCATATCATTGGTCACGGCCTCACCGTGGCCGCCTCGGAGGCCTATATCGACGGGCTTCTGACCGCCAGACCGGCCGCCGAGCCCCGGTCGCGCTTCGTCCTCAAGGATGTGCGCGTGTTTTTGAATTCCCTGCGGCACAGCGTGGACGTCATGCGCCGGGGCGGCGTGGACGTGACGCTCGACCACCGGCAGGTCGACGAGGAAATGCTCGTCACCATCCGCATCAAACGCTGACCGTCCCCGGCGCGCCGGCCAACGAACGTATACATCATTATATAAAACGTGGGACTGATAAAACTATGAGCCACCCGGAGAGCATGCTCCGCGACTACACCACCGGCCCGATCACCCGGCAGCTGTTGGCGTTTTCCGGCCCGTTCATGCTGTCAAACCTCCTGCAAAACGCATACAACCTCGTCGACATGGCCGTCGTCGGCCGGTTTATCGGGGCGGCGGGACTCTCCGCCGTCGGCACCGGCGCGGATCTTCTCCACCTGTATGCCTTTATCGCCATGGGCTTCTGCAACGCCGGGCAGGTCATCATCAGCCAGTATGTCGGGCTGAACGACCGCGCCTCCGTGTCGAAAATCGTGGGCACGATGTTCTCCTTTGTCCTCGTGCTGAGCCTTCTCATCACCGCGCTGGGACTTGCGGGAGCCGGCGTGTGGCTGCGCGTCCTGAACGTCCCGGCCGAAGCGCTGCCGCATTGCCGCGCCTATATTCTTTGCTGCACGGCGGGGCTGTTTTTCATATTCGGCTATACCATGATCTCCGCGATCCTGCGCGGCATGGGCGACTCCAAGCGCCCGATGGCGTTCATCGCCGTCGCCTCCGTGCTGAACGCGGCGCTGGATCTGCTCCTTGTCGGCCTCGGCATGGGCGCCTTCGGCGCCGCGCTTGCGACCGTCATCGCGCAGGGCGCAAGCTTCCTGATCGCCGTCGTATACCTGTGGCGGCGCCGGCGGGCGCTCGGCTTTGACTTTACGCCGCGGAACCTGGTCCCGGACCGGGCCATGCTCTGGTTGCTCCTCAAAATGGGCGTTCCCATGACCATCCAGAGCTGCGCCATTAGCATTTCCTCCCTGTATGTTGCAAGCCGCATCAACGCCTTCGGCGTCACCGCCTCCGCCGTCTCCGGCGTCGGGTCCAAGCTCTCCATGGTCGCAAGCGTCGTCACACAGGCCCTGAGCCTCGCCGGCGCTACCATGATCGGACAGAATTTTGCCGCACAGAAATTCGACCGCGTACAGAAAACGCTCTCCGATTCGCTTTGGATCGGCGGCGCGTTCGCGGCCGTTTTGTCGCTTGCCATCATCCTGTGGCCCGAGCCGATCTTCTCAATCTTCAACGGCGACCCCGCCGTTCTCGCGATGAGCCACGCCTATGTTCTCATCGCCGTGATGAATTATTTCGGCTGGGCCTGCCGCGGCCCCAGCGCCGCCCTGTGCAACGGCATGGGCTTTCCGATGATGAATTTCGCGCTCGGCCTTCTGGATGGCGTGGTCATGCGCATTGGTCTGTGCCTTTTGCTCGGCGAGACCCTCGGCATGGGCGTCCGCGGCTACTGGCTCGGAAGCGCCGCCGCCGGCTACGCCTTTTTCCTCGTCATGTTCCCCTATTTTCTCTCCGGCAAGTGGAAAAAACACAAGCCCCCAACCGCCGCCCGCTCATAAACACGCCGATACAGCGCCCGGAAGGGCGTTGTTTTTCTTGACAGACCGCTTGTGAAAGAATAAACTGATGTTAACCGGTGCGCGCAAAAGGCGCACAAATTAAAAGGAGGAAAACTATGAAGAAGCTGCTCAGTATTCTCGTCGCACTCGCCATGGTCGCCAGTTTCGGCGTGACCGCCATGGCGTCCGGCGAGCCCTCCGGTGAAGACCCCGCTTCGGCGGCGGCCGCCACCATCATCACCGGGAAAACCGTATTTCCCGACGGCCTGACCCTCAAGGCCGACAATGAGTACGCCGCTCCCGACGGCTACTGCGTCATCATGACCGTGGACGGCCAGGTCATGGCCCAGAAGGCCGGCGCCTACACCGGCTCCGTCGTTCTGGAAGTCGTCCCCCTGACATCCAGCGCCGACAGCTCCTCCGAGTACAGCACACAGTCCGTCATCACAAAGGCCGGAAAGGAGCTTATCGTCGCTGATTCCGCCGTGAACGGCGTTATCGACGAGAACGGCCTTTCCAGCGCGGAGATCACCGCCGATCAGCCCAATATGAGCATCGTCACCGTCACGAACGGCGAGTACCGTATCGACGACTCCACCTTCCATATCCTGCAGACCGGCAACCATGAGTCCGGCGGCGACGACTTCACCGGCGACGGCTGCGCCGTGTCCGTTACCGGCGACAGCACCGTGTTCCTCAACAACGTCACCATCACCGGCGACGGCGTCACCCGCACCGCTCTCTTCGGCGGTCTGAGCACGCATGACGCCTATCCCACCATCTATGTCTCCAACTCCACGCTCACCTCCACCGGCGACCCCGAGGGAGAGGACTGCGCGGTTTGGGTCCTGGGCCTGCACGGCGTCGTGCGCACCTGCCAGTACTGCGACTACTACGACAACTACTATTACAACACCGTCATCAACTCCTTCGGCTGGGCCTCCCTGTCCGTTGACGGCACCGAGAACCCCACTGCGGACGACCTCGTCGAGCTGAACGCCGCCTATGTCGACGGCAAGGGCTACGCGAACGCCGACGGCTCCATCATGACGCTCGCTGAGTTTGCGGTCGCCGCGACCGGCCTGACGGACGAGTATCTCGCCCAGCTTGACGCCGTGGCCTCCGAGGACGACATGGTCGCGCTGCCCCAGACCAACGATACGAGCCTGTATTACTTCGCCGGCAAGAACACCCTGATCGACACCGAGCTGAACATTACCGACATGGATCAGGGCCGCACCGGCTACTCCAGCTACTCCATCGGCGCAAACATCAACGTCTACTCCGGCTGCACCGTGAACGCCGATTACGGCAATGTCGAGGCCAACGAGTACGCTTCTTCCGCCTATGTCAACGGCACCGTCGTCAATGCCCGCAAGAGCATCGTCATGTGCCACTCCAACGCCGGCGGCATCACCTTTGTCTCCGACGCTGACCTGACCGCAGGCGAGATCGCTTTCATCTACAAGGGGACCGGCGAGGGCTACACGCAGGATAACCTCGATGAAAACGCCGCCTCCGCGGAGATGATCATGGGCGCTACCGGCTCGAACCTCTTCGTCCGCAACACCAAAATCACCGCTCCCGTCCTTGTCCTCGCATTCGACTCCGATGACCCCGGCTCCCTCGGCACCACGGAGATCGTCATCGACGACTCCATCGCCCCGAAGGACGAGGGCTTCGATGTCACCGCCGCCGACAACTGGGGCCCCGCCAGCACGATGTGGGCCGACGGCAGCTATAACTACAACGAGGCGGTGCAGGCCTACTTCCAGGACTGCAACGGCGAGACCGCTCTGAACGGTGATATCTTCAACTGCCACCAGTTCGTCTCCAAGAACCTCGTTCTGACCCTCGACAACTCCGAGCTGACCGGCATCATCTCCTCCGGCTGGTGCGAGCATGACGTTGACATCATCGACCAGACCATGACCTCCTCCGACGAGAATTATGCTGCCGACGACGGCCTTGTCCACGGCAACCGCGAGAACCTCGGCAGGGTCGCCTGCACCCCCTCCGAGACCGTCAACAACGGCGTCATCGTCACCCTGACGAACGGCGCGGTCTGGAACGTCACCGAGACCAGCTATGTCTCCGTCCTGAACGTGGACGAGACGTCCGTCGTGAACGGCGTCGTCACCGTCCTTGACAACGGCATCATCAAGGTCGAGCCCGCAGCCGCCGAGGCCGCTGCGGCCGACGCCGTGCCCGCTACCGACGGCACCGAGAACCAGGCCAACACCCTCGACGCCACCGCCCAGCCTGCGACCGCGGAAGAGTATGACGCTTATGAGGCGTACCTGCGCGAATACATGGCGAGCTATGACGGCGTCGGCGACGGCAACGGCTTCGATGACAGCGCCCGGGCCATGGCGATCGGCGAGCTCGACGGTGTGGGCTTCGGCGCAGATGTGAACGCCTTCCCGTTTGAGATGTTCGTCACCCAGTTCGGCGCGCTCAGCTTCGCCGCCTTTATCGCTCAGTAATCCCCAAACCCCAACAAAAAGCTCCGGCGCCATTGTGAGGTGTCCGTAAGACAGTATTGAGTACACCCGAAGAAGCCCAAACTTCTTCGGGTGCTTCTTTATGCGTATAGTAGACATGTTCAAATTTTTCTGATATATTTGTCTAAAGAAAGCATGAGAAAACTGAAATCTGTGCGACAAAAATTTAATAGGGGGGGACCGAAAATGAAGAAAATGACGCTGCTTTTAGTCGGGATTATACCGTTTTTTATTGGCTACGGTATGAATTATTTGATGCTCGGCCCCTTTTCCAATATGGTGCTACCATACAAATTGATTGGCATAGCTTTTCTGATCGCTTGGTTTTTTGTCGGTAGATATTCATACAAGCTTGTCGGTACTAAAAAAGCAGCAACTATTTTGGGTAACTCTGTAGCTTTTATCGTGCTACTGTTAATTATCTATCAGGAGTATATTCTTGGACAATATTGGACTACTCAAGTTGGTGCGGCAACTCAGGTTTATTATTTGCCACTTCTTAGCTTAGCTTTTATCTTTACAAGGATGTTTCATACGATGCCGCCTTCATATATCGCAGCTTTTTTGATGATGTGTATTGTCTTTTATTTGGGGTGTCATACAAGCAAACGCTACATAAAATGAGCATCGCCTTCACCTGAAGAACGGGCGTGCATGAAATTGTTTAAAAAAGGCGCACTTCTATACTCTCCTGTCGGAAGTAGCGTGCGTTCTGCGGAGCTTCACCTTCCGTCGGCAAAAGAAAACTGCTTGACCGAGAATGTTGCGTCACTTCATTCCGTCAAGGTAGCTACACCCCCCTGCGCCGCTAAAGCGGTTATCCCCTGTGAACTTGCTGGCGGCAAACGGTTTTGACAAACCGTTCGCCGCCAGCAGGTTTGAAGATTAGACATAAACAAATCCTCCGTATGATCTAAGCCATACGGAGGATTAACTGTTTTACGGACACCCACATATACGGCGCCGGAGTTTTTTATTTATTTTTCTGCTCAGTCCGCAAACATCGGGGTCGATAGATAACGGTCGCCGGTATCGGGCAGCAGAACCACAATGGTCTTTCCCTTATTCTCCGGACGCTTGGCAAGCTCGACCGCCGCCCAAAGCGCCGCACCGGACGAAATGCCCACCAGCACGCCCTCGGTCTGGCCGATCTTCTTTCCGGTTGCGAAAGCGTCTTCGTTTTCCACCGTGATGATCTCATCATATATCGCCGTGTTCAGCACATCGGGAACAAAGCCCGCTCCGATGCCCTGAATCTTATGCGCACCGGCCGTACCCTTCGACAGCACCGGGGAACCGGCAGGCTCCACCGCAACAATCTTTACCGCGGCTTTCTTCTCTTTCAGATACTCGCCGACGCCGGTGATCGTGCCGCCCGTGCCGACGCCGGCAACGAAGATGTCTACCTGACCGTCGGTGTCCTCCCAGATCTCCGGGCCGGTGGTCGCCTTGTGGACTGCCGGGTTTGCGGGGTTCACAAACTGGCCGGGAATAAAGCCGCCTTCAATCTCCGCGGCAAGCTCCTCAGCCTTCGCAATCGCGCCTTTCATGCCCTTCGCGCCCTCGGTCAGGACAAGCTCCGCGCCATAGGCCTTCATCAGCTGGCGGCGCTCCACGCTCATGGTTTCCGGCATGACGATGATTATGCGATACCCTCGGGCCGCCGCCACAGACGCCAGGCCGATGCCCGTATTACCGGAGGTCGGCTCAATGATGACGGAGCCGGGCTTCAAGATGCCCTTCTGCTCTGCATCGTCGATCATGGCGCGGGCCACGCGGTCCTTCACGGAACCGGCCGGGTTAAAATACTCCAGCTTTGCGAGAAGCCGCGCTTCAAGCTTCTCCTCCTTCTCAATCTGCGTCAGCTCCAAAAGGGGCGTTCTTCCGATCAGCTGATCGGCGGATGTAAAAATACGGCTCATGGAAAAATCCTCCCTGCATAAAAGCGATCGGGCAGCTCACGGCTGTCCCCTTCAATTAACCAACCTACCCAGTAGGAATTTAGGGTAATTATATCTCTCTTCTTCTTTTTTGTCAAGCCCTTTTCCACATTTTTTCATTGAATTCCTATAAACCATGTTCTATAATAGGATTATATTCGTACACGAGGTGATAATTCCCATGATGGTTTCCACTAAGGGCCGCTATGCGCTGCGCGTCCTGATCGACATGGCGGAGCGCGGGAGCTCCGGATATGTTCCCCTCAAGGAAATCGCCGCGAA
Source organism: uncultured Oscillospiraceae bacterium (assembly GCA_964406615.1). Classification (GTDB taxonomy): domain Bacteria; phylum Bacillota; class Clostridia; order Oscillospirales; family Oscillospiraceae; genus CAJOIG01. The sequence continues at coordinate 85,105 of CAYOSI010000004.1, forward strand.
GCAGCAGATCAGCGAAAAATATCTTGAAAGCATCGTCAAAACACTGGTCCAGGGCGGCGTCCTTTCCGGCCTGCGCGGCAAGGGCGGCGGATATCGTCTGAACGTCACGCCCGAGCAATGCACCGTGGGCCGTGTTCTGCGCCTGACCGAAGGCTCTCTTGCCCCGGTGTCCTGTCTGGAGCCGAACAGCCCCGTCTGCGGCCGGCTGGCCGAATGCCGCACTTTGCCCATGTGGCAGGGCCTGGACAAGGTCATCAACGACTATCTGGATCAATACACCATTGCCGACCTGATGAAGGTCGATGATCCGGGCAACCACTATGTGATCTGATCCCGCATGATAAACCACAGCCGTCCTTCCGAACGGAAGGACGGCTTTTGCTTAGTTTCGATTTCTTTTTTGTCTGCCGGTCAGGTCCCGGATGACCTCGCCGGCAAGGACCAGTCCCGCCGCCGCGGGCACAAAGGCCGTACTGCCCGGCGTCGGACGCCCCGCGGCATCCGACGGCGTTCCCGCCGGGGTCATGGCCTCTTCCCTGGAATAGACCACCTTCAGGCGCTTCACACCCCGTTTTTTGAGCTCCCGCCGCATGACCCGGGCCAACGGACAGACGGAGGTTTGGTAAATATCCGCCACCTCAAAGGCCGCGGGGTCGAGCTTATTTCCAGCCCCCATGCTGCTGATGACCGGCACGCCTGCCGCCTGCGCCTGAAGCACCAGCGCAAGCTTTCCCGTCACCGTGTCGATGGCGTCCACCACATAATCGTACACGGAGAAATCAAAACGCTCTGCTGTCTCCGGGCTGTAAAAAAGCGGGTATTTCCGCACGACGCACCGGGGATTGATGTCCAGAACACGCTCCGCCGCCGCATCAACCTTGTACCGGCCAAGGGTTCTGTGCGTCGCTATGATCTGCCGATTCAGGTTCGACAGGCTCACCCGGTCGTTATCAACCAAGTCGAGCGCGCCCACACCGCTGCGGACCAGCGCCTCCACCGCGTAGCCGCCCACGCCGCCGACCCCAAAGACCGCAACACGCGCACTATACAGCCGCTCCATGGCGTCTGCGCCAAGGAGAAGCTCTGTTCTTGCAAACTGCTCCATCGCTTGTTTCCGCGTCGACCTCCCCTCATCCACGCACGGGGCTTCGCCCGTCGTATGCAAAAACTCCCGCGCCGTTTTTCGGTGACGCTATTATAGCACGTCTGAAAAAGCATGTGTATGAACATTTCGGTAACAAACGCCGCCGGCGGAGCCGCCTTGACGCATCCGATTTTTCCTGTTATAATGAGTCACTAGTTAGTTATAACTAACCATAGAATAGCCTGGCACGTTCCGTGCAGAAAGGGGGATAAAACATGATAGAAATTGCGCAGGGGATCACGCTTCCGTTTTTGGGGACCTCTCTGGGGGCGGCCTGTGTTTTCTTTTTGCGCGGCGCGCTTCACCGCAGGCTGCAGCGAGCGCTGACCGGCTTTGCCGCCGGAGTCATGACGGCTGCCTCGGTCTGGAGCCTGCTCCTTCCCGCGATCGAGCAGTCCGGGAGCTATGGACGGCTGTCGTTTCTACCCGCCGTCATCGGCTTCTGGGCCGGGATTTTATTTTTGCTGCTGCTTGACCGCGTCACGCCGCATCTTCATATGTTCAGCGAAAAAGCGGAGGGACCGCCGTCGCGCCTGTCTCGCACCGCCATGATGGCGCTGGCCGTCATCCTGCATAACATTCCGGAGGGGATGGCGGTCGGCGCGGTTTTCGCCGGGTACCTCAGCGGCGACAGCGGGATCACGATAGCCGGCGCGCTGACGCTCTCGCTGGGTATCGCGATACAGAACTTTCCGGAGGGCGCGATTATATCCATGCCGCTGCGGGCCGAGGGCATGGACCGGGGCCGTTCCTTCCTGTGGGGCGTTTTCTCCGGGGCTGTGGAGCCGGCCGCGGCGGTTCTGACGATCTTGGCCGCCCGGTTTTTTGTTCCGTTCCTTCCGTATTTCCTGAGCTTTGCCGCCGGCGCCATGATCTATGTCGTCGTGGAGGAGCTGATCCCGGAAATGAGCGAGGGTGAGCATTCCGACCTGGGGACGCTTTTTTTCGCCGTGGGCTTTTCAGTCATGATGGCGCTCGACGTCGCGTTGGGCTGAACAGCTCTTGAACAATCGGGAAAAACATGGTATTCTGTACCTGTTAAACATACCACAGGAGGGAAAACCCCATGAATATTGATTTTACCGGCAGGGTCGCCGTCGTCACCGGCGCGGGCAGCGGCATCGGCTTCGCCTGCGCGCAGGCGCTTGCCCGGTCCGGCGCGGTCGTCGCGATGATCGGCCGCGGAGAGGCGAAGATCCGTCAGGCCGCCGAGATGCTCAAGGCCGACGGCGAGGTCCATCCCTACGCGCTCGATATCGCCGATACCGCCGCCATCGAGGGCGCCGTGGCCCGCATCCGTGAGGAGCTGGGCGAGATCCGCGTCCTGATCCAGGCAGCCGGCATCATGACCGGCGGCCCCGGCCTGGAGCTTTCCCCCGCCGAATGGGACCGCGTGCTGAATACCAATGCCAAGGGCACCTTCTTCATGATGCAGCAGGTCGTGAAGCAGAGCATGCAGAACGGCGGCGGCTCCATCCTGAACATCGCCTCCATGGCGGGCATCCGCGGTATGGTGCCTCCTATGTGCTCCGCCTCCTACAGCGCCAGCAAGGGCGCCGTGGTCGCCATCACCCTGCAGGCCGCCTCCGAATGGGGCGGACTGGGCGTGCGCGTGAACGCCATCGCACCCGGCGGTACGGCCTCCTTTGACACCGGCGTCGTCACCCCGCACGAGGGTCCCGGCGGCAACCCGCCCCCGGCGATCAACCACGTTCCCACCGGCCGCGTGCTGAACACCCCGGAGGAGATCGCAGCCGCCGCACTGTTCCTCTGCTCCGATCTGTCCGGCAACACCACCGGCCAGGTCATGGTCATCGACGGCGGCGCCTCCATCGTCGGTTACTGAGCCTGACGAAAAAGGAACCGACGAGCCTGTGCCTGACGGTTCCTTTTTTGCGTTCATGTCTCTCAATGCGGTTGACAATCCCCCCGGCAAAATGGTATAGTATCAGGGCTGATACAGCCCGTGGAGGTGTATCGAAGTGGTCATAACGGGCCTGACTCGAAATCAGGTAGCCCGCAAGGGCTCGTGGGTTCGAATCCCACCGCCTCCGCCAATCGAAGAAACCGCTCTTGTCTAAACGACAAGGGCGGTTTTTCTGTTGAAGCGCACTCCGATAGCCATATATAATGAAAAATCCGCAAGCAAAGTCAAGAAAAAAACTTCCCGAGGTACTGTCAAGAATTATGCGCAAATTAATTTGCAGGAGTCTGGCAGAATGAGG